>JAGLXM010000021.1 GCA_023132915.1 Candidatus Bipolaricaulota bacterium
CCCTGTTCAAGGAGTCGCTCGATAAGGGCCTGAGCGTACCCGCCTGGCACCCGATCAACATACTGATCGAGGAGCACAAGCGGATGCTCGGAGCGGCAGAGCGGGCCTGGAATCTCGCTAAGGACGGTCCCCAAAGTGGCGAAGAGCTGCGCACGATCTCCGGCGAGCTCGCGGAATCGGAAACCCACTATGCTCGCGAAGAGAACGTGCTCTTTCCGTACCTAGAGAAACACGGGATCACCGAACCACCGGCAATCATGTGGATGGAGCACGATCGCATACGCGCCGAGCGTAAAGCGGTAATTGCCCTCATTGAGGACGGGGCTGCGGGAAAGCTCCTCGCAGCGAAAGGACAGGGCCTGTACGATATATTGTCCTCTCATTTCCGCAAAGAGGAGAAGATCCTCTTTCCGAGTGCCCTTGAAGTGATAAGCGAATCCGAGTGGAAACTAATCAGGAAAGAGTTCGACAAGATCGGCTACACCTCGTTCACACCAACCGTTCCCACCGGCCCGTCACTCGATGAGGGAACACAGGATGAGGAAGCAGAGGGTGAGATACGGTTCACCGCCGGCGCGCTCTCACTACGCGAGCTCGCTGCTCTCCTCGATTCCCTACCGATCGATATCACGTTCATCGACAAGGATGACACCGTACGCTACTTCAACCAGGCACCGGGTCGCATCTTCGTGCGCAGCCCGGCGATCATCGGTCGCATGGTGCAGAACTGCCACCCGCAGAAGAGCGTGCACGTCGTAAACCGCATCCTGAAGGGGTTTAAGAGCGGAAAGCGGGACGAGGCGGCGTTCTGGATCAACATGGCCGGAAAGACGGTCTACATCCGATATTTCCCTGTGAGAGACAAAGCCGGCGAGTATCTCGGGACGCTCGAGGTGACCCAAGATATCACACAGATAAGATCAATTGAGGGGGAGAAACGCCTCCTCGATGAAGAGACCAATCCCAAGGAGGACGAGAATGGCTGAAAAACTCGACATGTTTTGCTATCAGTGCTCGCAGACCGCTGGTGGAACTGGATGCACCGTGCAAGGGGTCTGCGGGAAGCCAGCGACCGTCGCCAGACTGCAGGATAACCTCATCTTCTCGGCAAAAGGGATGGCGGCCTACCTGTACCACGCGCGCGAGCTTGGTTACACCGATACAAAGATTGACGCGTTCCTGGAACGTGCGTTCTACGCCACATTCACCAACATGAACTTCGATGCTGAGGACTTCGTGAAGCTCGCGCTCGAATCCGGAGAGATGGCGATAAAGACGATGCGCCTGTTGAAGAAGGCACACATCGATACATACGGTGAGCCCGAACCGACAGAAGTACCAACAGGAACCGTAAAGGGACCGGGGATCATTGTCACCGGGCACGGGTTGAAGCCACTCGCTGCGCTCCTCGAACAGACCGAAGGGACCGGGATCAACGTCTATACCCACTCGGAGATGCTTCCAGCACACGGATACCCTGGACTCAAGAAGTACAAACACCTCGTCGGGAACCTTGGTAAGGCCTGGTTCGATCAGAAGGAGCTCTTCTCGCGCTATCCGGTGGCGATCCTCGGGACATCAAACTGCGTCCTTTTACCAAAGGACGGCTACAAGGACCGCATGTTCACCACCGGCCCGGCGAGGCTCCCTGGAGTGAAACACATCGCAGGCTACGATTACACAGAGGTTATCGAGAAGGCGAAATCCCTCCCCGAGCTCTCAGAGGAACCGGGTGAGGTGACCCTCACCACCGGGTTCTCTCTTTCCACGATCCTCTCGCTAAAAGACAAGATCAAAGCGCTCGTAGAAGAAGGGAAGATTAGACACTTCTTCCTCGTCGGCGGATGTGATTCACCGCTTCGAAAAGCAAGCTACTACCGCGAGTTCGTGAAGCTCCTGCCAAGGGATACGGTCGTTCTCACCTTGGCGTGTGGCAAGTTCCGCGTAAACGACCTTGATCTCGGAGAGATCGAGGGAATCCCGCGCTTGATCGACCTCGGCCAGTGCAACGACTCCATCGTCGCGATCGATATCGCCGTCGCCCTCTCCGAACTCTTCGGAGTGGAGGTAAACGACCTTCCGCTCTCCATTGTCCTCTCCTGGATGGAACAGAAAGCGGTCACCATCCTGTGGGGATTGCTATCGCTTGGAATCAAAGGGATCTACCTTGGTCCAATCCTCCCGGCGTGGGTGAACGAGGATATCCTCGAGGTGTTGCAAGAAAACTATGACTTGCGGCTGATCGGCGATCCGAAAGAGAATATCGAACAGATACTGGGGAAGGCAAGTTGAACGCAAGAGAAATCGTACCAGGAGTCTTCTGGATGGGGGCACAGGACTTCGATCGCCGCTTGTTCGATGAGCTGATTCCGCTCCCTGATGGAACAAGCTACAACGCCTACCTCGTAAAAGGAAGTGAGAAGACAGCCCTCATCGACACCGTCGATCCAGAGAAGATCGATGTTCTGATGGCGCAGCTTGAGGCCGTGACACAGCTTGACTTCTTAATTGTCCAGCACGTGGAGCAGGATCACTCAGGCTCTGTTCCTGCAGTTCTCGACCGGTATCCAAACGCCAAGATAATCACGACGCCGAAGGCAAAACCGATGCTCGTCGATCACCTACACATCGATCCGGAGCGGATCGTGACCGTGGAGGACGGTGAGACCCTCTCCCTCGGAGATCGCACCTTTCAATTCATCCATGCCCCCTGGGTGCACTGGCCTGAGACGATGCTCACCTATCTGCGCGAAGGCAAGGTATTGTTCACCTGCGACCTGTTCGGTTCGCATCTGGCCACGACGGACCTCTATGCGACGGACAAAAAAAGGGTCTACGAGGCGGCGAAACGCTACTACGCCGAGATCATGATGCCGTTTAGCTCGATTATCAAGGGGCATCTGGAGAAACTTGCCCGTTACGAGATCGAGACCATCGCCCCAAGCCACGGTCCTCTCTACGATGACCCGGCATTCATCCTCGATGCCTACAGACACTGGGTCCTCGATCCTCCGGAAAACCTCGTCGTCCTCCCTTACGTGTCCATGCACGGGAGCACACAGGTGATGGTGGACCACCTGATCTCTGCGCTCGCCGATCGCGGCGTGCGAACAGAACCGTTCAACATGACGGTAACCGACATTGGAAAGCTCGCGATCACCCTGGTCGATGCGGCGACGGTCGTCTTCGCCACACCAACCCTCCTCGTCGGCCCTCACCCGAGCATCATCTCATCGGCCTACCTGACAAACGCCCTGCGACCGAAGCTCAAATACGCGGCAATCATTGGCTCCTACGGCTGGGCTGGGAAGACGGTAGAACAGATCACGGGACTTGCGTCCTCGCTCAAGTTGGAGTGGCTCGATCCGGTAATGTGCAAGGGGCTACCCAGGAAGGCAGACCTTAAGGCCCTGAATAGGCTGGCCGAGACAATTGCCAGCCAGCATCAGTCTCTCTAAAAGGGGTGAACTATGGATAAGATGTTCAACGCGGATGAAATATTCGAGATGGCCGAGCAAATCGAACGCAATGGAGCCAGATTCTACTGCCTCGCGGCCGAAGGAGACTTCGAGGAGGATCACAAGCAGAAACTGCTCGAACTGGCGAATATGGAGATCGAGCACGAGAAGACCTTTGCCACCATGAGGACGCAGCTTTCAGGAAAGGAAACAGGACCGACCGTCTTCGATCCCTACGGTGAAGCGGCTCTCTACCTCCAGGCGATGGCCGATGGCTATGTCTTTGACCCTAAGATAGATCCAACTGAGCTTATCGCCGGAAAGTCTGTTGAGGAGATCCTCAAGACGGCTATCGGATTGGAGAAAGATTCCATCGTGTTTTACCTTGGCATCAAAGATATGGTCCCCGAACGGTTTGGCAGGGACAAGATCGATAAGATTATAAGGGAGGAGATGGGCCACGTTACGCTCCTTAGCAAGGAGCTAGCCTTGCTCTAAGGAGGCGAAGGAGGTTCTCCTTAATGCAAATCGAGATCGACCAGATATCTGTGCCTCCACTTTGCGGATATACCTGCAAAGGGACGCGCTAGAGTCCTGTCAGGAGTGCGGAACAGCGGGAGAAAACAAGCCATGTCTCTAAACCAAAGGTAAGAAAGGAGGAAACTATGCGGCTTGGAGAGTTAATCAAAACGGAAGCACAAGAGGGAAAGGAGAAGCACGTTCCGGTGATCGAGCTGGTTGAGTGTCCCGACTGCGGGGAAAAGATCGTCAAGGTCACCGTTGGTAAGGAGGTCCCACACCC
>JAGLXM010000210.1 GCA_023132915.1 Candidatus Bipolaricaulota bacterium
ATTGCCTCACTAAAAAAGTACTCCAAACCGTATCGTTGCCTCATCTAAGAAATGTACTCGAAACGGGAGGTGAGGCTACGGTGTCTCTTCACACAAGTATGAGTTGAGCGAGGAGATACCGATGGGGCTAACGATGAAGGAAAAACAGGCGGTAACGAAGCAACTGGCGCTCACTTACAAACGGACAGGCAAGAAAGAGAAGGGGAAGATCCTTGACACGGTGATCGAACTAGCAGGCTACAACCGCTCCTACGCGTCCAGGGTATTACGCGAGCGAGCCAAGCCCAGGGTATTGGGAAAAGGACGGCGGGGTAAGGTTCAAATCACCCTGGTCGAGGACGAACGGACGAAGAGAAAGAAGAAACAAAGAAGGAGGCCAAGGAAGTACGACAAGGAGGTCGTTGTTGCCTTGCGCAAGGTCTGGGTGATCTGCGATTGCATCTGTGGGAAGCGATTGGGGCCTTACCTTCCCGAGATCGTCCCGGTGCTGGAACGGCTGGACGAGCTAAAGATTGCCGATGAGGTGAGGAAGAAACTCATTGAGGTCAGTCCGGCAACGATCGATCGGCTGCTTGCTCCGGTGAGGAAGCGATACCAGCTGAAAGCAAGATCGAACACCAAGCCAGGGACGCTGTTGAAGCACCAGATCCCAATTCGCACCTTCAGTGAGTGGGATGAGAAGCGCCCTGGATTTGTAGAGATCGACCTTGTGTCACATGGGGGAGGCAACCCCAGTGGTGATTTCGCCCAAACCCTGGATATGACCGATATATGTACAGCGTGGACCGAGACCGAAGCGGTGAAGAACAAGGCACAGGTGTGGGTCTTTGCCGGGATTGAGAAGGCGAAGGAGAGGTTCCCATTCAAGATCTTAGGGATCGATTCAGATAATGGGAGCGAGTTCATCAACGGTCATCTGTTATGGTACTGTCGTGAGAACAAGATCACGTTCACCCGCAGCAGGCCCTACAGGAAGAACGACAACTGCTTTGTGGAGCAGAAGAACTACTCCGTAGTGAGGAGAGCGGTTGGGTATCGACGGTACGACACAGAAGAAGAACTTGAGGTGTTAAACGAGCTTTACGATCACCTGCGGCTGTACACGAACTTCTTCCAACCGGTGATGAAGCTGATCGAGAAGACGCGGATTGGAAGCAGGGTGAAGAAGAAGTACGATCGGGCAAGGACGCCTTTGCAGCGGGTACTTGAGTCAAACTTCGTTCCCAAGCAGGCGAAGGAGGCGCTCAGGCAGGAATACGCGAAGCTGAACCCAGTGAAGCTGAAACGGGAGATCATCAGACTGCAAGAGAGATTGGATGATCTTGTGCGGTCAAAGAGCAGGCCGAAGCAGGAGGAACGACACGTTAATTTGGAGTACATTTTCACGTGAGGCAACGAATGTCATTTCGAGTACATTTTTAGATGAGGCAACAGGTTC
>JAGLXM010000211.1 GCA_023132915.1 Candidatus Bipolaricaulota bacterium
GCGCCCGAAGAACGGGCCTGACTTCACGGCCTTGTACTACGCTTTCGGCGGGGAGACGATCGATACTGCGACCGGTAAGCTGGTCTTCGACGAAGCAGCCGGCCTCAAGTACTACCAGTTCTTCTACGACGCTGCACAGACTTACGGGTCCATGGGCTGCCTCGGCTTGGGTTGGGGCGACGCATGGCATCCTGGCGTATCTGGGAGCAAGGTCCTATTCTGGATCGGTGGGACATGGCAGTGGGCCGAATGGGCGGAGGCCTACCTCAAGGATCTCGGTGGAGAGGACTATATGTGGGAGACCTTCGGCTTTGCGTTAATCCCAGCCGCAGAGCAGGGCGGCCAGGCGAATTCCCTCACACACCCGCTGGCCTACCTCATCAGTTCTCAGTGCGAACATCCTGACTTGGCGCTGGCCCTGATCGACAAGGTCACCGATTACGGTCCCAATACTCGTCACGCGATCGCCAGCACCCACTTGGGTATCCTTAAAGGACAAACGGAGTACAAGTTCTATAAGGATTCCCGCCTGCTGAGCGAAGCACTCTATATGCTGGCTTACACCACCTTCCTGCCCAACAACCCGTACTGGGGCTCGTATTCCACCATTACCTACGAGGCCCTGGCAGCGACGGTGGGAGGCACTTTCACCCCCCAGGAGGCGGTGGAATTCGTGGTGGATGAGCTCCAACGTGAGCTGGGTGACAACGTAATCATCCGGTGAAACGAAGAACGGAACAAATAGGGGAGAGGGGGAAGCCCCCCCTCCCCGCTTTATCAGGAACGAGAAACGCTAGGCTCTCTCGGATGCAGGGCCAACTTGCTCCGTATGTATTTCTTTCTCCTACGCTTGTTTTAGTAACTTTATTCTTTTTTATTCCACTTGTAATGGTTTTCATCCTGAGCTTCACTAAACTAGATATGACCAACTTTGGTATTCTTGAGTGGTGGAGACCGGTAAACTGGAGTTTGGACAATTACGTAAAGATCTTCACCAACAGGTTCTTCTCAAAGATCCTCGGCAACACAATCATGTATGTTGCTCTGACCCTAGCCCTGTTCAACGTGGGGATGGCTCTGGTCATCGCCTTGATAACGACCCATATCAGGCGACGAACCGGTTTCGCTTTTCGGGTGTTGTGGTTCCTGCCACGGATCACACCGGTGGTCGTGTACACGATGATGTGGAGGGCACTGGCCGGGCCGGCTCCCATGGGCGTGATCAACAAGTACTTCCTTGGTCCGTTGGGTATCGGCGGGGGGGAGTATCTACTCAATACCTACCCATGGGTCTTCATTTTCCTGGTCAACGGATTCATCGGTGCTTCCTTTGGCATGATCCTCTTTTCCTCAGCTATCGAAGCGATTCCCAAGGACTACACCACGGCCTCTAAGGTGGACGGGGCGACCACCTGGCAGACGATTCGTTACGTCGAGCTCCCCATGATCAAGTGGCCGCTTCTTTTCGTGACGACCTACCAGACCCTCTCCCTCCTGACATCCTTTGAGCAGATCATGCTCCTCACCGATGGCGGTCCCGGCCTTTACCAGACCGAAGTCTGGGCCTTGACTGCGTATCACCGGGCACTGACAAGCTATTTTGGGAATACCCAGTGGGGGTATGGCGCGGCATGGTCGGTGGTGTTAGTGATCATCGGTATCGCGATGGCGGTCATCTACCTACGCGTGTTCAAGTTCGGAGAGTTGGTGGAAGAACCGAAGATAGATCAACTATGATGCGCACACGCAGAGGCACGAGAATATGATGTTACGAAAGCTCAAGCCCGCTCTCGCTTATCTGACTTTGATCGTGCCTAGTACTCTTATCATTCTCGGTTTTCTGTGGTTGTTGATAACCAGCTTCTCAACAAGGATAGAGGGACTGCGGTCACTCGGATGGACCCTTCACAACTGGCGTTTCCTATGGGAATCACCGTTCGGCCCCCAGTATCCCAGCATCTGGGCGGTGACCCTAAACACCCTGGTAATGTCTCTGATCATGACCCTTATTGTAGTGGTAGTCTCGTCCCTGACCGGCTATGCCCTCTCGCGTATGAAGTTTCCCGGGCGCAAGGGCTTCCTTTCCTTGACCTTGATCCTGCACGCTTTCCCCAGTGTTACCCTCTTGATCCCCATCTATTTCGTGCTCCTCTGGATCGCGAAGATCCCGCTCATCGGACGTGATGTTCCGCTCCTTGGTGGCTTCGGGTATAACACACTAGGCGGAGTAGCTCTAGTTATGGTTGCCTTTCAACTCCCATTCGGCATCTGGATAATGAAGGGTTTTTTCGACAACATATCCTGGGATATGGAGCGTTCGGCATTGATCGATGGGGCCTCCCGCTTCAAGGTATGGTGGCAGATCATAATGCCGAATATCAAGCCAGGGATCGCGGCGCTCTCTATCTTTGCGTTCCTCACAGCATGGAATGCCTATCTGATCCCGCTCACTTTTACCGCAGGGCGGGCCGGAAAATCAGCGGTCCTATCCCTTTACCTGCAGAACTTCATAAGCGAATCTGTCATGACCGAATGGAACGCCGTGGCGGCAGTGGGGCTATTCCAGTTGGTCCCGGTGGTGCTGTTCTTCCTCTT
>JAGLXM010000212.1 GCA_023132915.1 Candidatus Bipolaricaulota bacterium
CTAGCTGGCGTATACTCCCCAGGGTATAGTTAACAGTGATCACTTAACGAGGAGGTGAGAGGGAATGGCTCAATCGACGATAGAGGTTGCTCGGGCAGCAATGTCGGCCTATCAGGCACTTGAGAGCTTTGAAGCAACACAAAAGATCAGTGCAGGAGCCATCAGCGCTGAGGCGCGCATACGCTACAAGAAACCGAACAAGGTCACCGTCGAGTACCGCTCCTATCAAGATCCTTTGGCTGAGTTTGAGGAGAAACTCTTAGGTGGAGTGGAGTTTGTGACCGATGAGCTGATCGGCATGCAACTCATCTACGATGGGCGTGGCACGTGGCTCTATGACGCCGGCAAAGACGTCGCTATCTACAAACCAGGAAGAGCGCTCTACTCGCCACTGCGTGGAACGAACACCCTGGCTGAAATCGGTTTTTTGTGCGATCTCACCCATGACTACTTGCTGCGGGACGGGGGACAGGATGAAATTGCCGATCGGGCCATCCACCGGTTGGGCCTAAAACCCAAGGTACAACACCGATCGCTTCTTCTCAAGGAAGAGGTTTTTTCTCTTAAAAAGGCGACGTTGGCGCTTGACGCAGAGACGTCCTTTCCCTTGAAGATCACGTATTACCCAAGCAGGGCGTCTACTCTATTCTACCTGGTCGGGCCCTCTACCCCTATCACAGTGGAATACAAAGACGTGCGCCTGAACATTGTCGATGAACAACGGTTCTCCTTTACGCCACCTAAGGGAACGCGCGTGTTCCGAGAAGAAACGGTGCCTCGGGATGGGCTCGGGGAGAAACTCCCGTTTGATTTACACCTGGAGATACTGGAACAGCAAGAGGGATATAAACTCTATGGCGATCGAGCGACAGTAACCATCGACGAGGAGGTGGATCGCGCCTATGCGTTGTTACCCCTTGTGTCGTCTCAAGAAACTGACGAGGAGAAAGACGCTAGCACCGAGCGTGTCCACGGCATGCTTTCACTCCGCGTAGGAAACTACCTGTCGCGAAACATGAGCCGCCGCCGCGCATACCTTTCCGAACACGGGGAACAGGCAACGCTTGATGAAATTACGGCACAGTTTCTCGACCGTGGAGCCCTACTCAAGGATCAACTTCCTGAGGCACTCGGACGTCAGATTATGGAAGTCAGCTTTGAGACTGATGGGGTCTATTGGTTCCTCCTGGGAGAGGAACTGGAAAAGGAGACTCTGATCGACGTTGCGCGTGCCCTTGCGAAAGCCCCTAAAGAAAGCAAATAGGAAAAACTCGCAAGAACATAGCTAATACTGATTCGTGCATTCATTGTCTGCGCGCTTTATGACTTAGTCGACCCTTTGAATGTTTAGTCTAAATCCGCTAGGCTTCTCAAAAATCTCAAGGGAGTAGCGTTGCAGGCAACACCATCAGGAGAAGAGGAAGCCGCGAAGATTCACTATATTTCACTCTCTGATAAGGATCTTCTCTCAGAGTGTGCTGTGGAGACATTTCGCTCCAGTGGCCCAGGCGGGCAGAACGTCAACAAACGTGAGACAGCGGTTCGGCTTCGCCACCGTCCCACAGGGATCGTTGTTAGCTGTCAAGATGAGCGCAGCCAGCTCCGCAATAAACAGATTGCATTAACGCAACTAAGGCGGAAACTGGAGAACCTTTCGCGGCCCACGCCTCCCCGCATCCCAACATCGGTACCCCGCAGCGTTCGCAGGAGAATCCTCGACTACAAGAAGCGCCGAGCTTTAAAGAAGCGCTTGCGGAGAAAGCCAGATGTGGAAGAGTAGCTGACCCATGCCAGAGTGACTCCCGCTGTAACTATCCATAAAAAAGCGCGCTAAGTGTGGCTTTGTCTCGCGCCTTCATTTTTGATCAGCCTGGTATGCGCTTGCTCGACCACCTTGGCCAAGTCTAGTTTTACCTGACGGGCTTGGCCACTCCGCGTGGGAGGGCACAGGTAGAAAAAGAACTCGATGTTCCCCGCTGGCCCGCGAAGGGGTGAATGGCTTGCTGCCACTACTGTCCAGGCGGTCTTCTCCTCGATGAAAGCTTGCAGGTCTCGCAACACTTCAAGATGAGTTTCGTAGTCCCTGACCACACCACCTTTTCCAACTTTTTCCTTCCCCGCTTCAAACTGCGGTTTGACAAGCGCGATCAGTTCTCCTTGCGGGGTTACAATGCCAGAAAGTGGTGGAAGAACAAGCCGAAGTGAGATAAACGACACGTCGATCGTAACAAGCTCGACCTGTTCACCAATGTCGTCGCGGGTAAGATAGCGAGCATTAATCCCCTCATGCACGATGACGCGCGAGTGGTTTCGCAGTCGCCAATCGAGTTGACCCTTTCCCACATCGACGCAGTGCACACGCTGCGCTCCGTGCTGGAGTAGGCAGTCAGTGAATCCCCCCGTGGAAGCTCCAACATCGAGGCAGATCGCTCCTTGCGGATCAAGACGAAAATCTGTGAGCGCCCCATCGAGCTTTTCCCCACCGCGACTGACGTAGGGCTCACCGGAGACTAACTCAATCAGCGCTTCCGAACCGACCATGTGACCGGGGCGATACACGGTTTGCCCATTCACCCGGATTCGCCCAGCCATGATCAGCCGCTGTGCCCTCGAGCGGCTACGGATCAGTCGCCGCTCTTTGATCACCTTGTCCAGGCGCTCCTTCATGAAACCGGGGTTTCCACCTCTTTTATAATCTTCTCATAGGCCGCGAGCCCCTGACCTAAGATCTCGACCGCCCGGACAATCTTCTTCTCCTCTAGGACGTAAGCAATCCGCACCTCGTCGTTCCCCTTGCCCGGTGTCGCGTAAAAGCCGGATCCGGGAGCGACCATCACAGTTTCTTTATCGCTCTTAAAGTCGGTGAGGAGCCAACGGGCGAACGCCTCCGAGTCGTAAAGTTGCGGGAACTTAACGCACATGTAGAACGCCCCGGCCGGCTTCTGGCAGATGGCTCCCGGGATTGTCTGGATGGCGTCGTACAGCGTGTCGCGGCGGGAACGGAACTTGCGAATCATTGTTTCGATTGCTTCTGTGTGGGAGGGATCGCGCAGGAACGCGGCGAGGCCGTACTGGCTGAGGCTGGGAGGTGAGAGGCGGATCTGTGCGAGCTTGCTGATCGTGGCCATGAAAG
>JAGLXM010000213.1 GCA_023132915.1 Candidatus Bipolaricaulota bacterium
CGGTATATCCGGTGGCGGCGAGCATGGCCGCTCGCACCCCTGCCTCGGTTGCCATCGGGTCGGCGGTGTTCTTCATGTTCGTTAGGTGACCGGCGACGACACCGCCGAGGGTAAAGTGGCTAGAGCCGCTGATCCCAACTGCAGCGACTATTTCGTCCTCAGAGAGGCCGAGTAACCTTCCGGCGACGAGTGGGCTCACAAACTGGGTGAGTGAGGCGTGGTGCCAACCGACTTCACGAATCCCGGGATTAGCAGCGAGGCAAAGGCGCATCTCAAGCTCATAGGCGATCACGATCCCCACGAGAATATCCCTACCGCTCGTGCCACCGTACTCACCCGTGGAAAGCGCTGCAGGGATGATATCGGATGGGTGGGAGGGGTCCTGCTTCCAATAGATGTCGTTGTAGTCCATCGCTCGGATGAGCAGAGCGTTCATCAGCGCGGCGTTTGGCATGTTTGTCTGAGTTCCATGGCCGATGATCGTCGCCTGCTTAATTCCGCCAAGCTCCTTAATGTAGCGGTAGGCGGCTTTCATATCAGGGAGGTCGAGGGCGGCAAGGGCACAGCCAACACTGTCGAGCAGGAACCGCTTTGCCTCCTTCCGCGCCGGCTCTGGAATCGCCTCATAGGGCAGCGAACGGGCAAACTGGGCCATCCTGCGGCTGATCGATTCCATCTTTACCTCCTATTTGATGGCAGAGGCGATCGCCTCTGCCATCTGCATGGTCGAAGAGTTTCCGCCCATGTCGTAGGTGCGGACGCGCCCTTCTGCGATCACCTGTGCCACGGCGCGCTCGATCTTATCAGCCTTCTCACGCTCACCGAGGTAGTCGAGCATCATCTTGGCAGCACGGATCGTGGCGATTGGGTTGACCTTGTTCTGGCCCGCGTACTTAGGTGCTGAGCCATGCGTCGGCTCAAACACGGCGTAGTCGTCCCCGATATTCCCGGCGGCAGCGAACCCCAGTCCCCCGACGATCTGAGCGGCAAGATCGGAGATGATGTCGCCAAACATGTTCGTGGAGACGAGGACCCCGTAGTGTTGTGGGTTCTTCACCAGCCACATGCACATCGCATCGACGTTTGTCTCCCACAGCTCGATCCCGGGGTAGTCCTTGGCGATCGCGCGCGCCTCGCGTACCATCATCCCTGAGGTCTCGCGGATGACGTTTGGCTTCTCCACCACGGTGACCGAGTGATAGCCGTGGTTTTTGGCGTACTCGAACGCGTCGCGCACGATCGTCCTACAGCCCTTACGGGTAAATATGCGCGTTGAAATCGCCATGTCCTCATTGGCTATATCGCTGAATCGCTTCATCTTGGGATGGCTCTCAAGTGCGCGGCGCAGTTGGTCGGGGATGGGGTGGAACTCGACTCCGGCGTACAACCCCTCGGTATTTTCTCGAAAGACGACAAGATCGATGTCGTCGCGCAGGTTGAGAGGGTTCCCAGGATAGGCCTTACACGGCCGCAGGTTGGTGTGCAGGTTGAACAGCTGCCGTAGGCCCACGATCGGGCTTGAGTAGACGAGCCCCTTTCCCTGTAGTTCCGGAGCCAGCTCGGCTGCGGCCTCCTCCTTCGGCTTGGAGGTGATCGCGCCGAACAGGCAGGCATCGGTCGATTTCAGAAGATCGACCGTCCGCTGTGGAAGCGGGTTTCCCTCAGATTTCCAAAACTTCCAACCGATGTCACCGGGGATGTATTCCGCATCCAGTGAGACCCTATCCAACACCCTCTTTGCGGCATCGAGAACTTCCCCTCCAACCCCATCGCCCGGAAGCCAGGCGATCTTGTACTCTGCCATCGTCCCTCCTCCTCACGCGTGGTGCGGTAATTATACCGATCATGTTAGGGGAAGCGAGAAAGTCGATATCGGGACCGGATCAGCCGTCACTCATGTAGAGTCTGGCCAGATCAAGCACGTAGATGGGAAGCTGGCGATATCCCATCACTTCGGAGCGCATTCCCTCAAACTGGGGGATGTCCTGGATCCAGACGGCCATGGCGTCGCTTGTGATGATCGTTTGCACCATCGTATAGATCGTCTTTCGTTCCGCCGTATCGGAGGTCTCTCTCCCGCGCGCAAGCAGCTCTCGTAGGAACGGATTGGAATACTGGAAGTAATAGCCGGAACTGCCGTTAGCCTGCACCCGCTCAAACGGTTTGGTGAAACTCACCGCTGGCTCGACCCCTTGATCGTGTCCGATCACCGTTAGGTCGTAGTCCCACTGTGAATAGACCCGCTCGATCCACTGTCCCCATTCGAGGACTTGCAAGGAACAATCGATCCCCACCTCCCGCAGCTGGTCAGCGATGATCTCGCCGGTGCGGATGTGAAACTCAAACGGTTGCGGTAGGTAGAGGGTGGTTTGGAACCCATCCGGGTACCCGGCTTGCGCCAGCAATTGACGCGCGCGGTCCGGGTCGTGCGGGTACATCCCGACGAGATCGACGTAGAACGGGTTCAGCGGCGACATGTGTGAGCCGATCGGTGTTCCCCATTTGGGGCGGGCGACCGTTCCGGCGATGATCTCATTCCGGTCGATGGCATAGCACAGGGCGCGGCGGACGAGGATGTTGTCGAACGGCGGGCGGGCGTTGTTGATTGCCAACAGCTGTGGCGTGTTCATGGAGCCAGCGACGACCTTGAATCGGGGATCGCTCTCCAAAACAAGGGCGTTCTCGGAGACCATCTTGTCGACCATGTCCACGTCTCCGGCCAGGAGCGCTGCCAGCGAGACGGCTTGATCCGGAATGAACTTGACGATCACTTCGTCCAAGTACGGGCTTCCCTCTTCCCAGTAGTGAGAGTTCTTCACCAGGGTCAGGTGGTCGCCAGGGACCCACTC
>JAGLXM010000214.1 GCA_023132915.1 Candidatus Bipolaricaulota bacterium
TACTGTATCGATTGTCAAGCCTCCTGGTCCACGGATAGTTCAGGGCTTGTTTCTTGAATCTAGTAGAGAAGAGTTGGCATGCCGACCTCTGCACTCGAAGAAGACGGGACAGCAAGATCCACTAAGCTCATCGCATAATGCTCCCACCAAGAGTGAAGATCGTTTGGGATTGCAGTCGAAAGCGATCCGCGTACGGTAAGAGCACTTCGGGAATTCAAAAGGCAAATTTGACCGCAACTCAATGCTTATGTGCTAACCGGGCCCCTTGTATTGATAAGTATCGACCAGAATTCCTTGGTCATCGTAAAGGCGGGCGGTATCCCCGTCATCATTCCACACCCTTTCCGTCGAAAAACGCACCATAGATCCTGGACGGATTTCTGGTGGCGAGATTTCAGTCTCCAAGTCAAATTTGTGAGGGCGCTCGGGCGCCGCATCTATAAGATACCATCCCTCCAGAGAAATCACATGATCTCCTCGGTTGATAAGCACGACCTGTTCCGGACTGCCCCAATAGCGTATCGCAGCAATCACAACCTGTTGGTCCGTGTCCCAGCGTCCTTTCCTGCCGAATGCTGCCTGTACCTGAGCATCAAGAAGACAATCACTCACAATCTTCAGATCCTCCAAAGACTTTGGTAGCTTATAGATGATCGCCATACCTTCCTCAATCAACATTTCGTTCAAACTTTGCTCACAAGCCTTATCTAGGTAGACTACCGCAAGAAGGCGTCTCCACTTATCTAACTGATCCTGGGGCTCATCGGGAACTTTCAGATAGATAGTTCTCTCTGAAAGGCCGATTTGACTTTCAAAAAACTCCTTGGCTTTCTCATACCAGTCTTGCCCCTCCTCCGGTGCATCTATGCCGAGGAGCCGAACCTTGTTCGTTGAGTTCCCTGAAGGGAGGCTGACAAACTGGTTTTCAAAATAGAAAGTGTCTCCATCGTCTACTATTACCTTATCACGAATGCTTACGTATTCGGGGCGCCGGTGAAGTCCGAACCAGAGACCCAGTGCTACCGCCAGCACAATAATCGCCGCTCCTCCTACCAGTACCACTTTTCGTTTCATCAATATCACCTTGACCACTCCACAATCTGGCCTTTGACTAGGATTTCATCATAACAACAATAGCTTCTTCTTCGACTCTCTACAAGAGTAAGAATTTTCAAGCAAGCGATTGGATTACGAGGACACCATACTTATATTCGGCTGGCCTTGGGTTTTGGTATTCCGGCAACATAACACCCATTTCGCTATTCAGTGAGTCGTACTGGCTTTCTTCACACTGCCCTTCACGGAGAAGGCGACGTTGAAGGCACAAAGGGAAAATAGATATTATGTTCCTAGAATTCCTATTGGCCTTGCATCAACCTGGGATTGGGTAGA
>JAGLXM010000215.1 GCA_023132915.1 Candidatus Bipolaricaulota bacterium
TACCCGACAGCTTTCACCTTTCCTTCGATTCCACGATCGCCGAACCCACCCGGAATCAATAGACCGTCGAGGCCGCTCAATTGGGCCTTTGGGCCTTCATGGAAGATGGCCTCGGCCGAGATCCACTCTAGGTCGACCCCTACATCCAGGGCGATCCCGGCGTGAAGGAATGCCTCATTTATGCTCATATAGGAGTCTCTGAGTTGGACGTATTTTCCCACAATCCCAACCCTCACGCGCTGTGATGGCTCTTGCAACCGCTTGGTCAGAGCTTGCCACCGATCTACTTTCGCCTCCTGCTGGGGGAGGCCAAGTCCCTCAGCGATGCGACGGTCGAGTCCCTGATCCTTCATCGTTAACGGAACGTCGTAGATCGAGGGAAGATCGAGGTCCTCGATCACGTTCTGTTGGGGAACGTCGCAGAATAAGGCAATCTTGTCCTTGATCGAGTCGGCGAGGGAGCGGTCGCAACGGGCCACGATCATGTCCGGTTGGATTCCGATTGCCCGTAGCTCTTTCACGCTGTGTTGCGTTGGTTTGGTTTTGATTTCATCCGTGCTTGCAAGATGAGGGAGGAGGGTGAGGTGGACGAAGAACGTGTCCTCGCGGGGGAGCTCGTCCTTCAGTTGCCGCAGCGCTTCCAGGAAGGGAAGGACCTCGATATCCCCAACAGTTCCACCTACCTCGATCACCCCAATCTCAGCCTTGTTCTGAGTCAAGGGGAGTTGGATCAATCGCTTGATCTCGTCGGTAATGTGCGGGATCACTTGCACCGTCTTCCCGAGGAAGGCACCGGCACGTTCCTGGCGGATAACATTCCAGTAGACCTGCCCGGTGGTGATATAGTTTACTGCTGACAGCTCCTCATCGAGGAACCGCTCGTAACGGCCGATGTCGAGGTCGGTCTCCTTCCCGTCGCAGGTGACGAACACCTCTCCGTGCTCGAAGGGATTCATCGTCCCAGCGTCGATGTTTAGGTAAGGATCGATCTTCTGAAGCGTGACGCGATACCCTCTGAGCTTGAACAGCAGCCCGATCGAGGCCGCAATCACCCCTTTGCCAAGGCCGGAGAGGACGCCCCCGGTAACGAAGATAAACTTGCGCAACTCTAGCCTCCCG
>JAGLXM010000216.1 GCA_023132915.1 Candidatus Bipolaricaulota bacterium
AGAATTTCACTTTCGGAAAGGCGCAATCGCATCACCCTGTTTGGCCGACTTGCTCATTGACAGTACAATCTTATCCATCTGTGAAGGAGGAAGCATGGGAGCAGGTTATATTGTACTGTTGGTAGTGGTGTTCATCCTTGGATGGGGCGTGTTGAGCTACAACCGGTTGATACGGTTAAAGGTGCGTTCGGAGGAGTCGTGGCGGGACATCGACACACAACTCAAGCGTCGCTACGACCTCATTCCAAACCTGGTAGAGACGGTAAAGGGATACGCCTCCCATGAGAAAGGAGTCTTCGAGCAAGTAACGCTCGCCCGTGCCAAGGCGATCAATGCCTCTTCACCCAAGGAACAGGCTATCGCTGAGGAAGGACTGAGGGGCGCGCTCAAGTCGCTCTTCGCAGTGGTGGAAAACTACCCCCAACTCAAAGCAAACGAGAACTTCCTCGGGCTGCAACAGACCCTCGAGCAGGTGGAGGACGCGGTCCAGCGCTCCCGTGTTTATTACAACGCTGTGGTGCGCGATCTGAACACACGTATCAATATCTTCCCACAGAATATCATCGCCAACCTGTTCGGTTTCAAGCAGCGGGAGTTCTATATGCTTCCCGGCGAGGAGCAGCGGGAAGCGCCAGCGGTCAGGTTCTGATGAGAAGAATCCTCGCTTTTCTGCTTATCCTGTTAAGCGTTACGGTCGTTGCCTCGGCCAGCCTGCGGATCACCGAGTTTCGCGCGGCGATCGACGTTCTAGAAACCGGAGAACTGGCGGTCAGTGAGAGATTGGACGTTGATTTCTATACGCCACATCACGGAATCATACGGGAGATCCCCTACTCCTACCGACGTCCAACCGGGGAGAGGCTGACAGTTGACCTCGACCTTGTTTCAATCTCCCACAACGAAGGCACAGTCCCTTACACCACGCGGCGGAGCGGTGGAATGCTGATCCTTCGTATCGGCGATCCCAACAAAACGATCAGCGGAACTCATACATACACGATTTGCTATAAAGTGAACCGAGCCCTCTTGTTCAACAATGAGGACTATATTCAACTCTACTGGAATGTGACAGGGAACGACTGGCAAATCCCGATCGACCATGTAACGGCGTTGGTGAGCCTACCTGAAGGTGTCACGGGCTTGGATGTACCGACGATCTCCTACGTCGGCTACTCAGGGAGTACCACCCGTGGCCAGGCGGCCCAGCTCGACTCCGAAGGGCGGTTCATGTTTGAGGCGAGCGCCCTATCACCGGGCGAGGGATTGACGATCGATGTGGCGATTCCACGCGAGGCGTCCGGCATCATCGCACCAACCGCTGGGCAACGGGCCCTTTGGTTTCTGGGCGCCAACAAGTACGCGTTCCTCCCCGTAATCACCCTAGTCGGTATGTTTCTTGTCTGGTATTACAAGGGGAAGGATCCGCGCAAGGGAACGATCGCACCTCGCTTTGAACCACCCCGAGGGATGCACCCCGGCGAGGCCGGCGTGCTGATCGATGACCGGGCTGACCTGCCCGATATCTCAGCGATGGTAATCGGCCTGGCAGTGAAAGGGTATCTCAAGATAAAGGAGGTCCGTGAGGAGGAGCTCGGGCTCGCTGCGAAGGTAAAGGAACTGTTCAAACGCTCCTCCCCAGTTGACTTTGAGTTCATTAAGCGAAAGGATGCGGACGTTAAACTTTCAAAAGTGGAGAAAACGCTATTTGACGCCATCTTCGACGCCGATCACCAGGAGAAGAGGTCCCTCTCCTCGATGGAAAATGAGTTCTACAAGGTCCTTCCTGCGATTAAGTCAAACCTCTACGCCGGATTGATAAAGCAGGGGTACTATCCGCATAACCCGGAGCGGATCAGGCGGTCTAACGCCAGCCTTGGGCTGATGATTCTGGTCGGAGGGATCGCCCTCGGTGTTGGTATGGCCTCCCTCTATCTGGGAATCTCCATCGCCATCTGTGGGCTGATCGTCCTTAGCTTTTCTCCCATCATGCCCCGCAAGACCGCCAAGGGCGTTGGTGCGCTTCGTGACCTTCTCGGCCTTGCCGAATACATCGGTCGAGCTGAAGTGGAGAAGATGGAATTTCACGATGCGCCGGAGAAGAGTCCGCAGCTATTCGAGAAGCTTCTCCCCTACGCCATCGCGCTTAACCTGACTTCGATCTGGACAAAGCAGTTCGAGGGGATGTTTGAACAACCTCCGGAGTGGTACGCCGGTGCAAGCCCTGTGTTCAGCGGTCATCTGTTCGCCCTCTCGATGATGCACCTCTCCTCGGGAATGGAGCGGACCTTCGTCTCCGCCCCGCGGACAAGTTCCAGTGGTCGCTCGGCCTGGGGCGGCGGTTCAAGCTTCGGAGGCGGGTTCTCCGGCGGTGGATTCGGTGGTGGTGGAGGCGGCGGCTGGTAGCGCATCAACATTGGGCGCAAGGCTCCAAGGAACTGGCATTCTCCTGTAACGCACCTTGCCTGCCTGTCGCGTCCACCTGTCTGCGTGCGAACACGCACAGGCAGGCAAGGCAGACAGGTCTGCGACGTTTGCTTAGCTTGCAGCTAAGCGCCGGGAAGTTGCATCTTAGTACACTTCATCGTGACCGCCTATTGTCAGGAGCAGGATCTCTTCTTCGCCCGTTTTGGGGTTCTTGAGCAATTCAAAGAGGATCCGGCTATCGTAGCCGACCGTGCAAGCCCACACACCAACCAACTCGCCTTTCACTTATGCGTATGCAGTGAAGGATGAAAGGGATCTTCAGCAAGCTGCTGGAGTGTAGCCGCGAGTCTCTCCTGACTCTCCGGTCGACGGTGCACCGTTCGCTTGCAGGCGCGCACGAAAGTCGGACTCCAAACAAGGTTTCTCACTCTGCTACTTCTTCCATCAGGTCAGCCGTCGTGCCCCGGTGAACTTCATCCCGCTTGTAGGCATCACGTGCCTCCCCAACTTCTATCACTAACTGAGCACGTCGGTGCTCGATCAGCCGCTGGCGAATGATCTCGATCAACAATGCCTGGTCATCCGACGGTAACGCCTCAACCGTCTCGATGACCTCTTGGAAACGAAGAGAAACCCTCTTCTTGTCCATGCTGCGCTCACCTCCGTGGCGCACCAACATCGGGCAGGTGTCACCGATTCCTTACGTAATCTGTAAGTATGCCGCGATCTACTAGTGCGGATCAAGTCCAGACATTCATGAGTGGCTGATTGCAAGAAGGGATCGAGCCAATCAACAGCGAACAACCACAAAATTCCCTTCCCCTGGTCTCCGTTATCTCACCCCCGCAGTCGCTGCCGAAAGAAAAGGAGATTTTTCTCGTTCTTATGTGCTCTGCGGCAAGAAACACCAGTGGCCGCAAGCCTTGCTACGAGAAGATACGGACATAACGCTGCCGTTGGCTGATCGCCGGTTGCTACTACACCGACGCCGGAGACAAGAATCGATGACGCAACAGAACGCTGATTACCACTAACCACGCACTACGAACCATGAACTATCCCCCCCCCACACCAACCATCCTTGGTATCCTCGAACGTGAACCGCCCTTCAGCAAACAGCCGCAGACAGGCATCTACCACTTTGGAATCGTAAAGCTTGCCCTTATTCTGAGCGATCTCTTCCAAGGCCTTTTCGAGGCCGCGTGCTGGCCGGTAGGGGCGGTGACAAGACATGGCCTCAACCACGTCAGCAACGCCAAGGATGCGGGACTCAAGCAGTATTTCGTCTCCCTTAAGACCCGTGGGATAGCCTGAGCCGTCCAAACGTTCGTGGTGCTGGAGCACTATCTGGGCCACCGACCACGGGAATTCTATCCCTTTCAATATGTCGTAGCCGGTTTGTGGATGAATCTTCACCAGATCAAACTCAATATCGGTTAAGTGTGTGGGTTTGCTAAGGATCTCGGCAGGCACATTGATCTTGCCAATATCGTGAATTAGCGTGGCCATGCGAAGCCCCTCAATCTGCTCCTCTGAGAGGCCCATCTCTTCAGCTACGGCACAGGCCAGCTCGGTCACCCGCCGTTGATGACCTGCGGTATAGGGGTCCCGCATCTCGACCGCTGATGCCAGGGCATGAACCGTTCCTTCCAAGGTTTTTTGTAATCTTTCGAGGCTTTGTCGAAGCTCCTCCTCCGCCCGCTTGCGCTCGGTGATGTCCTTTGAAGTTCCCTGAAAACCGATGATTTCGTCACCTTTCTTCAAAGGGCTTACACTAATCTCAAAATATTTTACAGTTTTGTCTTCGATGATTGCCTTAACAGAAAAATCCTTTAAGGACTTCCCTGTTTTAAAAACATTATAGAACGCTCGAAAAAGATTTCTATGATTGTTTCTGGGAGTATAATCCTTAAAGTTCATCTTTAATAATGCAGCTTTTGTATGTCCAGTAAGTTCTACTGCTGCTTTGTTTACATTAGTGAAGTTACCTCTTAAATCTAATGTGAAAAGGAACTCGCTTGAGTTTTCGAAAAGACCCCGATATCTTTCTTCGGAATCTTTAAGCGCCTTCTCCGTCCGCTTGCGCTCGGTGATATCTTCTCCGATGATTTGGATGCCGACAGGCACACCATGCTTCGAGAGCAGCCTGCCTCTTATTTCAAGCCATATCCATTTTCCGTCCTTGCGCTTGAATTGTATTTCTAGAGGACTGGGAGGTTTCCCCATCAACTTCTCTTTCATCCGTCCTCCCAAGAGCTTCAGGGTTTCATGGGGAATTAGACCAAGCCTGAACGCATTCTTGCCAATCAGCTCCTCGGATGAATAGCCAGTGCCTTGCAGGATAGTTTTGTTTACATAGGTGATTTTACCCTTGATGTCCACATGGCATATGCCGATGGGGGCTTCTTCCATCAAAGTCCTGTATTTTTTCTCAGACTCCCGCAGCGCCTCCTCCACCTGCTTGCGCTCGGTGATGTCTCTTATAGCTCCTTGCATCCCAACTATTTCGCCATTTTCAAGTATAGGTGAGGAGTTGAGCTCGGCGAAGATGTGGCTCCCATCTTTCCTTATTGCCTCCATCGAGAAAACTCCCAGATTCTTACCTTCCAGATTTTCACTAAAGCGTTGGAAAACTCGGGGTATCTCGGATTCAACTAAGAAGTTCTTAAAGTGTTTCCCCACCATCTCCTCAGGTTTGAAATAGAATATCTTCTCCGCTGCAGGAGAAACATAGGTGAGATAACCCCCCTTGTCTGTCGTAAAGATTAGATCGAAGCTTCTTTCAGCGATACCCCTAAATTTATTCTCAGACTCCTTCAGATTGTGCTCTATCCTTTTGCGCTCGGTGATGTCGGTGAAGAATGAATAGAAGTATTGTATGTTTCCTTTGCTATCAAAAATCGGGTGTGCGAAAACTTCTACCGGAACCCGGGAACCATCCTTGCGGATGTATTCTTTCTCGAAGTGCTGCGGCTGTCCGGTGCGGCCCATTTCCTCCGCCGCCTTTGCCACGACCTCGCGCCACTCCGGAGGCGTGAGATCCGTAAGCCACTGCAATTCATGCAATTCTTCCTTACTGTAGCCCAGGAGTTTACAGTAAGCAGTATTGTAGGTCATTAACTGGCCATCAGGGTAACCTACAGCGAAGGGCTGTGAAGAGCGTTCGAGCACATCGGCCAGGAACTGCGCGTGCTCCTGGCTTTCGCGCAGCGCCTCCTCCGCCCGCTCGCGCTCGGTGATGTCTGTGCCCTGGGCTATGATGGCCAAAAGAGTCTTGCCGTCCTCCGCATAGATGTTCGCCGAGTTCCAGAGCGCTAACCGTGTCTCCCCATCTTTGCGAAGAATTGGGATTTCTATCGACTCCCAGTATTCACCGCTCAAAGTGCGGGCGATCTTGTGCAGCGATTCCTCTCTGTTTGCTTCGGGGAAAAGCATCGCCACTTCCTGGCTAATGACCTCATCGGCTTTATAACCCGTAAGATGCTCAAAGGCGCGGTTGAACCGGGTGATCCTGAACTCCGGGTCCCAGACAATGATAGGAGCGTTGGCATAGTTGATCAGGTTCTCCAGATAGTCGCGTGTTTCCCGCAGCATCTCCTCCGCCTGCTTGCGCTCGGTTTCGGCCTGCTCAAGTTCCGCCACACGCTGCCGAAGCCTTTTCAACTCTTCCAGCGGCTGGGCATTTGTCTTTTTCTTCTCTTTCATCTTCCAGCCCTCCTCATCAGTCCTGGGATCGCTTATCCCGACTGATTGCCCGTCCCATGCCTTTTCTTGTCCTCATACATCTGCTGATCGGCCTTATGCAGGATTGTTTCAATAGTTTCCGCGCTTTCAGGATGCCAGCAGCTCTTCCCAATAGCCAATGTTATCGGGAATTCGGTAAGCAGATTCTCCTTATTCCACTCTGCCACGGCGTTATGGATCCTCTGCACTATGGTTTCGATCGCACTGTTCGTTTCGGGTAGTACAATCAAGAACTCATCCCCGCCATAGCGGATCACAGTATCCACCTTCCTCACCTGCTCCTGTAGCAGCGTTGCCACTTGCTGAAGCACGCGATCTCCCACTTGATGCCCGAAGCGATCGTTCATCTCCTTGAAGCGATTGACGTCGACCATCAGGAAGCTGATGGGATGGCCATACCTCTTGGAGCGTTCGAGCTCACTCTCGATGGTCTGCGTAAAGTAACGGCGGTTGTAGACGCCGGTTAGGGGGTCATGGATGGTCTGTTCTTTAAGCTCGTTCTGCAAATGGATTCGTTTCAGTACTTCGGTAGTATGACTAAGTAACAGCTCCAGCAGCCGGGCGTCGTCTTGGGTAAAGGCATGGGGCTCAGTGGCGGCGACCTGAAAGACACCGATATCACCGATCGGGGTGCTAATTCCGGATTTGAAGTCTCCTCGTGTCGGCGTGGCCTCGGGGACTTCATCCAAGCTGCCGAAGATGTAGGTCTCGCCGGTGCGGTAGGTCTTCGCCGCCAGCCCGCCCTCATCGAGGTCGTTCTCCCTGCTTGCGTCCGGGGACACTTTGGATGATGTAGCCCTAACCACCAGCTTGTTCCCTTCCACTATGTCCAGGGTGCACATGGAGAAGTCAAGGATCTCCTCTGCAGCTTTGACTGTCAGTCGGTAGATATCGTCCTCGGTTTCGCAGGCATCCACCTGGCAAGCTATCTCATGGAGGCTCTCTATCTTTCGTCTCGACTTCCGCAGAGCCTCCTCCGCCCGCTTGCGCTCGGTGATGTCCTCACCTGAAAACAAAGCCCCAATTATTTGGCCGTTTGGCTCCCTGATCACTGTGTTGTGAAACGCAATTATTCTTTCCTCTCCATCCTTGGTTAATAATGGATTCTCATAGTATTCAACTGGCTTAATATCTCCCGCCATCAGTTTACGAAAGACGCCCCTTACTTCAGCTCTTATTTCCCGAGGAACTAAGAGGTCAAACCAGTTCTTGCCTATAAATTCACTCTCTTCATAACCCAGAATTTGGCAACCCTTCTTGTTCATCAGA
The DNA here is from genome assembly GCA_023132915.1 of Candidatus Bipolaricaulota bacterium. Lineage (GTDB taxonomy): Bacteria > Bipolaricaulota > Bipolaricaulia > UBA7950 > UBA9294 > UBA9294. The sequence goes on from JAGLXM010000216.1 coordinate 7,438, forward strand.
GTTATGTTCTCGTCAGCATTCACTGTCGCCAGCATTATCCCTGTTATATTCAGGTATTCTTCTGCCCGTTCTTTTTGTCTTTTGATCCCTTCCTCCGCCCGCTTGCGGTTGGTGATATCTATGGTAATGCCCACCATTCCAGCTACTTGCCCTTTTTCGTCAAAATAAGGAACTTTTGAAGTAGAAGCCCACCTTGTTTTGCCCTCTGCGTCCGTAAACTCTTCTTCAATGTTCATCATTGGTTTTCCAGATTCCATGACCTTTTTATCGTCGCTATGAAATTTTTCGGCTTCCTCTTTCGGAAACAGGTCATAGGCATCTTTACCGGGAAGCTGATCAATAGGAGTTTGCACCATTTCTGCAAATGCTTTGTTTGCAGAAATGAGCTTCAACGTGCTATCCTTAAAGTAAATAAAGGCAGGTATGGACGATAGGAGAACCTCCTGTTGTTCTGTTTTTTGTTTAAGCTCCTCCTCCACCCGCTTGCCTGCCTGTCCGGCAGACAGGCGCTCGGCTTCTGCCTTTTTTAACTTATCAACTTGTTGGCGCAATTCCGTCAGCTCACGAATTAGCTGTTCTTTTGTCTTATTTTCTTTTCTCATTTCGGAATTCTCCGTGCTTTCAAGTCGAACCAATCCTACTCCCTCACTAGCTGGATGTCAAGACGCTTTTTCCCGATCTTTCGCCGTATCCAAGGGGGCCAATCCCAGCTCATCGTCTGTTATCTTAACCGGCCATATACGCTGGACCAAATAGCCTGTTGCGTAAATCTTTTTTACTGTTTAGTTCCAAGCCCAAACCCTAGTTTTAATTATTTTACCGCAGGGGACGCAAAGACCGCTGAGATTTGATATTGAGGTTTCTATAGTACCCTCTGCGTGCTCAGCGTGCTCTGCGGTGAAAGCTTCTGTTTCATAAGGGGAAGGAGTTTGTGCAACGGCCTCCAAAGCGAAGCCAGGGTTATGCAAACGCTACCTCGCGAAGGCAACCTTCAGTTGGTATCATAAGCTCCAAACGCTTGCTTAAGACGGGTTCTGGAGGGGTGAGGATGCGAATGAAATGGACGGTTACATTCTGGCTTGTACTCCTTGCCGGGGTTCTTACCTCAGCCAGTGGGACCGACCTGCCTACGGTGGGTCTGGCAGAGTTACCCTGGTGCTCCGAGCAACCACTTGATTGGAACGACTTCCAAGGAGAGCCTCCCATAGACGCAGCATTGCGTACGGAGGCTGCAGCCATCCACATCACCCTCCGCTGGCACGTCACTTTTCAGGTGGAATACAATCGGCACCTTGACCGATGGAAAGGAACGGTTGATCTTTCCTCAATTGAGGTGACCAACGTGATAGACCCCTCCCGGTCCTGGGTCGCTCCCGGCAAACAGAGTGACGAGGTACTGAACCACGAGCAGCGCCACTTCGACTTAAACGAGGTCTACCGCCTGAAACTCCTAAGCGTTCTACCTCAGCCAAGGACAGTGGGAGACAGCGCTGAGACAGTCAAGAAAGAACTGAACGAGGCGATCTACAGTGCGGCTAACAAGATTTTAAGCAAACTACAGGAAGTCCAAGAGCAATACGACGAGATGACACACCACGGAACAAGCCCGGAGGGGCAAGCTGAGTGGGATAAGAAGATAGCCTCTTGGCTCATAGATCCAAGCCAGGCACCCTGACTGCCCGCTTAACTGCCGTAGGGCTACTGGATCCTCCCGATTCGCCGTGGCCATTGCCCATCGGCCGAAGAGCGCGATCAAATAGCAACAATGGCAAAGTCCGCGTACCTGCTTCGCTCATTACCGTAGTAAGTGGACCCTCACGTAGGGATAAAAAGGGCTAAGCAACCCGTTTAATAAAGTCTCTTCGTGGTTGATTCAGATGCACCCCTGGCCCAACTACTCGACCGCTGAGGGCCTGTCTGCCATCTGCCTGTCCTTCGGACGCAGACAGGTACTGACACAGGTAGGCGGAAAGAACGCTGAGGAATTGAGAGATTGGAAGATTGAATAATCGGGAAATTAAGATGTTAAATCACTCAATCGCTCACTCGTTAAATCACTCAATCCCCCTCTCTGCGAGCTCTGCGGTAAAGGGTTTTTGCAACAGCCTCTAAGGAGACCAGAATAAAGCACCTAGATAGTGTAAAATGGGTACTCAGTCTAAACTACAACAGGAGCCAAGCATGATCCGAGTGAGATTTGCCCCCAGCCCAACTGGATACCTCCACGTAGGCGGAGCCCGGACTGCACTCTTTAACTGGCTTTTCGCACGACACCTAAACGGAGCATTCATCCTGCGAATCGAGGACACCGACCAAGAGCGCTCAACCGAGGAGTCGATCGAACAGATACTCGAAGCAATGCGTTGGCTCGGCCTTGACTGGGACGAGTATTACCGGCAGACCGCAAGAAGCAACGTCCATCAACAGGTGGCGCAAGAGTTAGTCGATCGCGGGTGCGCCTATATGCACGAGGGGGCATGGTGGTTTCGTGTTCCCAAGGAGGGAGAGACCATCGTTCACGACGAGCTGTTGGGGGATGTCTCGTTTCAGAATGCGCAACTGAAGGATTTCGTCATCCGCCGCTCTGATGGAAGCTTCGTTTATAACTTCGTGGTGGTAGTCGACGACGCCGACATGAGGATAACGCACGTCATCCGCGGAGACGATCACCTGAACAACACCCCTAAGCAAATCCTAATTTATGAGGCGCTCGAAAGACCGCTTCCACACTTCGCCCACCTGCCGTTGATCCTCGGGCCGGACCGCACGCGCCTCTCCAAGCGGCACGGAGTAACCTCGGTCCTCGAGTATCGCCGTCGTGGGTTTCTCTCCGAGACGATAGTGAACTTCCTTGCCCGCCTTGGCTGGTCGCACGGCGATCAGGAGTTCTTCACCCGGGATGATCTCATCGAACTATTCTCCCTGGAGAACGTCGGTAGTTCAGCCGCGATCTTCGACGAAGCGAAACTTTTTTGGTTGAACCAGCAACACATGAAGGCAGCCAATCCAGAAGAGCTCCTACAACTGGTAAAACCGTTCGTCCTGGAGAAAGGGCAAGTGACGCAAGCAATGTGGGAAAAAGCCGGTCCTGAGAGACTCTCACACGGCGTAACCCTCCTTCGCCACCGGGCAAAGACCCTTCCAGATCTGGCCGAGATGATGTCGCTTCTCTTCCCCATTCCATTGACGATCGAAGAGTCGGTCACTCTCTCCAAAAAGCAAAAACCGCTGATTCAGGCCGTACTCGATGCCCTAGCAAGGGTGCCCGAGTTCACCCCAGAAGTGCTAGAGGAGTGTCTGAGCAACGCATTGAGCGAGCGCGGGGCAAAGCTCAAGGAGATCGCTCCGGCGATCCGTATGGTGGTCACGGGAAGAAGGGTCGGACCGGGCTTGTTTGAGTTGCTCTCCCTCGTCGGCAGGGAGCTCATCGTTGCGCGCCTCCGGGATCTGCTAAAGTGAAAAGTCACGCAACTCTCGTCGGCCCTTCATTTTTTAAGAGGCTGTCCCAATGGGTTTTATACCCCACAGTTGTCCTTTTGCTACTCGCCATCGGCACATTCAGCGTCTATGCGCAGGAACCGATTCTCACCTTCCTTGTTGAACCTGAACACCCTGTAATAGCCCCTGGTGAAAAAGCAGTATTTCACATCATCGCGACCAGTAACTCCGTGCACGAAGCAGACGACGTTATTGTCACCTTCACCCCTGTTGAAGGTGTTTCGATCGAGCCTTCACCGGAAACGATCAACCGGATTTCCCCGTTTAGCAAGGCCACGTTTGTCGTTGACGTTTCCGCATCTGAGAATCTCCCTGTGGGTGAGTATATCCTCATCGCAGAAGCCGTTTACACCTACTGCATCGACGTAAGCTGCTTTCAGATCGACGAGGAGCTTACGTTCCCAGTAACGATTTCAGAAGAGGAGACGATGGTTTCTCCTATCTCGCCGCAAGTGAAGAGATCACCTTTAAAATGGCTCGCTCCCACGCTGGGAGCCCTTCTCATCCTTGGGGCGATTCTCCTGTGGCGGTTTGCCGGACTCACTCTCCCACTTTACCTCATCTTGGTCCTTCTCATAGCGGGTGGACTCACTTACGGCGTAATCCTGAAACAACACGAGCAGGCACAGGGGATCGCCGCGGTCCTGTGCACCTCCTGCGTGGGGATTGAGGAGGCGAGGCACGAAGCACCAAAGCTTAATCTCTTCACGCTCTCCGCCCTCAAAAATCTCGCAGAAGACGTAGAATTGATCGTCTTCTACGCACCATGGTGCCACTCCTGCCCCTACGCCGAGGCAATGGTTGAAGCGATGGCCGCACAGACAGAACACATAACATACCGCTTTATCGATGTGGATGAACAACGCGATCTCGCTGCTTCCCACGGAATCGTTCGATCCAACCGCACAGTCGTCCCAGCGATCCTGCGTCTTGAAACAGGTGAAGTAATCTTCGGGGTGGGGGAACTTGAAGAACGCCTCCTGAGCCTCCTGGGAGTCGAAAAATGAGGCTCTCTCTTGCACGCCGCATCAGCCAAGGTTTTGGCCTTCTACTGGGTATCTTTGGGATTACCGGAATTGGGATGACCCACATCATCTTTCCCGGACTTCACTGCTATGCCTGTCCACTTGCGGTGACGATCTGCCCGATTGGGCTCATGCAGAATCTCGTTATCTACGGCATTTTTCCCTACTTCTGGCTCGGGGCTATCGTCGCCTACGGCCTGGTAGCCGGTCGCGGGTTCTGCGGTTGGTTTTGTCCCTTTGGGACGCTGAACGACCTTCTCTCATTCCGCAAGGTAAGGATCAATAAACTCGCTTCTTACTCCAAGTACGCGATACTCCTGGGGACGATTCTTGCAGCGTGGGCCTTCGCCGACACGATGTTCTGCAAAATCTGCCCAGCGGCTTCGATCGAGGCGTCCATCCCCTATCTATTTCTCGGAGTGGCCCGCGTGAATCGGCCGTTTCTGATCCATATAGCTACTCTCTCCGCAACACTCGTTGGGATGGTCGTTATCGCCCGGTTCTGGTGCCGCTATCTTTGCCCGATGGGTGCACTTCTAGGACTATTCAACAGGGTAAGCTTCTTTCACCTCTCACTTAACACCGACCGCTGCTCACGCTGCGGGCTCTGCGCAGATTCCTGTCCGATGGGGCTCAAACCCCATGAGGACTACGATAATCACAACTGCATCAAATGCGGCGAGTGTATTCAAGCCTGCTCGCTCGACGCTCTCACCCTGAGATTCTCCCCGAATAGGAAGCCGTGATCCGTTACCTTCTTTTGGGAATAGTGCAAGGGCTGACGGAGTTCCTCCCCATCTCAAGCTCTGGGCACCTCGTGCTTGCTGAGAAACTCCTTAAGATTGATCCTCCCGGAGTTCTCCTTGAAGCAGTCCTTCACCTGGGGACCCTGCTCGCCGTCCTGTTTGTCTTCCGGAAGGATGTTTTACGGTTGACACTCGGGTTGGCAAAAACACAAGAGCGAAATGAACTCGGACGACTCGTCGTGGGGACGCTCCCCATCGCGATTCTCGGCTTCTTCTTCCGTGAGTGGATCGAGGCTGCCTTCTCCTGTGTACTCCTTGTTGGAATCTGCCTTATTATCACTGGTGGGATCCTGCTCCTCGCCAATCGCGCTTCAAGGAGCGCACACCGAGATGAGGTACACCTTCACGATTCGCTTCTGATCGGTCTTGCACAGGCAGGAGCACTCCTACCTGGAATCTCGCGTAGTGGGGCGACTATCGCTACCGGGATGCTTGCCGGGATTCAGGGAAGGGTGGCAGCACGTTTCTCGTTTCTTCTCTCGATCCCGGCAATTATCGGAGGCGGAGGGTTCAAACTTTACGAGGCGCTTCGTGAGCC
>JAGLXM010000217.1 GCA_023132915.1 Candidatus Bipolaricaulota bacterium
GGGATATTCGTTAGTGGAGGTTCTTGCCACCTGCCCGACCAACTGGCGGATGAAGCCGACCGAGGCGAACAAGCACGTTGCCGAAGTGGTTACTAAGGTCTTCCCGCTCGGAGACCTGATAGATAGGGGGTAGCATGGAGCGTTCAGTGATTATCGCGGGCTTCGGTGGGCAAGGGGTTATCCTGGCGGGGAAGATCCTCGCTCAGGCTGGGATGGATCACGGTTTAGAGGTGACGTGGCTGCCCTCTTACGGGCCGGAGATGCGCGGCGGAACGGCGAATTGCACCGTTGTCCTCTCCGATGAGCCAGTTGGCTCGCCAATTGTCGACGATCCCTCCGCGCTCATCGCCATGAATCTACCATCGCTTGACAAGTTCGAGTCCACCGTGGCCAAGGGAGGAACGATCGTGGTGAACACTTCACTCATAGATCGCGCGGTGAAGAGGGGCGATGCACAGGTAGCTTCCCTTCAGCTGAACGAGCTTGCGGAGAAGGTGGGAAGCATGCGTGCTATTAACATGGTGGCCCTTGGAGCTTACGTCAAAGCAACGAAGATTCTACCCCTAGATACAGTGAAGGGTGCGATGGCGCGGATGCTTGAGAAAGGCGGCAAGGAGAAGTTCGTCACGATGAACGAACAGGCGCTCGAGGAGGGGTATAACGCAGTCTGAGTCTGAGCAAAAACGGCTGATCGAGCGCCGCGAGGCGTTTAAAGGGAGACTCCTGCACCTGGTGGTGGATCGAGTAAGGCTTCCGGATGGCTCGGAATCCACCCGGGAGCTTGTCCTTCATCCCGGGGCGGTGGCGATCCTCCCGATTCTCCCCGACGGGCGGATCATCCTCGTTCGTCAATACCGCCATCCGGTCGGAGCTTCGTTGTGGGAGATCCCGGCAGGGAAGCTCGAGCCGGGCGAGGATCCCCTTACCTGCGCCAAGCGCGAGCTTCTTGAGGAGACCGGATACGAAGCTGCTACTTGGGAGGAGCGTCTTTCCTTCTATACCTCACCCGGTTTCACCGACGAACGGATCACCCTCTTCTCCGCTCGTGGTTTGTCGAGGGTTGCAGAGCCGATACCGGGTGAGATAGCCTCGCAGGATCTATTCGAGCAGCACCAACTGGAGGGAATGATGGCTTCAGGGGAGATTCGGGATGGCAAGACCTTGTTGGCTCTCCTTCTTGCAGGAGTCAGAGCCTTAAGAGGAAGCATACGCTGAGCAATCGGAAGCATTTTTCGTCCTCCTATTTTCAGTTTGGCCGTTCCTCAACAGGGGAATACAGCTTTTCCAAGGACTCCGTTCCCGGGAATGTCCGGCTAATCGGGGACGGTCAGATTGGTGGCAAGGCACGTGGCCTGGTTTTTGTGATGGATCACTTGGCAAAAGGCGGTACCCTCACCAGACACGATGATCTCCTTTGCTTCCCGGACTCCCTGATCGTGACCACCGAGGTCTTTGACGAGTTTATGGAGGATAATGATCTTCAGGAAGAGGTCCTTGCCGGCTGTCGGCGAGAGATCGGGTTGGATGAGTTGTGGGGGAGGATTGTCGCAGCTGCCTTTCCCTCTCCGGCACGGAAGGCGCTGAGTGAATTCCTCGAAAAAGAACTCCGCCCCCTGGTGGTCCGTTCCTCCTCGGTGATGGAGGACGACCCGGAGCACTCCTTCGCCGGGATCTATCTCTCTGAGTTCTTAAGTAACACTGGCTCGCTTACAGAACGGCTGGACACGCTCATAGCCGCGGTCAAGCGGGTCTATGCCTCAACCTTCGGCCGGAACGCGCGGGCATATCGGAAGCGTCACGATCTCCCCTGGCAACAGGAGAAGATGGCAATTCTGATTCAGAACATGATCGGGAGTCACTACCCGAACGACCTTTTCTATCCGTTGATTGGGGGGGTAGGCTTCTCGCTCAACTTTTACCCATGGAGCAACCGGTTGAAGCCGGAGGACGGGGTGGTCCGTCTGGTGGTTGGGGTGGGAACGCGTGCAGTGGGACGTGAGTATGCACGGGTCTTCTCACCCAAGGTACCGGGGCTGCGGCCGGAGGGCTCGGACGTGAGGACCGTCATCCGTTACTCACAGGAGACGGTAGATGTCCTCGATATGCGAGAAAGGAGGCTTGTCTATACACGACTTTCCGAGTTGGATAACCCACTTTTAAGAAAGGTCTGCTCGGTGGTTGACTCCGAGGGGGCACTGAGTGAACCGTTCTCCATACTCCCGCCGGGAGGGCGTTACGTCGCCTCCTTCAACCGCTTTATTGAGGGGAACACCTCCATGCCCTTCACACCGCTAGTTTGTGATCTCTTCGCCAGCCTCCAGGATCTCTTCGAGTTACCGGTCGATATTGAGTTTGCTGTCGATTTCCCTTTGTCTAAAAAGGGCAATGAGACTCCCCTGTTCTACCTGCTCCAGGCGAGGCCGCTCGGGGGACGCCCCGAGCACCGGCGGGTCCGACTTCCCTCCTTACCCCTGGAAGAGACGCTCCTTGTATGCCATCAGGTGCTAGGGAATGGCAGGCGGAAGCGGATTCGCCATCTGATATTTGTGGATCCCGTTACCTATCGAGCAGAGGATGCCTATGCGATCGCGCGCCGCGTCGGCGAGATCGATCAGCAACTGGAGGGGGAGGAGTATATCCTGATGGGGCCTGGCCGATGGGGGACCTCAAACCCAGAACTGGGAGTACCGGTTCAGTATGGTGAGGTCGCTGGCGCTTCGGTTATTGTGGAGATGGCCACGGAATCCTTCTCCCCTGAACTCTCCTATGGAACGCACTTTTATGCCGACATGGTGACAGGAGGGGTGTTGTACCTTCCCTTCCGCGAGGAGCAGGGCGATTTTCTAAATCGCGCCTTGCTCGAACAGCAAGAAGTCCTCTGTGATGGCGAATGCCTGAGGCACTTCCGGATCGATGAGGGGTTAGATGTCTACGTTGATGGGAAAGGGGAGGAGGGCTTGATTGCGCTTCACAAGCGGACAAGTGGCTGATCCTTGCACAAGAGGTTTCTCGGCTTGTATGATAATCTACGGAAAATTCCAATAGAGGATTGGATGATGGTTTCTGGCATCGACAAAGAATCTGATCTGCGCTATCATCGATCCAGCATGAGAGAGTTAGACGATAGAGCGTTCCTTACTAAATACGATAGTGAGGGGATGATCTTTGTTCTCGATCGCTTCGTCGACCAGTGCAAAGAAGCGATCGGGACCGGAGAGCGGTTTGACTTCCCTGGTATAGATAGCATCGATCAGATCATCGTCTGCGGGATGGGTGGTTCTGCGATGGCCGGAGAAATCGCACGGCGTTTCGCTCGGGTTCCCCTTGTTGTCAATCGAAGCTATGACCTGCCGGTATTTATCGATCGGCACACGTTGTTAGTGGCAATCAGCTACTCGGGGAACACGGCAGAGACCCTCTCCTCCCTCGATCAGGCTATAGGAAGGTGCACTTCAATACTCTGTATCTCAAGTGGTGGTAAGATGGGAGAGATCAGCAAGGCCCAGGGAATCCCCTTGCTTAAAATTCCATCGGGCTACCAGCCACGTGCGGCGATGGGACACCTTGCCCTCCCACTTCTCGTCACCCTCTCCCGGGTCGGTCTCCTTGAGGATATCGGGCCCTGGGAGACTCTTCTCCAGGAGCTCGATCGGGTCAGGGCTCGGTGCACTGCCACCGTTCCCATCGAGGAGAACCCCGCCAAGAGACTCGCCCGCACCTTAAGCGGTCGGATCCCGTTGATCTATGGAACCGTGGATAACACCGATCTCGTTGCCATGCGCTGGAAGACCCAGATCAACGAGAACGCAAAACAACCGGCGTTCTGGAACGTCTTCCCTGAACTGAACCACAACGAGATACTTGCATTGGTGAGGGCGGATCTCCTTGCAAACCAGTACGTCCTCCTCCTGCAAAACGGCTACGATCTCCCTGAGAACTGCAATCGCGTGGAGATCATGATGGCCCTGTTCGAGAAGAACAAGGTTCCGTTCACCGAGGTGAAGGCCGAGGGTGAGAGCGAGCTTGCGCAGGTCCTCTCGCAGATCTACCTCGGCGACTACGTGAGCTACTACCTTGCCCTCCTGAACGAGGTCGATCCAACGCCGGTCGCCCTGATAGGGGAATTCAAACAAGCTCTTGCGAAGAGAGAGGCCCTCTTAAGAGAGAAACAGTAAAGAACCCCGCAGCAAGCTGCGGGGCATTAAAAGGCAAAAGCCTAAAGGTCTAAGCGGAGTTGATCCTTATGCTGCAGTTTGATGTAGAGCTTTGCTGCATTGGAAGCAACGTCGCACACAAGGTGCGACGCTACATCCATCTTTTCGTAGCGTCGGAGCTCGTCTCCGACGTTGAGGGGTTTATTTCCAAGGGAACGCATGTAGCTAGTACAAACAACAGGCTGATTCGCCTTCGGCGGATCTCCGCTTTCCTCCCACCAGCAAGCTTAAGGGTATCCAGCGGAGGCTCCTTATGAAAACGATCATCCTTGCTGGCGGGTACGCCACGCGTCTTCACCCGATCACCACAAACCGCGCAAAACCCCTCCTTCCTGTTGCGGGAAAACCGATCATCGATTACGTCCTTGCCTCGTATCCGTTCTCGGATCGTCCGATCGTCTCCACCAATCGACGATTCGCGCCTCAGTTTATAGCCTGGCAAAAACAGTCCGGTCGCAACGTTGAGATCGTGGTGGAGGAGACGAGCGCAGAGGCGGAGAAGTTGGGAGCTGTCGGCGCAATTGACTTTCTCATCCAGACACTCGAAATCGAAGATGACCTCCTGGTGATCGGGGGGGATAACATCTCCGAGTTCTCTCTCGAGTCGTTTATCGCCGCGTACCGAGGGCGCCCGCTGGTCGCCCTCTACGACATAAAGGATGTCGAGAGAGTGCGCGGGCGATACGGCGCAGCGATCGTCGAAGGCGAGCAGATCATCGACTTTCAGGAGAAGCCGCAACACCCAGCTTCTACCTTGGTGAGTACCGCTTGCTACGTTTACCCACAAGAGATCCTGCCTCTCATCGGGGAGTTCCTCCGGAAAACTGAGTCTGGCAAGGATGCTCCCGGGTACTTCAATGCCTGGCTTGTCAAGGAAAGAGGCATAGGAGTCGATGCGTTCACCTTTGACACCGGGTGGTATGACATCGGTGACCGCGCCTCCTACATCGAGGCAAATCAGCACTACGCCAGGCGCGATACAGTAACAGGCGAAAACGTCACCATTGAGCGTTCGACGGTGAGAAACTCCGTGATCTTCGACGATGTGGTGATTGAGAACTCATCGATTGTCGGGTGTGTGATCGATCAAGGTTGCTCTCTTGGCGGAGTGACTCTTGGAGACTGTCTCGTGGGGGCGGGTACGGTTATCAGGCGGACGTAAACCAACCCTTGCGAAATCTCCCCATCTTGATCATCCGCCCTTGTCGCCAACAACTACAAAGCAAAGGTCCGCGACGTTGGTTCCAGTCGGGCCGGTGATGATGAGATCCTCGGCCTTTGACAGGGCCTGATAGGAATCGTTCTCCGCGAGGCATCTTTCAGGGTCGATCCTCTGCCCTCGCAGCCGCGCCACCGTCCCTCCGTCGACCATTCCGCCCGCAGCGTCTGTTGGACCATCACGGCCGTCGGTCCCCAGAGAGGCAATTGCTACTTGTGAAAGCCCCTCGATACCCAACGCGGCCGAGAGGGCAAGTTCCTGGTTTCGACCGCCTTTCCCATTTCCTCGCACGGTGACCGTTGTCTCTCCCGCGGCGAGGATCAGAGCAGGGGGCTTTATCGGACGGCCGAAAGAAATCTCTTCTCTGGCCAGTGTAGCGAGGACTCGTCCCACTTCGCGGGCCTCACCTTCCAGGGTGGTGGTGAGAATGAGCGTGTGGTAGCCTAAGCGCTTTCCCTCAGCTTGGGCTGCGGCAGCAGCCACACTTCCAGACCCCACGATTACATTTTGTACCTTAAGAAAGCTTTGATCGCCGGGCTTTGGGGTCTCCGAAGCATTGCCGCAGGCTCCGGCCTCGATGCGGGCCCGTACTGACGGGGGAACCTCCTCCCACAGGCCATAACGTTGGAGGAGCTGTCTTGCGTCGGTAAAGGTGGTGGGATCAAGTGCGGTTGGGCCGGAGGCGATTGCCTCCAGATGGTCACCGGGGACGTCGGAAAGGACGAGGGCAAGAACCTGAGCCGGGAAGGCCCTCTGGGCAAGTTGCCCCCCCTTCACCTGAGAGAGGTGCTTTCG
>JAGLXM010000218.1 GCA_023132915.1 Candidatus Bipolaricaulota bacterium
AGACGCTTCCCTGGGCCTGCCGTATCAAAGAGTTCGGTCGTTCGGTGATCATCCATGGAACCAAGAACAGGGTGGGAGCTGCCTGCCTACCGAAGAAAGAAATCGAGGAGAAGGCGAAGGTCTTCTCCACCCTCTTGGGCATGGATGTGATTCCTTATCGGTCCATGCTGGAGCTTTCTGTGGCGAACACCGGCCAGTTGATCCATCCCGGAATCATGTACAGCGTCTTTCGTAATCGTCGTACCGAGGTCTTCCCCTCAGAAGATAAGGTCCCGTTGTTTTATGCCAGTGTGGATGATGAAGCAGCAGAGTTTCTGTCCCGAATGAGTGATGAGGTTCTTACCATCAAAGATACGGTGGAACAAAAGCGGCCCGGGTTTAGGATGCCAAGCGTTGTTCACCTATCTCAATGGCTCCTCGAGGCATATGGCGATGATATTAAAGGTACCGCGAACTTAGCAAGGATGTTTCAGACCAATCAAGGCTATCAGACGCTGAGCGTTCCTGTAAAGAAGGTCGATAGTGGGTATCAGGTGAATGTGAAAGTGCGCTACCTGACAGAAGATCTGCCTTTTGGCCTGCTGGTGACAAAGGGGATTGCCTCAGCAGTAGGGGTTGAGACTCCGACCATAGATGAGGTGATTACTAAGACCAGTGCCTGGATCGGAAAGGAATACCTCATCAACGGGAGACTTATTGGGCGTGATGTGATAACAACACGTGCCCCACAGCGCTACGGGATCGATTCTCTAGAGGGATTAGTTAGATAAGCAACTTAAATCGTGGAGGGAGATGCAAATTGAGCAAGCAAATTAACAAGAAGCGGAGGGTCTTGGCAGGGTCAATGGACCCCTGCGTACACACGCTGGGGACAGAGAAGTTTGCCGAGTGGCTGGAAGAGCTTGGGGTGAGTTACGTTGCCGTCAAGCTGGGACCTGCGGTCACTATCGATGAACTTCTCAACAAGATTCAGGAGTCACACCCCGAGATTGTAGCCATTTCCTATCGGCTGGGGGATATGCACGTGGATGAGATTGTTTCCGAATTGATCGAGAAGGCTCTGAAGCGCGGTCTTGGTCCGAAAACAAGTGGAATCCGTTATTCCTTTGGGGGAACGCGGCCCGCGGCCAACCTCGTGCGAACAATGACCGGGAAAAGGCTGGAGCCCGATCGGTTCTCTCCCGCCGAGGATCGGCACTTTGACCTTGATGCGATTGCCAGTGAGTATGCGGAGAAGGAAGGGTTCAAAGACTTCTTCGAGATCATCGTTGACGACTATGTGACGATGGAAGAGCTGGAACAGTTTGCGAAGCGAACACCAGGAGTGAAGCACGAGAAACTCGATTGGTCAGATGACCTGCTTGAGCGAATCGAGCAGGT
>JAGLXM010000219.1 GCA_023132915.1 Candidatus Bipolaricaulota bacterium
AGGGCTGGGAAGGAAAAGTATGCTGCGTTACACTCTTAAGAGGTTCATCCAGATGGCGGTCGTGCTGGTCATCTACGCCACCCTTGTGTGGTTTATCTTCTATGCTATGCCCGGTGATGTCACCATGAAATTCCTCGGAAACCCAAGGATTAAACCTGCAGCCATACAGAAGATGAGGGCGCAGTTTGGGTTAGATAAGCCAGTTCATATTCAGTATTTTTTCTTTATGAAAAGTCTATTCACTGGAAACCTGGGGATCTCTTTCAACCACTACCCGCGCACGGTGTGGAGCATCATCGCTGAACGCTGGCCTCGGACGGTGACCCTCTTCTTGGCGGGCATCGTCCTTTACTACGCTGTGGGATTCTACTTAGGGAGGGTGATTGCCTGGCGCCGCGGTGGGGTTGCCGATTACACCGCAACCGTGGGCGGGATCATGTTGTGGACTGTATTTACCCCCTGGTGGTGTCTACTTCTCATCTGGTTCTTCGCCTTTAAGCTAGATTGGTTCCCTCTAGGACAGTTTGTTACGCCGAAGGTGTGGATGCTTGCACCGGTGGATAGCAACTTCGTTTTCACGAGGATGCTCGTCACTGGCCTGTTAGGGCCTTTGGCGATCTTTGTGGGGTGGTGGGGATTGCGAAGAGTGATCCACGATTCCAGAACCAGAAAGTGGCTGAACTGGGGTGTGACGGCTGGCATTCTGGGGATCTCCCTCCTGGTCTGGGCAAACTCTGGCCTAGGTAAGTACGCGCTAGATATCCTATGGCACATGGGCGTGCCGCTGATCGCCCTACTGACGATTGGGTTTGCCGGCTCGATGCTCCTCATGCGAGACTCGATGCTTGAGGTAATTAATGAGGACTATATAGTGACTGCCCGTGCTAAGGGGTTGCCGGAGAGGGTTATCCGCGATCATCACGCCGCGCGCACGGCGCTCCTTCCTGTTGTGACAAGTTTCGTCCTGGCCATTGCTTTTGCGCTAAACGGGGCAGTGATCATCGAGTCGGTCTTCTCCTGGCCGGGGATTGGGAGGACGTTGGTCAATGCGGTCGCCACCCAAGACTATCCTCTCGCAGTTGGGGCTTACACATTCCTGGGACTGTTCGCGTTGATTGCACACTTTGCTGCGGACATCCTTTACGCCGTGCTTGACCCACGCATCAGCTACAAGCGTGGTGAAGGAGCATAATCAAACGAAAAGGCGAGAAAAGGTGAAGAAAGAAATGGCCCAAGAGTTTAAGGCACAGCCCATGTGGAAGGTGAGGGCCAAGCTCACGGCAAAGAACCTGCGCGCAAACTGGGGAATGTTTGCTCACAGTAAGCTTGGACCGGTAGGTCTTTCTTTGATCGTCTTTTT
>JAGLXM010000022.1 GCA_023132915.1 Candidatus Bipolaricaulota bacterium
GCACTTGGAAGTTGAATCCAGGCTTTCCTTATAGAGTACTCTTAAAGGGTACGTGAGTCTTTTTAAAAGCCCCGGTCAAGGGCGAGAAATCTCGGTGCAGGACGCAGTTTGACGGATAGGGTGCATAGTGCTACAATCTTCTTTGATACCTTGAGGTGTGGATCATGGAAAAGGACCCGTTGAGAGACCTACGTAATAGAAACTTACGGAATATCGCGTTTATCACCGTCATCGTCATCCTAGGGCTAATCCTTCTTCAGTCCTGGCTTGGCGGCGGCAAGACAAAGAACGAGATTCAGTATACGTTGTTTACTACCTTGGTGGAGAATGACCAGATTGTCTCAGTCTCGATCAAGGACAACCGTGCCGAGGCGACGACGGTTGACGGAGGGGCAATCTTCGTCCAACTCCCCCCCGATGGCACGAGCATCTATATGCCCCTATTAGAGGAGCATGGAATCCAGGTGAGTTTTGAACCCGCAACGGAGAGCAACTGGTTCCTTACTATCGTTATCTCGTTGCTCCCTGTGCTCCTTATCTTTGCTGTCTTTATGTACATCATGCGCCGAACGCAGGGCGGTGGGGCTCTTGCCTTCGGCCAGTCGAAGGCAAAACTAGTCCGTCCTGACACGACTAAGGTGACATTCGACGACGTTGCTGGGTTAGCCGAGGTGAAGGAAGAGGTGGGGGAGATCATCGATTACCTGGAGGATCAGAAGCGCTTCTCCCGTCTGGGGGCGGAGATTCCTAAGGGGATCCTCCTCGTCGGAGCGCCGGGGACCGGGAAGACCCTGCTGGCGAAGGCGATCGCCGGTGAGGCGCACGTTCCCTTCTTCTCCATCAGCGGGTCGGACTTTGTGGAGATGTTTGTCGGCGTCGGGGCGGCGCGAGTGCGTGATATGTTCGAAAAAGCTAAGGCTAGCGCCCCGTGCATCATCTTCATCGATGAGCTTGATGCAGTGGGCAGAAAACGGGGCGCGGGCCTGGGCGGCGGGCACGATGAGCGTGAACAGACCCTAAACCAACTCTTGGCGGAAATGGACGGGTTTCAGCCGAATAAAGGGATCATCATTCTCGCAGCGACCAACCGACCGGACGTCCTCGATCCGGCACTCCTTCGTCCGGGGCGGTTCGATCGCCGGATCCTTGTTCCCTACCCCGTTCTAAAGGACCGTGAGGAGATTCTCAAGGTCCACCTTCGTGGTAAGACGATCGCTGAGGACGTCGATACAGGGGTACTCGCCCGGCAAACGCCCGGCTTCGTCGGTGCGGACCTGCGAAACCTGTGTAATGAGGCGGCGTTGCTGGCCGCCCGGAATAACAAAGACGTCGTCGACATGGCCGATTTTGAGGAAGCTACCGATCGTGTGTGGCTCGGCCTCAAGCGCAAGAGTGTTGTGCCCACGGAGAAGGAACGGCGGATCACCGCCTACCACGAGAGCGGCCACGCTCTGCTCGGCCACTTGCTGCAAAGGGAGGATCGCTCAGTCCACAAAATATCCATCCTTCCTCGTTCTTACTCAATGGGGGTAACTCAGTCCTTGCCTTTGGAGGAAAAGTACTTGCCTACCCAGGAAGAGTACAAGAACGAGCTAGTCTGTACTCTCGGGGGTCGAGCCGCCGAGGAGTTGGTGTTTAACGAGTTCACGGCTGGATCGAGTAGCGATCTCAGGGACGCGACAAGTCTTGCTACAAGGATGGTGATCAAATTGGGCATGAATGAGGAGCTCGGACCTATCAGCCTGGGGCGCGAGCGGGTCGATGTCTTCCTCGGTGAGGAGATCGTCAAAAGCCACGAGCACTCCGAGGAGATCTCGTCTTTGGCAGATCGCGAGATTCGGGGGCTTCTAATCCGCTCCTATGAAAAGGCAAAACAGCTTCTCAAGAAGCATCGCGCGGCCCTCGACCGGCTTGCTAGTGAGGTGCTCAAGCGCGAAGAGATCACAGGGAGCGAACTTGATGCCCTCTTTGCCGAGTTGATGCCTGCACCCGCTGTTTGATGCCTTGCCCTGAACGCCATGTTATCATCCTCGGCTCAACCGGCTCGATCGGCACGCAGACAATCGACATAATCGAGCGTCTTAACCAGAGAGGCTACGCGTTTTCAGTGGTAGGGCTCGCTGCTGGGAAGAATGTTGAGCGGTTGGCCGAACAGATCAAACGCTACCACCCTTACGCTGTCTGTATAGGAAAGGAAACAGAGGGGGAGATCCTGCGGCAGCGGTTTCCCAAAGTGCGGGTCTTCACCGGTGAGAAAGGTCTGCGGGAACTCGCTCGACTCGATGAGGTTGACCTGATCGTGAACGCCCTCGTTGGAGCGATCGGCCTTCCCCCAACCCTGGATGGGCTCTCACTTGGTCGCACCGTTGCTCTAGCGAACAAGGAGAGTTTGGTGGTTGGTGGGGAGTTAGTGACCAAGTTCCTCTCTGAGTATGGGGGAGCGATCCTCCCGATCGACAGCGAGCACAACGCCATCTTCCAGTGCCTGCGTGCGGGGAGGCTCTCTGAGGTGCGACGGGTGATCCTCACCGCCTCCGGGGGGCCGTTCCTGCGTGTCCACAAGGAAGAACTAGATCGAGTGCGCCCGGAGGAGGCACTTTGTCATCCCAACTGGGCGATGGGTTCCCGGGTCACCATCGACTCGGCGACGATGGTGAATAAGGGATTTGAAGTGATCGAGGCTCACTTCCTGTTTCATCTTCCCTACGAGAGGATTTCAATCATTATTCACCCCGATTCGGTGATTCATTCCTTTGTCGAGTATCACGATGGCTCCCTTCTTGCCGAGCTTGCCTCGCCGGATATGCGTATCCCAATCCAGTACGCCCTTACCTACCCAAAACGCGTGGAGACGGGACTTCCCCGACTTGACCTTGAGAAGATATCAAGGATGGAGTTTGAGACGCTTGACCATGAGCACTTCCCTGCATTCGCGACAGTGCTTAAAGCAGCAAAGCAGGGAGGGACCTCGCCTGCGGTAATCAACGCAGCAGATGAAGTCCTCGTAGAGCGGTTCTTGGAAGGGGGGATCCCCTTCACCGGGATTGCCAGTGGGCTGCAGACGATTCTCTCCCGCTGGGAATCTGCCGAAGCCAACCTCAAGGAAATTAGTTCCGATGCGGGAAACCAAGATGAGGTGATTCTCTCCACGCTTCTTGCTGCCGACCGCTGGGCCCGCAAAGCGGCAAGGTATCTTTCCTTTTGATCGGTAGCTTTATCCCCTTTATAATGGTGGCGGAACTGCAAGGAGAGGACGATGAAGATCACGACTGATATGGTGACATCTTGCTTGGAGGATGTGATTGACCCGGAACTGGGGATCAATGTGGTCGATCTGGGGCTTATCTATAACATTCAGATAGAAGGGAACAAGATCGGTGTCGATATGACCCTCACAACCCCAGGGTGCCCGATGGCGGGGATGCTTGCCGGGAGCGTCGAACAGGCCATTCGTGAGGTATTTGAGGAGGTCGATGTGGAGGTCAGCCTGGTGTGGGACCCTCCCTGGACACCGGATCTGCTCTCCGACACGGCCAAGGAACAGCTTGGCTACAGCGGCTAGAATATGGAGGAGAAGTGCCTTCGCTGTGGTAAAAGGCGGGGCAATCGCTACTGTCCGGTTCTCGCTGGACCGATCTGCAGCCGCTGCTGTGGGGAGAACCGTCTTGTGAGAATCTCCTGCCCATCCACTTGCCCGCACCTCGAGCACCACGAGGCGTTCCAACGTGATAAGCAGGGCGCTCGCTACCACGAGGTATGGTTGAAGATCAACGAGGACCTGCGCGGGCGGGAAGCAGACCTTAAACTGATTATCGCCCTTGAATACCTGCTAAAGCGGGTGGCTGAAGGGGTTGAGGGGCTGACCGACGCCGACGTAGAAGTAGCACTTACCGAACTCACCATCCGCATGAGCCCGATTGAACTTGTCACTCAGGCTCCCTCCCTGCTTGGACGCCTCCTGTGGGAGGAATTAGCGCCCCAGCTAGAGGAAGGGAGACTGTTGCGAGAGCTCCTCAAGGAGGGGCTGACCCGCCTGGCAAAGATGGTCGCCTCATTACGAGAGCCGGAGGTACCGCGCGCCTTCCTGCAAGGGCTCTTCGCCCACCTGGAGGGACTTCTTCCCGAAGAGGAACAACAGGAACAAAGCGGCTTAATCGTTACCCCGAGTGATTTTCGCCGCTTGATCTGAGAAGCTCCCATAGGCCGCTTGTGCGGGCGTAAATCAGGTAGAACGTGATCCCTGCAAGCGTGGGGAGGAAGACCGCCAGCGCTCGTGATCCCTCACCGATTGACTGTCGCGTTACCCAGGCGACGGCAAAGACAAGCCCAGAACCAAGAGCAATTTTCACTAATCGCCTTAACAGTATGCCATCGGGATGGATCGTCCGCCACAAGAACAGGAAGAGGATCGCAACGTTGACGCTCCCAGCGATCGAGGTTGCTAAGGCGAGTCCTCCTTCGCGCATCGGTCCGACAAGAAGCAGGTCGAAGGCGATGTTCGCTGCCACCGCGCAGCAGGAGGCGAGAAGTGGGAGGGTAGTGCGCCCTATAGCGTAGAAAGCACGGGTGAATATGTACATAAGCCCATAGGGGAGGACACCGACGAGGTAATATGAGAGGGCGTGCGCTGTGCGTAAGGTATCGGGCGGGGAGAAACTGCCATGCTCAAATAACAGACGAATGACGTCGGGGCCGATGGCGTACAGGCCGACCATGGCTGGGAGCAGGATGAACGTGCTGGAACTGATTCCATCCTTGATGTGTACCGAGAAGCGATCATGCTCACCACGGGCGAGGGCGGCCGAGAAACGCGGTAGGAGAGCGGAAGCGATGCTCACTGCGAACACTCCCAGCGGGAGTTGAAACAGGCGCATCGCATACTGCAGGGAGGAGATTCCTCCATCCCCCAGGTGTGAGGCAATCTTGTTGTCGACGAGGAGGTTAATTTGGGTGACGGCCAGCCCGAGGAGTGCTGGAATCATCAATCTTCCCATTTGGCGGATTCCCGGATGAAGCGGTGTCAGGGTGAAGTGAAAGTGGAACCCAACACTGCGCAGGGCTGGGATCTGAAAGAGGAGTTGTCCCCCCCCACCGAGCAAGGCCCCTACGGCCAATCCATAGATCGGTTCAAGCGAGAAACTGGAAGAAAGGAACAAGGCGCCGCTGATCATACCTAGGTTGAACAACACCGGTGCGAGCGACGCGGCGAAGAAGCGATGGTGCGCGTTCAGGATTCCCATGAACACCGCAGCGAATCCCATAAGAGCGATAAAGGGAAAAAGAATGCGCGCCAGGTGGATGGATAAAGCGAGCTTCTCTTCAGAGAAGCCACTTGCCAAAAAAGGGAGATAGTACGGGGCAAGAAGGATTCCTAAAGCGACGATGATCGGGAAGAGGATGATAAGTATAGAGAGGACGTTGCTGGCAAACCGGTTTGCCTCCTTGTCGGCGACCAATGACTCGGTGAAGACAGGAACAAATGCGGTGGAGAGTGCCCCTTCCGCAAGGAGCTGGCGGAGGAAGTGAGGGAGAAAGAAAGCGACGAGGAATGCGTCGTAGGCCCCGCTGGCCCCGAATCGATCGGCGATCGTAACGTCGCGGAAGAGGCCAAAGACTCGCGAGATGCCGGTTGCCAGGGCCATTAACAGAACATCGCGAGCCAGGCGTTTCATCGATCAGTGGGGACGAGGAGGAGGCCGACCGCGACCCGTCCTCCACTTGAGATCTCCCAGTAAGTGCCACCGTCCTTGAGCACGAGCGAACTCGAATGACCACCATCGAACGCGATCGCGTCCTTCACCTTTTGTGGCAGACTGTGAAGGACGCTCAGTAGGTTGTCGAAATTCGCTCCCACGCTCCCTTCGTCCCTCACCACCGTGAGCAGGACCAATCCACCGTAGTAGTCAGTGGCTAACACACTACGAGCGGCGAGTCCGCTTGCTAAATAGGACTCTGGCTGAAAGCTCTCACTTCTAAGGTCGAGAATATCGTTCCCGTTTAAGATGAGGAGCGGACCGGCGCTAACCACGTTGGTGACGAGGAGATCCCCTTGGTCGAGAGTGAACTCTACGTTCACCTCTTCTCCAACGGTTATGCCTATCAACCGCGCGCGTGCCGTACCACTTGCCACAAGGAGGGTGGCGGAGCGATCTTCAACTACGTACGGGCAATATTGGACAGCGACGACGCGATCGCCGCGCACCTTGACAACACGAAAGGGTTGAGAAGCACTGCGTGCAGTAAGACCGGTGTAATCTTCGGTGTAGACGATCAGTTCATCCGACTTGATCGGCCGGTTCACATCGTCGATTGCGATCTTCCCCGCGCCACGGCGTAAGTAGAGATTAACGATCGGATTGAAGAAGGTTAACCGGCCAGATAAATCGATCCCCAACACTGCGCGGCGTTCGTAGTTGGAGCTTAGAACTACCCCATCTACGATCAGAAGCCCGACCGGGTTGTTGGTTGCTGTGTCGAAGAAGTTGGCGTTAATCGCAGCGTGCGCGCCGTGTGCACGGGCCATCTCCTTTAAGGGTGATATAGTGCCCACACCGCCTTCAGGAATGGCAGGGGTTAAGCGGTAGTGGTCTCGCCATTCCCTTACGTACAGGTATTTGATCCTCACCGGTCCCTCACCCAAGTCGGTCTCGATCTCGTGGGAGGTGATGTAAGGTGAGATTTCCTCCTGCGTTTCGGTTAGAAGTTGATGGTCGAAGGTAAGCGAGACCGAATAGAACCCAGGTGCCTCGAACCGTCTTGTCTGAGGAAGGGAGTCGCTAGATACCTCGATTACCAGCTCCACCGTGCTTTGCGGACCTGCCAAAAGCTCGACCGAGAGGATTGGTCCGCCAATCACAGCGAGTCGGCGCGGGGCGGTAGCAAGAGAGCAGTGGTAGAAGCGAAGGTGAATCGTCCCCGGTTCTCCCACAATCGCTTTGTAGGGGGTGAAAGTATCGAAACGAACGGTCACTTGTTTTGCGGTTGCCTCAAGCGAAGTGAGGTACGAAGGTTCGGCCTCGACGTAAATCTCCTTGCCGATCGTATGCACCCTTGCCCCGACGAGGTCGGCCAATTCGTCAAGCGGGATGTAGCAAGCTCCGGCGTAGGTTTTAAAGTGATCAGTGGGGAAGAACTGTCTTCCCCCGCTAAAGTGGACACTGATCGAGTCTTTTTCATCAATGTATGTGGCCTCAATCCCCAACTTGAGACCAAATTCACTCAAAGGGACCAGTAGTTGATCATCATCCCAAAAAGCTTCGTGGATGAGGGACACCGGTTCGCCGCAGACGAATAGGGGAACCTCGACACCGCTTGCGACAAACGCAAACACAGCAAGGCAAACAATGGCAATCCCCCCTGATCGCCCGCTTTTCATTGCGGGTTACTCCTCCTTGTTAGCCCCCTCGAGGCCAGTCTCATTATCGATGCGGATGCGGAGCTCTAAAGCGATATCCTTGTACAGGTTGATCGTCACTGCATGTGGGCCGAGCATCTCGATTGGCTGTTCTAGCTGCACCCGTGAAGGCTCAATGTGCTCGCCTAGTTCTTCCTCGATCTGCGAGACGATATCCTCCACTCGCACCGACCCGTAGAGACGATCGTCGTCGTGTGCCTTGCGCGTAAAGACGAGCGTGCGATCGGCAAGCGTGTCACGCAGGCGGAGTGCTTTTTCCTCCCGTTCTTGAAGATGTGTTTCGTGAGCTGCCTTCGGCTTTCCATAACGGGCGATGTTGTGCTGTGTTGGCTTCGTGGCGAGCCCACGGGGGAACAGGTAATTCCGCGCATATCCATTGGCCACGTCCACTACTTCGCCGATGTGCCCTACCGACTCAATGGTTGTTGTCAACAATACCCTAACGATTGTCATCACCCCTTTTGCTCTCTTGCAAGGGATTGTAGTGAGCGTTGGCTGTGCCGTCAAACACCGTCACCATCCGCCGCCCTGTGGTATACTTGGATTTCGGAAGATGAGACGACTAGCAAGCTGGGTGAAAGAGAGGGACCGGGTGTTGGTGATGGGGGCGTTAAACGTCACCCCAGATTCCTTCTATGATGGCGGAAGGTATCTCACGCCAACTGACGCTATTGAGCGTGCCCTCCAGATGGGAAAGGAGGGGGCCGATATAATTGACGTCGGCGGTGCGTCGAGCCGGCCAGGTGTAAAACCGCTTTCATCCATTGAAGAACTCAAGCGAGTCATGCCAGTGATCGAGGGGGTCCGCAATCGAAGCGATGTTCTCCTTTCTGTCGACACAACCAGAGCAACGGTAGCCAAAGAGGCGATCGCGTGCGGGGCGTCGATCGTGAATGACATCAGCGCCCTTCGCTTTGATCCTGAGATAGCTGGCATAATTGCTGGGGGCGGGGTGTTTGTGGTGTTGATGCACATGTTGGGAACGCCGGAGACGATGCAGGATAACCCTGTTTACGCCGACCCGGTCGAGGAGATAAAATCCTTTCTCGCTGAGCGGATTGAGACAGCACTCCATTCGGGAATCCCCCGCGAGCGGATTATTATTGACCCGGGGATTGGTTTTGGGAAGAGATTAGAGCATAACCTCACCATCCTGAGGGGGCTTTCCAGTTTCACCGACCTTGACGTGCCAGTTTTGATCGGTCTTTCGCGCAAGTCGTTCCTCGGCGAAATTCTTAACCTACCGGTAGGTGAGCGGCTGGAGGGAACGATTGCGGCAAACGCCGTGGCAGTGATCAACGGAGCGGATATCATCCGAGTTCATGATGTTAAGGAGGGGAGGAGGACGGCGGATGTCGCACGCCGTCTACGGAATGATGAACCTTAACGTGGTCAAGTTTCTCAACAACTCGGGGAAGAGATTTCCTGTAAACCTTCGGCTGAGCGCGGAGGAGACAGCATCATTGTCTGAGGATGTTCGCTTTCTGGAGGATATTGTAGTGAGTGGAAAGGCGTTCGCCCAGCTTGGCACCCTTTACTTCGACACACAGATCAAGACCGTGATCGAGCGACCGTGTCGCCGTTGCCTCGCCCCAGTGCACACGCAGGTAGATCTTAAAGAGGTGTTCGAGGTTTCCATTCCTGCTGGGGTGGATATCCTCGGCCTTTCTCCGCAGATCGTGGGGTTTATCCTTGCCTCGCTCGACCCGCATCCGCTCTGTCGGCCCGATTGTCGCGGGCTGTGTCCGGTTTGCGGTGTCAATCTAAACGAGCATCCTGACCACACCTGCCGTGACGCGGATGAAGAGCATCGCAAGCTGCGGGATTTCTTGCCATGAAGGGTGAGGCGATTACCCTTGGATTTGACCCCGGCCTTGCTGTTACCGGCTATGGGGTCGTGCACGCGCTTTCTGATGGCTGGGAGGTGATCTCCGGGGGGATTATTGAGACCACGAAGGGAATACCTCGAGCACAGCGGCTGCGGGAGATCTACGAGGAGGCGTGTGCCCTGATTTCGACCTATCATCCATATGGAGTGGCAATTGAGGAGGTCTTCCTGGCGAGGAACGCCCGCACGGCAATGCTCACCGCTGAGGCGCGTGGGGCGCTCCTTATGGCCACGGTAGGCGTCCCCGTGCGCGGCTATACCCCGCTTCAGGTAAAGAAACGTATCACCGGCTACGGAAAGGCAAGCAAGGGGCAGGTGCAGGCGATGGTGAAACAACTCCTTCACCTTAATGAGATCCCTCACCCGGATGACGTCGCTGACGGGCTTGCCCTTGCGCTCTGTTACATGCTCGACCTGCAAGGGATAGACAGGGGTGAATGTGACTACCTATAAAGAACTTCTCAACTTGCCGGAGGAGCCCGACGAAAAGAGGCTTTTGCTCTTTGACGGACACTCGTTCGCCTACCGCTCGTTTTACGCCATCCGCGAGCTCTCCACGCGCGATGGTCGACCTGTGAACGCGGTTTACGGTTTCTGGCGGGCTTTGCTTAAGATCATGCGCTCATTCCCTTCCGCCTATGTTGCCGTCGTCTTCGATGCTGGGGGGAAGACCTTCCGCCACGAGCTTCTTCCGTCGTACAAGGCGACCCGTAAGAAGATGCCAGGTGAGCTCGCCTCGCAAATTCCAATTATCCAGGAGTTGCTCGATCTGTTAGGCGTGAACGTGCGGTTTGAGGAAGGAATCGAGGCTGACGACATCCTGGCCAGTATCACCCGCCGCGCCGCAGAGAAGGGGTTGACAGTGTTGATCGCCACCTCGGACAAGGACCTAGCGCAGCTTGTGAACGAGAAAGTGTCTATCATCCAACCGACCGGCCATCGACCGGATAGTGAGGGTGAAATCCTCGATAAAGAGAAGGTGCGCAATAAGTTCGGGGTTACACCGGCGGGGCTCGTTGATCTTTTGTCTCTTGTCGGTGACACCTCGGACAACATCCCTGGGGTCCCTTCCGTCGGTCCGAAGATTGCCTCCCGTCTTCTCGCGCAGTTTGGCTCCCTTGATGCGATCTTGCGAAACATCGAGCAGGTGAAAAACGCACGCGTGCGGGAGAACCTTAAGACCCATACCGCTGACGCCCTTCTCGCCCGCCGGTTGATCACTCTTAAGAAGGACGTTTCTGTGGGGAAGATCCCTGAGGACTATCGCCTAGGCAAAGTTGATCTTCAGGGGTTGGCCCAACTTCTAAGCGAGCTTGAGTTCCATTCCGTACTAAACGAGCTTGGATTTAAAGAGACGACAGCTTTCAAAAAAGTGACAAAAGATGAGGGGAAAGCGGCCTACAAAACGATCCTGAAAAAAAGTGAACTCGACCGCCTAGTGACGGAGATTTTAAAAGGGGAGGAATTCTCACTTGATTTGGAGACGACGAGTCGCGACCCGATGCGGGCTAAAATAGTTGGTATTGCTCTTTCTCCGCGACCGTATGAGGGTTACTATATCCCTGTTGGGCACGACTACCTCGGGGTTCCCGCTCAACTCGCGTTAGACGAGGTTATGGATGCACTGCGACCCCTGATCGAGGAAGAGACCCCACGGATTCTCGGGCAGAACCTTAAGTATGACCTTGTTATTCTCAGGCGGTACGGGCTAAATCCGCGTGGGATTGTCTTTGACGCGATGATCGCCTCTCACCTTGCCCGTCCGCAGGAGCGGCGCCACAACCTGGAGGAGATTGCCAGGGTCTATTTAGGTTACGAGATGCTCTCCTACAGCGAGCTTGCTGGTAAGAACGGACAGATCGCCGCTGTTCCTTTGGACAAGGCGACCTTCTATGCCGCCGAGGACGCTGAGGTCGTCTTTCGCGCTAAACGACCGCTTGAGGAAGCGCTGGAGCGGGTCAACGCGACAAAGCTCTTCCGTGAGGTGGAGGTTCCCCTCGTCCCAGTACTGGCCCGGATGGAACAAAACGGAATCCTCATCGATCGCGAGATCCTCGCTTCACAAGGGGTGGATCTTCGGGAACAATTGAATATTATCAAGGAGGACTTATACGAGATCGCGGGTGAGTCGTTTAATCCGAGCTCTCCCAAGCAAGTGGCTACTATCCTGTTTGACCGCCTTGGCCTGCCTGTGATCGAGCGCACCAAGACCGGCCCCTCTACGAGCGCCCGTGTCCTCTCCGAGTTGGCAGTCAAGCACCCTCTGCCGGGGAAGCTGATCGAATACCGGGAACTTGAGAAGCTTTTAAACACCTACATCGAACGGTTGCCGGAGGCGATAAATCCGGAAACCGGCCGGATCCACACATCGTTTCATCAAACCTCCACCGCCACGGGCCGGCTCTCCTCCTCTGACCCCAACTTGCAGAACATCCCTATTCGTACGGAGGTGGGGGAGCGGATCCGTCGCGCCTTCGTCGCCCCGCAAGGCTCGCTTTTGATCGGGGCCGACTACTCGCAGATTGAGCTTCGTCTCCTCGCCCATCTATCTAAGGATGAGGCCCTGATCGAGACGTTTAAGAAAGGGAAGGACCTCCACCGTATGACCGCCAGCCGCGTCTTTGCCCTTCCCGAGGAGGAGGTTAATTCCAAGCTGCGCGATGCGGCCAAACGGATCAACTTTGGGATCATCTACGGGATAAGCCCGTATGGGCTTGCTCGTGAGTTGGGGATCTCCCGCTCAGAGGCCAAGGCCTACATCGACCGCTTCTTTTCTTCCTACCCCAAAGCAAAGGAGTATATCGATCGGATGATCGCCCTTGCTACGGAATGTGGCTATGCCGAGACGCTCCTCGGCCGTCGCCGGCCGCTTCCTTATTTGAGCTCAAAGAACGTCCCTCGCCGCAACTTTGACCGGCGAAACGCTGTCAACACCCCGATTCAAGGGGGAGCCGCCGACCTGATCAAGCTTGCCATGCTTGCGATCGATCGATTGATCGATGGCGGCGTCCTCAAGGTGAAGATGCTTCTACAGATCCACGATGAGCTGATCTTCGAGGCAAAGGAAAAAGACTGTGAGAAGGCGATGACGAGGATCAAAAAGGAGATGGAGGAAGTGATGGAGCTTCGCCTTCCTCTGGAAGTGAAGGTTGTGTGTGGTAAGAACTGGGGCGAGCTATAAGATCTCCTTTAAGGAGGTAGCAAGATGCTTAAACTTGGCTATTGGCTGATGATCGTCGCAGGGAGTCTTTTAGGCGGGTATGTCGCCTACTTTCTGATTCGCCTGCTTATCACCGCACCGGGGATCGGGATCTTCTTCAAGGTGGTGATCCTCATCGGAGCGGCCGGGTTGGTTATTGTGGTTTTAGGTTTGATCTTGGAACGAAAGAAGGAGGGAAATGATGCTTCTGGTGACGACTGAGTGTGTAGAGGGACAAAAGATCGACAAAGTACTTGGTCTTGTACGTGGGAATACGATCCGTGCCCGCCACCTCGGGCGAGACGTCATGGCCGGCCTGCGAAACATTGTCGGAGGCGAGATCAAGGACTATACGCGCATGCTCACCCAGGCACGCGACCAGGCGATCGAGCGGATGGTGAAGGAGGCAGAAGGCCTTGGCGCGAACGCCGTTGTGGGAGTGCGGTTCACTACCTCGCAAACCATGTCAGGTGCGGCCGAGATCCTCGCCTATGGAACCGCGGTCAGGTTAAAGGAATAGGTCAGTGAGCCATCAACTTGGTGAAACATGAGCAGCTTCTCAGGAATAAAAAGGCAAGGGTTGACCCAAGCAACCGGAATCGCATTGAGGAGCTAATGCCGCTTGCACTACCGAGGCCTCGACGTAGTTGGTTTAGGAGGGTATTCTCTCGGGCTAATGAATAGTTTGTCATGACCAACGGTTATGTTGCCTTACTTATAGGAGTGGAACGGCCTCATGCGGGACCGTATGCGCTCATTCGAGGAACAGGACCAGTGTTTGTGGGTCTTGCGCGTGGTCTCAAAGATCAGCTTGCCTTGCCGCTGTTGAAGCCTCATTGCTGGTACTGGCGGGTTACCTAGGTAGCGATAATAAACATGTGCAAATGGCGAAGCGCGCTTAGCCCCGGTTACCACTGCAGAGTCTCGCCTGAGCCCGGATCGGATTACTGCATCTTCCATGAGCCGGGCAAGAAAGATGTCCAAAGGTTTAAGCAGAAGTTCTACGAACAGATAGATGGGGACGGACCCGAGGAAGCGAGAAACCCGCGATATGACTTCCGGGGATACTTCTTCCCCACCGGTATTGTAGCCAGTGGCGGTAGTCGAGAAGCTGACCAACTGATTCTCCCCAAAGAAATCGCTGGAGATTTCATAGGTAGTGAAGCAACAATCAAGGGGAAGGCTTCCTTCCGGGGCGCCAAGATCGAGGGGGGCGCTTCCTTCCGGGGCGCCAAGATCGAGGGGGGCGCTTCCTTCTGGCACGCCACGATCGAGGGGGATGCTAGCTTCTGGCACGCCACGATCGAGGAGGACGCTAACTTCAGGGACGCCAAGATCAAGGGGGACGCTGACTTCGGGGGCGCCACGTTCAAGGGGGAGGCTCACTTCTGGGGCGCCACGTTCAAGAGGCACGCTGGCTTCAGGGGCGCCAAGTTCGAGCACAATGCTTCCTTCGGGGGCGCCAAGTTCGAGCACAATGCTTCCTTCGGGGGCGCCACGATCGAGGAGGACGCTAACTTCAGGGACGCCAAGATCGGCGGGAATGCTAACCTGAGCGAGGCCACGATCGGCGGGAATGCTGACTTCAGCAAGGCCACGATTGGGGGAAATGCTGATTTTGATTTCAAACGCCTGAGCGGTGGATTCAGCTTGACTAACGCGTCAATCGGGCGGCTAGTACGCTTTGACAACCCCGTGTTCCACGAAAGAATCAGTTTTGACTACTGTGTGGCAAGTGGCCTTGACCTAGGAGAGGGCAAACCAAGATTACGCGGTTGGGGACAGCAACGAAGCGGAGTAACACTTACGGATGTATCAACAGGATACTCTTTTTGGCGATTTGCTCGGCTGACATTCGAGAAGGAAGGACGGAAACACGAGGCCGACGCCGCTCACTACTTCGAGCGCATGTGGAGGTGGAAGGCACTTAGGAGCGTTTCTTTGGAGGAAGAGGCACCAAAAGCTGGAAATCGAAGGTGGGAAAAGAGAGTCTTTACCGTGCTGGAGCTCCTAGGTATTGCGTTAATACTGAGAGTTGTTCATATTGAACTTGCGGAGTTGAATCTAGCACGGGTTCGACAAACCTCTCTGAGAGCTATTTATACGATTATGTGGTTGTTTGATTGTGTCTTTGTAAGATGGCCCACGCAGTATGGAGCAAGCCTATTACGGCTCTTTGTCACTTGGGCCGTCATCATTGGAGGGTTTGCCGGAGCGTACACGATGCTTATTCTCAAAGGGTTTTCCGTGCTCGAAGCCCCAGGTGTTTTGGGCTTGGGTCAAGCGATAACCAGCTTTTGGGGCGCCCTCTATTTCAGCGTCATCACGTTTACCACCCTGGGTTACGGGGATATAAGGCCTACGGCGGGATTGCCCAGCGGCCTCGCGGCTGCAGAAGCGGTCTTGGGAGGCATCATGATGGCCTTAACAGTCCTTGTGATCGGACGGAAGTTCATGCGGTGACCAGTGGTTCCAAACACGAGTCCCAGCAGCTTGCTGGCGACACTGCTTTCCCTGCTGACAACTTATTGACGTACCCCCGCGTAACAGTTAAGGTAGTCTGTGATAAGGGGGTGACGGATGGCTAAGAAGGTACTCTCCGACAAGCTGTCGATCTACATTCCGCAATCGAAGATGGCCCAGAAGCCCGTTCAGCGGTTGATTAGGCTGGGAGACAAGAAGGAACGTTCGGTCAACTACCTGGTAGTGGAAGCAATCCTGCAGTATCTGAAGCGGGAAGAAGGCAAGTAGCACCTCCTTTTGGAGACGCGGCCCTTTCATGATATCCAGGTGGGAGGGCCGCTTGGCTTGTCAGAGCTATCGCAACGATAGGAACCCTTTGTAATGAAACTCCGACGAGAGGCTAGGTGTAGATTGTCCGAGGTG
>JAGLXM010000220.1 GCA_023132915.1 Candidatus Bipolaricaulota bacterium
ACAGCTTGAAACGCGATGTCCCCCGCCTGAAAGCACCCTTCCTCTTCGATCTCTACGAACAAAATCGGCACCTGTGGAACAATCCCGCACTTCCTCAACTCGGGCCAAGCCAAGTCGCACAGCCTCGCCGTCGCCTCCTTAATTCCGCTGGGCCCGATTATGTAGAGCGGGGGTTTTCTCTCGTAGAGGTAGTGGTATAAGAGGAGGAAGAAGGGGAGTCCAAAGTAATGATCGGCATGACAGTGGCTTATGAAGATGTGATCGATCGTTGTTGGATCCTTCCCCAGCCGGTAAAGCTGAGGGACAACAGTTGGAGGAAGGCTGAGCAGGATCCTCCCATCGAGGAGTAGCGAGCTCCACATCCGATCTCTTCCCAGTGCCGCCCCCGACCCAAGGCAGGTG
The DNA here is from genome assembly GCA_023132915.1 of Candidatus Bipolaricaulota bacterium. Lineage (GTDB taxonomy): Bacteria > Bipolaricaulota > Bipolaricaulia > UBA7950 > UBA9294 > UBA9294. The sequence continues at coordinate 403 of JAGLXM010000220.1, forward strand.
ACGGCGATTCTCTCCATTTTGTCAGCTAAGCGCGCGGTCGGTATCCCGCAGGCGCCGCGCAAGTTCCTCCAGCATCCCTAGTGCCACGTCCGGGTTGGCAGAAACAATGCTCTTCATCGCCCATGGCGTCAGAACAAGGCACCGTGTGTCCTCAAAGGCAATCACATCGGCAGAGCGCGGCGCACCATCGAGGAGGGACATCTCACCGAAGAAGGCACCCGACCCGAGCTTGGCGAGCTTCTCCCCGCTCCGCAAGACCTCGGCACTTCCCTCAAGAATCAGGTAAAACCCCACCCCAGCAGCACCCTCCGCGACGATCTTGGTCCCTGCTTTGAACTCCTTTAAAGACGCCGTCTTCTGGACCGCTTTTAGCCCTCGTTCACTTAAGCGCGAGAATAGTGGAGCCTCCCTAAGGAGATTAAGAGCCTTCTTCTCATCCATGTTTTCCCCCTTTGGCAAGTTACTCGCTTGCATTCCTCATGATATAATACGAAGGATCCTTTTTCCAATTTCAGGGGGGAAACGAAATGTCGTGGAGTACGCCGCTTAAAAATCGTCAGCAGATCCGCGCTCAGATGGGGGCCGGCGAGGAGATTGCCGTGATGTTCAGTGATATCCGCGGTTTCACCTCCTATACGGCGCGCAAGGGCGATCACGCGGCCTACCGCCTCTCCCAGCTTCACGAGACCCTGCTCAAGGAGAAGATCGAAGAGCGGGAAGGGATCATCGTCAAGACGATGGGGGATGGGATCATGGCCGCCTTCACCAGACCCTCAGAGGGGATAAAAGCGGCAGTAAAAATCCAACGAGAGATCCGCTCGCACAACAAGGGGTCTCCAAAGGAGCCAATCGACGTTGGAATCGGTCTAGCGAGCGGAACGCCGATCATGACCGAGATCGACCTGATCGGTCACTCCGTTAACCTCTCCCAGCGAATCTCCAGCTTGGCCAAAGGAGGCCAAATCCTCGTCACAAAAAAAGTCAAGGACTCGACGCCCCTTGAGAAGGGGCTGCATTACCTTTCTCTGGGTGAGCGCGAACTCAAAGGGCTTGGGACTGAACGCATCTACGAGGTGGCGTGGATGGCG
>JAGLXM010000221.1 GCA_023132915.1 Candidatus Bipolaricaulota bacterium
CAGGGGCATCGGGGAACCCGAATGCATCGCTTGGGGTCTCCCGTAAGCTTATCCTCGCCCTTGGCTACGAGGTCCCTTATCTGTTGGTTCTGCTGACCGTGATGACCTACGCGGAGACGACCTCCCTGCTGAGCGTAGTGCAAATGCAGGCTGGCTCGATCCTCTCCTGGGGCGTTTTCCGCTTCCCCTTAGCGGCACTGGCGACCTTCCTTATTCTACCGGTCATGCTGGGCGTCCGCCCGTTTGACATAGTAGGGGCGCCACAGGAGATCTCCTCTGGGCCCCAGGTGGAGTTTGGTGGTAAATACCTTGCCTTGGCCACCGTGGAGCATGCACTTCACCTGTTTATTGTCATCGCTTTGTACGTGGACCTGTTCCTGGGGGGTGCCGCAAACCTGGGCACCTTCTTTCTCAAGATGCTGGTTGTCTTCCTAATGGGTGTCTTTATCGGCGCGGTCTATCCCCGATTCAGGATCGATCAGGCCCTGAAGTATTGCTGGAAGTGGCCAACGTTGATTGCGTTGGTGGGATTGATCCTAGTAGTGGCCATAGGGGGCTGATACTCTTGGACAGAGCAGACATAAAGAAGGCGCTCAAAGACCCACACAAATGGGGGGAGAAATACTCACTCTGGGTGACGTATTTCTGCACCGGATGTGGGATAATTGAGATCCCACCAGTTATCACGGCCCGTTGGGACGCCGAACGGTTCGGAGTTAAGCCAATGGCAACACCACGGCAAGCCAACCTATTCCTAATCACCGGGTATGTGTCTGTCAAGACCCTCAAAGCCATCATTATCTCTTATGAACAGATGCCGGATCCCAAATACCTGGTCGCCTTTGGATCTTGCCCCATTGATGGGGGATTGTACTACACCTCCTATAACACAATTAACCATCTGGACAGATACCTTCCGGTTGACGGATGGATCGCCGGGTGTATGCCACGGCCTGAGGCCATCTTCATTGCTGTGACGAAGCTATGGAAGATGATCGATGGGGACATGGTCGATGGGTACAAACGGTACAAGGAGAACATCGATTACTACCGAAAGAACCAGGAGCGGGTATTGGGAAGGGAATTCATCGAAAGCATACCGCCTCTGGTGACGGTGAGAACATGAGAGAAGAAGCAATCAAACAAGGTATAGAGCAACGCTATGAGTCGTGCCTGGTCACCGTACCAAGGGAGAAGCGAGTGACCGTCAGTCTGCCTAAGGATAGCCTTTTCTCGCTTATTGCCTTCATGAAGGAGCAAGGCTTTCAACATCTATCCTTCATAACCTGTGTTGACTGGATCGAAGAGGGTGAATTCGAGCTCGTCTATCACCTTGCTTCGTACGAGGATGGTATCCACGCGATAGTTAAGACAAGAATCGAT
>JAGLXM010000222.1 GCA_023132915.1 Candidatus Bipolaricaulota bacterium
GCCTGACTGTGCTTTCCAACGTCGGCTCAAAGACCCTTCCTATCTACAACAAGGCAAAAAATGTGCATTTCTTCGGTAAAGCCGTGTACACAAACCTTCCGGTCGCCGGAGCCTACCGAGGGTACGGGGCAACGCAGGGCTATTTTTCGCTAGAGGTGGCGATGGACGAACTGGCAGAGCGACTCAAGCTTGACCCGATCGAGCTTCGTCGGCGCAACCACATTCGCTCTGGCGAGTCATCGCCCATCTTTGAGAAGCTTGGTGAGGGGCGCGAAGGGGTGGCACAGACGATCAAAAGCTGCGAGCTTGGCCGCTGTATCGAGATCGGTGCCAAGCGTATCGGTTGGTTAAAGAAGCGCGGAAAGCGCACCCGCGACGGCAGCTGGGTACATGGCGTTGGGATGTCGGTCCACATGCAGGGCTCAGGAATTCCGCTGATCGACATGGGAGCGGCGACGATCAAGATGAACGAAGACGGCTCGTTTAACCTTCTTGTCGGTGCAACCGACCTTGGAACCGGCTCGGACACGATCCTCGGGCAGATCGCCGCCGAGGTACTCGGCGTGCCACTTACGAAGATCATCGTTACGTCCTCGGATACGGATGTGACGCCGTTTGATGTAGGGGCGTACGCCTCTTCCACAACTTACGTGTCCGGAATGGCGGTGCAGCGGGCGGCCAACAAGGTTCGCGAGCAGATCGTGAAGGTCGCCGCTGGGTTGCTTGAAGAAGACGAGGACTCCCTCGCGCTCGCGGAGGAACGGGTCAAGGCCTCCAACGGACAAAGCGTGACCCTTGCCGAGGTCTGCCAGCACGCGATGTATCAGTCGGGTCAGTTCCAGATCATCGCCTCCGCTTCATGCGTTCCCGAGGAGTCGCCCCCACCGTTCATGGCGAGCTTCGCCGAGGTGGCGGTCGACACCGAAACCGGCTTTGTGAAGGTCTTGAACTACATAGCTGCGGTCGATTGCGGGGTGGCGATCAACCCCAAGATGGCGCAGGGGCAGGTTGAGGGATCGATCGTAAACGGGATTGGATATGCCCTTACCGAGGAGATGCTCATAAGCTCCAAGGGGCGGGTGCGAAACCCCAGTCTGTTTGACTACAAGATTCTAGGGAGCCGTGATATTCCACCGATCGAGGTGATCTTGGTCGAGTCCTACGAGCCGACCGGTCCCATGGGAGCAAAGTCCGTGGGTGAGGTCGCGATCAACGCGCCGGTTCCTACCATCGCCAATGCCATTTACGATGCGGTTGGGGTCAAGTTAACGAAGACTCCTTTCACTCCCGAGAAAGTCCTGGCGGCGATCGATGCTGCAACCCCCGGTGACCTATAAACAAGATCATCCCTGAGGGGTTGAGGATCGGCAGGCTTTGTGGCTGGGGGAAAGCATCGCAGCCTCCACTTTAGGCATGAATATGTCGAAGGTGAAACCCTCTTGCCCACCCCGGATCAATGGGAAGAGTCGGGCGAGGACATTGCTAACTGAGGTTAGAACTTATTCATTGATGATATGCTTTTTAAACCGCCGTGCAAGCAGGATTGCCCCTGCAACAAAGAAGAGACCAATGACGATAAGAATTGAGGCGACCGCTGTAGATGGGGTGTCAATCAGGAAGCCGATCACCAATCCAACGAGGGCTGCCCCTATTCCGAGTAAAACCGAGTAAATATAGAATCTTACCGTTTTCATTATGAAGGAAGTTTACTCTTCCTCTGCGCTTCCCGCAAACAAGAAAGAGGAACAGAAAGGGGGTTGGTAATAGCGGCGAGGCCGTAGCGTCGCACCTTGTGTGCGACGTTACGGCCTCCCTATTACCTGTATCAGGGTCTCGCAACGAGAGAGACCGCCCTTACATCGGTGGTTCAATGGAGATAGGTTGGTTAACGTCCTTAAGCTCCATCGACCATTCGACGGACCCGCTATCGCCCTCAGGATCCGTCCCCGAGGCTTTGAAGAGATACTTTACGGGAAAGCCCTCCTCAGCAATCCAGATATCACCTTTTGCCTCAGTGATCTCCTCACCGAAAGTTGCTCCCCACTGGTTATAGCTTGAGGCATAGTGAAAACAGGAAATGCCATTTACAACTTCCTTGTCAATAAGGTTAGAGGCATCGGGTAATCCTTCGTAGAGGGTGCCCCAGCTATAGGCGGGAGAGAAAATGGAGATCGTTTGCATCATGATCTCGGCAACCTGGACTGGTACCTCCGTCCATTCATCGTCCTCTTTCATCCAGGCCTTATCACCAATGCGAGTTACCTCAAATTTTTCCCCGGTGCTTAGATCCGTCCAGACGACGCGCTCTTTATCGGGGGGGATATACTCTCCCTCAATCTTGACGGAGCCAGCGGTGATCTTTGCCTCCTCCTCGGTTTCGAACTTGAAAAGACTGAGATAGCGATAGCTTTCAAGCCCTTGTAGAGCCGCTGAGGATCCAGCAAAAATCTCTTCTGGCGATGCCTCCGTTATCGGTGCTGTCGTTGGTGGTGTCTCTGGCGTAGGTGTCTCTGTTGCTGGTGCCTCCGGTGCCGGTTCCTCTGTGGGGGTGGTTACTGTTTCTTCTTGAGTTAGCTCGGCGGGGGGTTGCTCCTCCTTGGGTCCGCAAGCTGTCAATGAAAGAACCAACCCCAACACTAACAGCAAAAGACATAGTAGAAGTGTTTTCTCCCTCATCGCAAAAACCTCCTTGTTAAAGCTGCTTATCCACGGCTACCAGCAAACTACTAGGATACCATGGGCAAACACGTTTAACATTTTACCATATTTTCGATCCAGGATAGTATGGATTTGACTCCCTGTCAAGCTGTTTCAATATCGGGAGTGAAGCCTACACGTGACCGGTCTTCTGTGCGGGAGCTCGCGCATCACCCAGGGGAATGAGGAGTTTTAGCTTTTTGACCATTCTCTCTAGTTGTCCTTTCATCACGCAAGGCCAACAGTGGCTTGAAACTATGGAACGATCTCAAACGCCAGGAAGAGATTCCTTTGGGAGTCGTTGAAGTTGTTGTCGCTTGCCAAAAGCAATGTATGGTGCCCATTTGGTAGTTTAGGGCCAAGGGCGATTGCCTCGATGTTGTCCGACTGGATGGTGATATCTGACAGCTCCTCTATTGCGGAGATCCGCACCAGAAGCTCCTTCTTTACGGCATTCCCCTTAAATGGGAAGGGAAGGGCTTCCACGTCCTTGACGTTCTCGGCTCCCTCAAGGCTAACCCCGAAGATCTTGATGTCGTTTCCCACTCCGCTTGAGTAAGCGCGCTCAACCGTCAACAAGTCGTATGCGGGGAGGACGTGCTTTACGTAAAGCATCGCCGGCACTCCATTGTCCGCATAATCGCCATCCGTTGGGGCGGCAAAGATCGGCTCGGTAACATAGGCGTATTCAGCCGTAACTTCGGATGTCATGAGCTTAAGATCGTACTGGATGATGCGTACTGTTGTCCCATGGTCCACCGTGGAGGTGGGGCCATCCTGCTTTAGGGCCTGCTCGTTTGTCACGTACAGGGTCTTGCCATCCGGAGTGAGGGTCATCGCCTCAAACGATAGGTTATCACGCACGCCTACGCCCTCTGCGGGCATGAACTTCTCGGGCAGAGAGATCTCCCGCAACAAGAGCCCCGTTTCGGTAAATTCGCGAATCCATGGTTGGTCTTCAAGATCTCGCTCGGAGGCGACGAAAAACGTGCGGCTGGGTGTGAACACGATATCTTCTGCATCGATGGCCTTCCTGGCGTACGTCTGCACCCCTCCTGTATCTGGATCGCTATCGAGCAGGGTCATATCGTAGACTGTCGCATTGTGAATGCCCGAGCTGTCAAGCGGGATATCCAGGATGTAAAGACGGCCAGCGGGACCGACATCCCCACGGTCATCACAGATGCCATAGTAGACATTGATCACGGGATCGTACGCGAGGCCTGAGATCTCTCCCACCGGTACGCTATCGCAGGTCCATTCTCCCGTGGGGATGGCGTAGGAGCCTAAGAACCGAAGGGGTTTCTGCCCCCCCAGAGGTAAGAGCAAAATCGCCAAGACCACTGCTAATCCGACACCAAGAAGTATTTTCCACATCGTTGCCTCCTTCGCTCATTTGGAATGGACCTCGCTATTCCACATCTATTTTGTCTTAGAGTCAAGCAGCGCGGAGGGAATAACATCCCAGGGCTGCGGAATAGATGAAGAAGCCATTGGTCCCTCATGGGTGGGTGTACTTTTGTAACCTGACCTGGAAACGTGTGGCCGAGAGATATCGCGCCCGTGTGAGGCTGTGTGCATGGCCTTACAAATAGGGAGTGTCTTACCTTGGCTTACGGAACCACCTCAAACGCCAGGAAGAGATTCCTCTGAGAGTCGTTAAAGTCGTTGTCGCTTGTCAGAATCAGCGTGGCGTGGCCGTTGGCTAGTCTGGGACCGATCGTCATCGCTTCCATATTATCCGGCTGGATGGGAATGTTTGAGTGACCCGGCTCGGCTGATATTCGTAGAAGGAGTGTCTTTTTCACTATCCGTGTTGAGCAGAGACAAGGAAGCCTCTCAGCGTTCATGATGTTGGTCGCACCGACCAGGCTAACCCCGAAGAGCTTGATATCGTACCCTACTCCGCTTGCGTAAGCGCGCTCCATCACCAGCAAATCGTACTCGGGCATGAGATGCTTTATAGACAGCATGGCTGATACACCGTTTTCGGCAAAGGTACCGCCTACGGGAACCGCAAAAATGGGTTCGGTTCTGTAGGCATACTCAGCCGTTACGGTCGCTATGTCATGGTTCATGTTGTATGCGATGATGCGCACAATGGTTCCACGACTTACCGTGGCAGTGGGATAGTCCTGACCAAGCGCCTGTTCATTCGCTACGTAAAGGGTGTTTCCGGTGGGTGTGAGTGCTAACGCCTCGAAGGCGAGATCCTGGCGTACACCTTGTGTCAGACTAGGTATGGGAATGAACTTGCGAGGGATGGGGATCTGCCCGAGGAGAGTTCCGTCGAGTGCGAATGTTCGGATCCAAGGGTTACCGTTGTGATCAAGTTCAGATGAGATGATCAAGGTATCATCCGGTGTGAGAACGACCTCTTCGGCATCGATATTGTCCTCTTCGTATGGTTGAATCCCAAGGGTTATCTGATTGCTGTCAAGGCGGGTCATTCCAAGGACCTCTACGTCATGGATGCCGTTCTCATCGATTGTTATCTTTAAGGTGTAGAGGATTCCCTGGTCGTCATTGACGGCATAGCAGACGTCCCGCGAAGCGTCGTGCGCCAGGCCTGAGATCCCCCAAACTAGCGCATCCTCATAGTTCCATTCGTCAGAGGGAATAGCATAGGATCCAAGGAACCTCAGTGTACTTGCCCATGCGAGTGAACCAATCGCTACGATGGCAAGGACCGTTGCGTAAATCGCGAGTTGCTTCATTGCTGTCTGCCTCCTTTACCTGGCACCGTTATTCAACTCCAATCGGCGGTTTTATTCAAGGTATCTACGCTGTTTTCCAAGCGCTTCTGCAGGTAAGTGAATTTCTTTCTCAGATCGGCGGCTTTTCCCTAAAGGGGTTTGGACTGAGACCTACCTGAAAACTTAAAAGGAGCTCTTCTACGCGATCTTGAGTTCTTAAACGTCGACTAAGGAGGGGTGACTCCAGTGTCGCAGAAAGGGCGTTATGCACAGCTCGAAGTGTGACAGGCTGGGCAGCCGTTTTAAGTTCGTGTCCTAGAAGGAAGGCCCCTGCTTGGTCGAAAGTGAGTTCCCGATCGGTGAGATCGTATACGGAGAACCGGCGCTCCCCCTGAAGCTCGTACTGCTCTAGGCACTCCAAAAGGTCATTTAGGTCGTCCTTTCCCCTGCGTTGCGCGCTTGTTGAGGCGATCAACTTCAAGCCAGCCAGGATAGGCAAGGGAGCGACCCGGATCTCACAATCTGGCAGGAGAACGTGAACAGCAAGGTCCAATGCCTCTTTAAGCCCCACTGCAGTCATCGTTGTTCCATCAGGCCACTCGATCACACCGGTCTTCGCGCCCTTGCTGCTTACTGGCAGGATGTCCACTTGGGTGTCTTGAGGACTAACTAGCCGATGTGCAGTCTTGGTTCTTCGGAAGCCCCGAGTGACAAGTTCATCGAGCGTATCTGTGAAGCTTCCGCGTATGGCAACGACGACATCAAGATCTTGTGTTATTCGGGGAAGGTCGATGTGATGAACAAGCAGAGCCGTGGCCCCGATGAGGGAATAGTGAATTCTCATCTGGACAAAGGTTTCATTGAGAAGACACAAGCTAGGCAAAGCCTTCGGGCCAAGTCGCTCTACGAGATCCATGAAAGATACTTCTCCTTGAGAAGGAGAGCCGTTTCACCGCATCGGGGATCATCCGTATCCAGAAGATCCGCATAGACAATCGCCGGATGAACGAGTGGAAGGGAGAATCCTTTGCGTCTAAAGGCCACCTCCGGTGAAAAGGTGGCCACAGTCTCCAGGACGCCCTCGTCGGACCTCAAAAGCTTGAGGCGTTGGCACAACAGCGGAAGTTGATACTTCGGAATCCATAACGCCATAGTTGCAGCCCGGAGATGTTCGGTCAAGACCTCCGCCGCGTACTCGCCCCCAACGGCAAGATCGCGGGCACTTGGGTCCTCTTTGGCCCAGACGGTGATCTGCCGGAAATCTCGCCCATGCGGCCAGGCGAACCAGCCCAGGGCAAGCTTGGGCTTCAACTTGGTCGAGTAGGCCGTTACCCAGCTTTCCAACAGCCGTTTGGGTTGGACGACCCTGTATCGCCCTCTTTTCTGTTGGATGAGGATTCCGATCTGCAGCAGTTCCTGCATGACCTGCGATATCCTCCCCAACGAGACGCCCAATGCAGCGGCCATATCCCGGTAGGTCAACGAGATCTCGGGGCCGTACTTGAGTAACAAGAAGAGAATCTTGGCCCCTGCTGGGCTGAGATACGCGCCGCGTGTAGTCTCGGTGTTGGCAGGACGGTTTCCTATAGCGTAGATCATCAGTGCGCCTGGCACTTCCAGATAAGCGTTCCCAACACTATCGAGGAACCATATCCCTTTATCCCGCAGTTTCTTAGCCAGGTTGGCGGATACGTAGTTGGTGATAACAAGGCCATGCTTACAAGGCCCCAAGCGTGTTTGCTGTTCAAACCTGTGCTCTAGAAGCGGAAGTTGAGCAAGTCGCAGATGCCTGACGATCTCAGCGCATACTGGGAGTTGCTGGTTGGACAGGGAGAGGGTTAGGAAAAGAGCGGGCGCCTCTTCACGACGGGTACCCGATTTAACGGTCAGTGAACTTGATTCTATTCCCAAAAGTGCGGTGAGAGTTTCCAGACCCTGTTGTACGAGTGGATCTTCGATCTTTTTGTTCACTTTTTTATCATGTTCACGAATCATGAACATAGTATATTAATGAACAAGGCAAGTGTCAAGACCCCTCGATAAACAACCGCAGTACCTTCTTTTGTCTCTTCTTCAGCCAGCTTGCGGCTATAGTTTTATCGGCAGCAGCGTCTCTTCGACCTTGGGATAGAGTTTATCGATCTTAGCTTGAGCCTCGATCGTCTTTTCAAGCGCGGTGACGATGCGGCAGTAGGTCTTGATCTCATCCAAGGAGAGAGTCCGGCCTTTGCGGTCTTTTAACCACTTGCGGCAGACCTGATACCCGCCGATCTGATACTCCCAAACCTCTGGAGGAACGTCCTCGAAGAACTGCGCTTCGTTGATGTAGACCCACTGCTTTTCTGAGTCGTATCGAAGACCCTTCTTGCCGATTTGAACCCTGTTGTCGCCTTCTCCCTGAAAACGGGCGATCGGCGGATCGAGCTCGGAGGAACGAAGCAGATGGAGATCGACCAACCGTCCGCCCAGTGCGGCGAGCTTTTGAAAGAGCTTGACATCCTTGGTGAACGGGATGCGGGGGAAGTCGATGCGGAGGAACTCTGCGTATTTTTCACGGTAGCTCGACGCATAGAGGACAGCATAGACGTAATTGAAGATCTCTTCCGGTGCGGGCTCTTGCCCATAGGCAGTCTTCAAGGTTTGGACGACCTTGGAATTGAGGTTCGGCCTCCGCTCGCCGACCTCCTTCCGGTCACTGAAGAGGTCTTCTTTTGAGATGCTAGGATAGAGGTGGAGAGGGTAGTAGTAGTTGATATCATAGGCCGCTACTGTCTTATGTGTTCCGACATGCTTGGTTATGTATGCGCCGAACTCGTCTTTGTGTTGTCTTGGTGTAATAAGTGCAAGGTTGTCTCGCAACATATACCGCATTACCTCTTCACGGCCACGTTCGATAGCAGCAGGGTGGTAGAAGAGCCAGCGCACATCGAAGGGCCGATATAAGCACTGAATAGTCTTTTTCTTCCAATCTTCATCTTGCTGAATAGCCTGGCGAGCTTCTATTAGATTCCATGCTTGTGAGTCTTTCAAGCCAAAGGTTTCACGGACGATCTCATCGGGGAGATTTGGATCCAAGAACGTGCGGATGCGGCGTTTGAGCGCTTCTCGGTCAAAGTCGAAAACGAAACGGTCCCGCGAGGTGACAATGCCTACGCTGTTAACTGGGAAGATATCCGTTACTTTCACAAACTTCTTGTACCGGTCGAGTGCTTCTTCATCTCTAGCCACGTAGAGATAAAACTCCGATTTGGGATGAAGTTCCTGCCAGTCAGTGGAGATCCAATCATTTGCGTCGAGCCACTCGTATTTGGCCTCTCGCAAGCCGAAGCGTTCGGCGTGGGAGACACGGGGAGCCGAACGTCGGGGACGAGCCCCGACGCTACGTTTGATGAAGAACGCAATCGCTACGCCTTGTCGAATGTCGAACACGTTCTCGTCCTTGGAACCATCGGGACAGTGTTCTTTCTTCAAGGAATTCCCGTGAAGATCCAAGGCGTAGATCTCATCGAACGTGTCCATCAAGTGCTGGCGCATCCCGCGGAACGTGGGGTTGTCCAAGTAAGAATGATTGGTGATCATGCCGACGACGCCTTCGCCGGCCTGAGTGATCTTCCACTCGGCAAACCGGATGAACTTTACGTAGTCATCTTGAAGCCATTTCGGGTTTCGCTCGCCAAGAGGCTTTCCATCCACCTTCTTGTAGTCGTCGATGAGACTACGAATCCACGGCCCTTTGTTGGCCGAGTGGCCGGAATACGGCGGATTGCCGAGGATGACGAGGATGGGAGTGTCTTTCTTGACCTTGCCTGCTTTGTGAGACTCTTCAGCCAGCGAAGAGAGCCCGGGAAGCTTTGCCTCTGCAAGTTCCTCCGTCTCCAGGGTGTTTGTGAGGTAGAACTTGACACGTTCCTCCGGCTTCAGCCTGTAGCCGAGCTCCTCAAGGGAAAAGGCCATCTTGAGGTGCCCCACTGCGTATGGGGCCATCATCAGCTCGAAGGCGTAGAAGTTCTTTAAGATCTGATCGCGAATGAAGCTCTCGCGGCTGCCTTCTCCATATTTTCCCACGAACTCCTCCACCGCTACCTGGGCAGCCTTGGCGACGAAGGTCATCGTGCCGGCGGCGGGATCGAGGAGCGTTACGCCTTCTGAGGCAAGACCATCTGCTTTTCCGAACTTCTCTTTGAGGATCGCGTGTAGCGACCGCACGATGTAGGAGACCACAGGCTCAGGGGTGTAGTACACCCCGCGGCGCTCGCGCTCCTTGGGATCGTAGTGTTTTAAGAACGTCTCGTAGAAGTGAACGATCGGATCGGAGCCCTTGCCCTTGGGGGGTGTAGTAAGCTTCTCTACTTCACCCCCCGAGTGGAAGTAACGATGCAGAATCCCTTGTACATCGGCAATGGCCAAGACCTCGGCAATGTCATCAACATTACATTCCAGAGGCTTGGGAAGATCCCCCAGGGAGATGAACCGGAACAGATCCCGCAAAATCCCGATCGTATGAGGGATGGCGTCGAACGCGGTACGACGGTTGAACCCATCTCCGACGCGCACCCGGGCAGCGAACAGGCCGTAGGTGATAGTCTGAGAGTAAAGGTCTGCAAAATCCTCGTGAGTCAGCCCACCGATCAGATAGGTCTGGAAGGCCTCATAGAAGCCGAGGAGATCACCAGTACCTCGCTCCCTCTCTTGCGCGAGCTCTTGGCTTATCACTTCGTCGCGTAGAAATCGGGTTCGCTTGGCGAGTTCGGTAGCAAGCGACTCCGCGGAATAGCTCTTGGGAAGCAAGAATGCGAAGAACTTCTCTAGAAGCCCTATGAATTCATCTACCTTCTCCAGCGGTGGCACCTTTTCAAGCCTTGTCGAGATCAGCGGTCGCGCGATCTGCACGCTTTCGACGAGATCGCCGTCTCGGTAGAGGCGAAACTCGAAGAAGTTAGTGAGGATCAGATTGGGGAAGGTGTGTCGATACCGTTTAAGCTGTTCGCTCTCGGAAACGAGCTGTAAGTTCCTTTCGTTGGGGTGCTTGGCTTCGATGTAGCCGACGACGTGCTGTTTTCCGTCCCAAATCCGGAAATCCGGGTATCCCGCCTCGGTCTTCTTTGGAAGCGTGGTTACGTAGATGTCTCTCTTATTGCTTGCGTTTGCATATGCGTTGAACAGGGCTTCAAGAGCAGAATAGAATGACTCTTCACGTGCATCGCCCTGCGACATGATCTTATGCAGAGTTTTCAGGTAGCTTCGGAATATTGCTTTATCCTTCATCACTTGAGTTTATACCCCTTGACAGGAAAGATTGCCAAGCCCCCCAGTGTGATGAGGATGGCGCTTATCCCTTTAGGGCAGCAGCTCCTGGGTCGGGCCGCTAAGGAATACGTGTAACCAAACTTTGTAATGTTGTCGCGCCTCCGCGTATACTATGTGCGGAGGTGCGGAATGACCCTCATCGCATCGTTTCGGACGGCAGACGGCATAGTTATTGCTGGAGATAGTTTGGCAACAATGAGTGCGCAACTACGATTTCAAAGTGAGGTTCCTGCTCGGTGCCCGAAATGCAAGCACGAATTTATCCTAAAACCAAAGATCCAAGCGCAGATTCCAGCATCGACATTCCCGTATGCTCAAAAGGTCTTCCCTTTTCTAGATGACTTTGGCGTCGGGACCTTCGGAGCCGGTGAAGTTCTTGGCAAGACAATGTGGTTCGCCATCACGGAATTGGAATCCAGCATGTCCAAGACAAAGAAATCCGATCTGGTTGCTGGCGGTGCCGGTGCTGTTGCGGGAGCTGTTGGAAAACACATCCATCGATTGCTCAAGAAGGAAGTGGGCGGGGTGGAGAAACTGAAGAAACTCGGCAAAAAAACGGTCGTTGGCTTCCAAATAGTCGGCTATGACGGTGATGTGGCAAAGACCGTAGAGGTCAAGATCGGCAACGGGGTGCAAACCGAGGAACACATTGGGAGAACTTGCACAGTATCAGGAATGAGAGAAGTTGTTACTGCGCTGTGGGATCTAGCCAAAAAGGAGGCTCGTTATGCTCCCCCCGTTCAGGTGTTCTCTCTACAGGACGCGATCAATTATGTCGATTTTCTCATACGGACAACTTCACTATGCCAGCAGTTCTCTCAGGCTATTCCCGGCGTTGGTGGCGATATTGATATTGCCCTTGTCACGCCGTTCAATGGATTTCAATGGATAAGACAGAAGGAGTTAGGTAAAGTTCTAGCAGGAGGCAGGAATGGATAGCAAGACAGAGATGATACTTATTGTCAAATATGGAGGAATTGCGCCAACAACAGAGTCAACTATCGATTCAGGCGATTGGCCCTGGTCCAAGCAGCGTGAGCAGCCGGAATCTGACTAAGCAGGCAGGCTCGGCCTAGCAGGCATTTTATAGGGACCCTTGCCTAATAGTCCTAGCACTCACAGTTTGCTAGTACTAAGTTGAACATGGTGCTTTTCTCTCTTCGGTGGGAATACCTAAACGCGAACTCATCGAGATATTCTTGAAGCCATTTCGCTGATACATGATGGTAGACACCGATTAGCGCTCTCTTGAACAGGCTCCAGGCGTTCTCGATTGTGTTCACGTGAGCCTCGCCCAAGACGTATTCATCGTAAGTGTGAGCTACGGATTGGTGGGAACCAAACTCGGCCAAAAAGAACAGTCTGCTAGCAGCGTCACTATAAATTTCCTGAACTTCGCCGAGATTCTGAGCGATCACTCGCTTGATGCTTTTGGTCTTCAAATCCTCAAGGGTGAACATGCGTAGAAGCCCACCACGTTCTGCTACACCAAGGACATTTTTGCCTTCAAACTTAACATGTCCGCTGGGTGTTCCGTCGCCGCTTGCTCGAACAACCGCGTCATCCACCTCGATGATCCCGCAAAGCAAATCTTCAAAGACATCATGCCGCATAGCCTTTCTAATCCGTTTGGTCATGTACCATGCTGTCTTGTATGTGACTCCCAGCTCTCGTTGAATCTGCTTGGAGGATATACCTTTTGGGCTGTGACACATAAGCCAGACTGCTAGCATCCAACGCGGTAGATCGATGTGCGTCTTGTGGAAGATGGTCCCGGAGGTTACAGAGAACTGGTATCTACATGCGTTACATTGCCACTTGCGCCGTGATTGGAGGTAGGCTGGATGCTTTGCGCCACAACGCGGACAAGCAACACCGATAGGCCAGCGTATACGTATGAGATGCTCTTCGCACTTGATCTGAGTTGAGAACTCCTTGCGGGCTGTTACCAAGCTCTTGATCTTCTGCATTGTAGGTCACCTCAAGGAGTATTATATAACTAACTAACGAATAAGTCAAGAGGGAGATGCTATGAAAGAGACAGACAGAAACAGAGGTGTGCTCAGCCAGATTCCACTGCTTATAGAGCTATGTGATCGCGGAGTACTAACTTGTTACCGAGTGAGGCCTGACAGCAGCGCAGTGATTGTCGAACACAACGGAGAACAAATTGGACGCTATCTTCTAGAGCGGAATGATGAACGAAACGGAAAAGTTGCCTTTGTAGTCAGCGGAGAGTTCTAACGCGTACTTCATCTCATCTGACCCGATCCAGTATGCAATGCTGTGGCTTGCTACTAGGCCTAGCTCTGAAGACAACTTCACTGATCCCTCAGCGCTTGTCAGCTTGACAGAAACCCGTTCGCCTGGTTGAAGCTGTCGAAAGAACTCAGCTCCGGCCTTTTCGTTCCCAATCACGGCGCTTAACATAGGCAAGCTCCCTTGGTTTTTCATGGTAAGATCGCTGGAAAACAAGGCAACAGAACCTTCCTTGCCATCGCGGATGCGTCGAACACTTAACGTTGTCTCTGTATCGCCGATCATATCCCCTCCTTCAACAGATACTGTTGGAGAAACCTTGCCGCAATATAGTTTACAGATCGCCCGATTTTTGTCAAGCTCAATTCGGTCTATTGAATAAGTAGGGCGTTAGTTATATATTCCTCCTCGGTGATCAAGGTGCCGAGAAAACGAGAAGGCGAGATTCTGGCTCAGAAGGTGTTTATGTGTCCTGTGAGCCTGTTGCAGGCCCTGAGGCTAGAAGCAGAGAAGCAAGGTGTATCTGAGTCTGAGATTATCCGAGAGGCGTTGAGGGTTAGGCTGGGGCGATCTAAAGGCTAGGCCTCCAGTTCGGATCTTCGGGAACAGAGATCCAGAGAATCAGATAGATCCACACTGCGAACGGTAGAAGGACCAAGAAGCCAATACGGAACAGTATCGGATCGATATCGAAGTATTCGCCTAAGCCGCCGCAGACACCAGCAAGTGCTCTATCGTCAACTCTTCTATATAGGTTTCCTCGTGCCATTTTCCTCTATGCTGGGGCGGAGGGCTTGTCTATCTGTGCGTTTTCTCAAGCATAATAGCTAGCCTGAGCAGTACAGCGGCTTGCTGCAAAGATAACAGCAAGAACAACACTGTGATTACGGTTGTAATCATAGCCTGCTCGCCTCCTTTATTCGGGTGTTACCCGGAATCTTGCGATTCCACCCTCCTCAAGAAGCGACCAGTTCCAGTGCATAGCTAGTTTCCTCCACCCCAACTACTTTCCAAACTTTGCAGTATTCTACGGATATATGGTAACCGGAAAAATGAACCGGGACAAATCAACAATAAATCAATGCGGAATGGAGGTGACAGTATGAGCAAGAAAGACTCTTGGCTCTCGGAATGTGAAATACATGAGAAGGGCTACCCTGACAGAGCAGAAGTCATGCGCAAAGGCTCGCTAGGACGTATGGATGGCGTCACATTCTCTGCATACACTCGTGAAGAAGGTTCCTACTTCGCGCCTGTTGATGAAGACACGGTTTACTTCCAATCGATCAACGCGCCTTTGGGCAAGAGGGCGTCTCTCCCATATCTGTTAACGGCGCTATCGCCTATTTCCACCCGATAAATGCGTCTTTAGCATCGTAGAGGTAGATTCTTTCACACTTTGGGCATTTGATAGCCAAAGCGCGTGTTCTCTCGTCCTTCCATCTCTCTTTCAAATGATGCCTTGCTGAGGGCTCAGAATTGAATTCCGTCGGACCACCAACGCCAGGAACAGAAGGAAACTCTAGTACCCCATCGCATTTCGGCTTCTTACAGTCAAACAGCAGTTCCATGATCTCCCTCCTTATTGCGGATACTAGCGGAAAATGGCGGAACAGGCAATAATGATACATCTAATTGGTTCTGCTATCGCGACACAACCCGCTGCTCTAAAGGGATAAACGCCATAATGATTACAAACTCTCTGCAGCCCGGTTAGCAGTGGAAAGACGAGCCTGACTTCCAGGGTGTCAGTCTACTTCACGACCTCCCCAAACGCCTCTTTGAGGATCGCTTGGGCGTCCTTGGCCGAGATGCCCTTTGTACCGAAGGTGAATACGTGCTTTCCGGCGGTCGATTTGATGATCAGCCGGTCAGAGCCTCCGGAGGTGTCGATGTCGCCACCGCTTCCTCTCTCAACGCGGATCCTCTTGATCTCATCAGCGGGGATGGCGAAGGTTCCTTGCGTCTCTGCGAGAATCGCGTCCGTCGTCATCCCGCGGTACTTCTGATCTAACGGGGTATCGCCCAACGATTTGCGCATATCCTTCGTCATGATGGCGACGATCAGCCTAGTGCCGGTGACGATCAGGTTACACGCTTCGTACTTTAAGAATCCCTTCTTGTGCTTAAGGTCGGGGATGATCCCCACGATCTGTTCTGATTCCACGTTCCATCCCTCCTTAGATACGGGTGAGTTAATCCTATGTCAAATCCGTCCGAAAAGCAAACACGACCGTAGAAACGACAGGATGGCCGTTACACCGTTGCTATTGCTCCACCGAAGCACCGAGCTGTCTTTTTGTTGAGGAACGTCTGGATCTCAAGCCGGTACCCTCCGGGATATTCAAAGAAGAAGCACTCGATCTGAATCTCCTCCCTGTGCTGGGTCTCCGTGCGCGGCTCAATTCCCTTCTCTCTCAGATGGGCATGCCAGGCACCGACATCGTCAACAACGAGCGTGAGCAAAATGGCACTCTCCTGCTGCGTCGTGCAGGAGCCTTTCCCGGCTTGCGCATCCACCGCGCCGAGGAAACCGCCGTTACCGATTCGATAGATCTTGGCCCAACTCTGGTCGACGACCGATTTGAGGCCAAGGATGTCTTCATAGAAAGCCTTAGCCTTTGCGAAATCATCGTAGTAAAACCCCGTGATCCCTGAAAAATACGCTCGGCGAATTGCGGCTCATGCTCTAACTCCTTTCTTGCGCTTGGATCGGCTATGCAGTATCGCAGCCAGGAATAGCGTTAAAACCACCACCGCAGCATTGTATTGGATTGAGAGTGGAAAGGTCCACGGCGCAAAACGAAAAGGGTAAAGTCAACCAAAGCTGGTATGGTCTCGCTTTGCCGGCTACCATCTGCCTGCTATGGCTTTGCGGCTGGTTGTAAATGAGACGTGTTGTTCAGGGTGTCGGGCGTGCCAGGTTGCCTGCGCGGAAGCGCACGAGAACGCGTTCAGCGTCGCCCTGGCGCGGCTGCGGGTTGAGAAGCGAGATGCGGAAGGGATCGACCGACCGGTTGTCTGTCACTTTTGCGCCGATGCGCCGTGTGTGGCCGCCTGCCCCACGGGGGCGTTGAGCCAGAGAGCCGATGGGGTTCTACTGTTAGATGCGGCCCGCTGCGAGGGCTGTAGCTTATGCATTGAGGCCTGTACTTACGAGGCGTTGCGGCTCCATCCGCGCACCGACAAGCCGCTCTCCTGCGATCTATGCGAAGGCGAGCCCGCCTGCGTCGCCGCGTGCGTCACCGGTGCGCTGAAACTGGAGGAACAGAAGTGACGGCAAACGGTTTGGCAGGGGCTGTGCTGCGGATCGATCTTTCCGCTGGAAGAGTGAGTCGCGAGAAAACCGATCTGAGCCTCGTTCGTGCCTTCCTCGGCGGCCGAGGCTTGAATATGGCGCGCCTGCTGCAAGAGCTTCCGCCGCGTGTGGATCCGTTGGCGCCGGAGGCGCCGTTGTTAATCGGCGTTGGACCGCTTGTCGGTACGTCGTTTCCTGGTGGTGCCCGATTCAATATCACTGCCCGCTCACCACAAACGGGGATCCTCGGCGATTCGAATGCCGGCGGCTTTTTCGGCCCGGAGCTGAAGTTCACCGGGATCGACCAGCTGGTGATCACCGGCCGAGCACCTCACCCTGTGTTCTTGTGGATCGACGACGATCGCGTGGGGCTCAAGGATGCTCGCGAGTTGTGGGGTAAGGACACCGTGGAGACGACGACGGCGATTCAAGAAGAGCTGGGCGACCGCGATGTCCAAGTCGCCACGATCGGGCCGGCCGCCGAGAATGGGGTGCGCTTTGCGGGGGTGTTTGCCAATCTTACACGGCCGGCGGCCCGCACCGGCATGGGTACGGTGATGGCGGCGAAGAACCTGAAAGCGATCGCCGTGCGCGGGACCGGCGAGATTCGTGTGGCAGATCAGGCACACTTTCGCGAGTGCATCGCCCGGTTGAACGAGCGGATTCTTTCTCATCCCGAGTATGAGATTCGGACCCGGTTAGGAACTACGAAGTTGATCAATGCGCTCCAAGCGATCGGCGGCCTTCCAACACGCCACTTTCAGGCCGGCCAATTTGAGCATGCCGATCAGGTTTCCGGCGAGGCGATCGAACAGCGATTCAAGGTACGGGGAAAGGCGTGTTTTGCCTGCAACATTCCCTGCAGCCGCTATATAGTGGTCGATGATCCGCGCTTCCCCGGCTTGCGCTTCGAGGGGCCGGAGTACGAGCCGCTGGCCGGCTTTACTGCGCGGGTGGGGAATAGTGATCTGCCGCTGGCGCTTTACGCCATCGATCGGTGTAACCGCCTTGGCGTGGACGCGATTTCCGTGACCGAGACAATTGCCTGGACGATGGAGCTTGGCCAGCGAGGATTGCTCATCGATGAGGAAGCGGATGGATTGGCTCTTCACTTCGGCTGTGGTGACACGATCCTTTCACTCATCGAAAAGATCGCCCAACGGGAGGGGTTCGGTGATGTGCTCGCCGATGGGGTGCGCGCCGCCGCGCGCAAGCTTGGTCGTGGACAGGAGATCGCAATGGAGGTGAAGGGCCTAGAGCTGTTTCAGGCCGACGTGCGAGCGATGAAGGGGTATGCGCTGGGAAACGCGGTGTCGAGCCGTGGTGCTGATCACCTTCGCTCCGAGCCGTGGTTCGAGTTCTCCGGCGACCGCGAAGAGGCCATCCGTCGCTACGGCATCCCTGAGGCCGCCGATCGACTGGCCTGGCAGGGAAAGGGAAAGCTGGTCGCACATTTCGAGGAGATGGCGGCGGTTTCCGACGCCCTCGGCGTGTGCAAGAACACCTATAACAACATGGAGGCTCTCGATTGGGACGAGACCGCGGAGTTGCTTTCCGCTGCCACCGGCTGGATCTGGAAAGGAGAGCAGGTGCGTCTTGTGGGAGAGCGGATCGTCAATGCGGAGCGGCTGTTGAACGCTCGCTGGGGGATCACGTGCCGCGATGACACCCTTCCGAAACGGTTCTTGGAAGAGCCGGCAGGACCGCCGGATTCCCCCTCAGCCGGTTCGCTGGTCGAACTGGAGCCGATGCTGGAGGAATACTATGCCGTTCGAGGATGGAATACGACGATGGGGCTCCCCACTCTGGAAAAACTTCGAGAACTGGGCTTGGAGGGTTAAATGGACGAGCTTTGGATTTCCGTTGATAGGGTGCTTGGGGTATGTACAGGTCCGGTTCCGATGACCCCGGGAACGGGCTTCCTCGTACGCGATGGTCGGCTTGTCTTTCCAAAGGCCGGCCCGATCTGCCTGTATGCCCTTCAAAGCGTGCTCCCTTTGCTCCCGGCTAAGGAGCGAACCATTGCCGAAGCCAAGGAGGATGATTGGTTGTGGCGCGTCGATGAGACCCAGTGCCCCGACCCCAAAGGCCGCGTCATCTGGCGCATCGAAAAACGGCCGTTGGGGAGCACTAAGGTGTCAACCGGTTCCATTCCGCAAGCAACTCGAGGCGATCTTCGTATCGCGGTGCAGAAGGTGCTTGGAACATGCACCTCCGGCATGGCCCCTGGACAGATCGCGTTGTTTAGGGGGAGCAGCCTCTATCTTCCACAGCCGTTCTGTCTCTACGCCCTTCAGGCTGTCCTCCCGCTTCTGCCCGCGATGCAAAGAAACCTTGCCCCCGAGGACTGGATGGCAAAAGAGAATATCGTTATCTGCCCCGATCCTGCGGGAAATGTCCTGCTACGTGTGGATCGCTTGTAGTTACTCTTCTTGCGCCCAGTCGCGGATCTTGTGCTTGATCTTCTCTTCGATCCTCTCACCGAGGTCGTCCCAGTCCATGTCCGGATCTCCGCCAACCCACTTGGTGATGCCGCGCTTGACTTTTGCTTCAATCTTCTCGCCCAGCTCGTCCCAGTCCTCGTCGTTTTCCTCTTTGGCCCAACGGGAGAGGCTGTGCTTGATCTTTCTCTCGATCTTCTCGCCGATCTCATCCCAATCGCGCTTCTTCCGCCACCAAAGCGAAATGCCACGGTTTGCTCCAATACCCACCCACGCAAAGAGTAAAATAATAAGGAACCACAGCCCGGCCGCTTGCAGGTAGCTAAGCGGTGGAAGCAGTCCTAAATGCCACGTTAGGATGTGGTTCCACAGGCGCATGATCACCCAACTGAAAAAGAAGAACGCAGCGATGCTTCCACCTGTAATAAGTTTGGTAAACAACCTCATTTTTAAAACACCTCCGAACGTTGAATAAACCTATTATAACCCCTCTCCCTCCGCTACGAAGCGATCGCTGCCGGACAGGGTGAACTGGCCCTGGTCTACCGCCGCCCTTGGAGGCGGCACCTCCAGAGAGGACCTTTACCATTACCGTTGCAGTACGTTAAAGGTGGGAAGGCGCATAGCGCCTTCCCACTGGTT
>JAGLXM010000223.1 GCA_023132915.1 Candidatus Bipolaricaulota bacterium
AGTACTGCGCTGATGACCGCGAGACCCTCCTCTTCTTCCAAACCCCACGAGCGATCTTCATCAACGGGAAGGAAATCTGGTGGGGATACGAGGCCCCCAAAGAGGGAATCCGCAAGGCGATCAGACAGGCGTTTTCTAACCGACCACCTGAACTGTGATGTTTATTACAAGGCGCAAAGGGAAAGCCGACCAGATGGTGAGAATAATCGAGAAGTACGGGTAGCGGTAGCTGAAAATCACCGCAACAACACCGAGTAAAGAGCACAGTTTGTTAGCAGGCAGCTGTTACGCAAGTGTAATTCCCTACGACTGCCCCACACACGTGATGATGCTCGATTCCGCTTGGTTGGAGTAACGGCTACCGGTTATCCTTGCGCACGATCCGATTGACCGGAAGATCAATCCTGACGCTGTAGGGGAGGCGCATCATCGGTATCGCGATCCTTTTTGCAGTTTGCAGTGCTCTCTTGTGGGGCGGGGGACAGGTTCTTGCCAAGCGTGGGCTTGAGGACACTTCCCTTGCCCTGTTCGGGTTCATTCGCTCGGGATTCGCTTTGCTGTTCGTAATTGTATTCGGCCTTCTCACGACAGGTTTTACTCTACCCACCACAAAGTTTCTGATCGTTGCGATTCTCGGCGGTGTTCTGGATTCATTCATCGGTACCCTGCTTTACATGATCGCTTTAAAGACAAGTCCTGCGCACGAGGTCGTGCCTCTAGCCAACACAGCGCCCTTCTGGGGCGTGGTGGCGGCGGTCATCTTTCTCGGGGAGTCCCCACGATTCGCCTCGTTTGCTGCTGCGGTGCTGGTGGTATTGGGCGCATACTTCCTTGCTTCTCACCGCGATCGGCCGGATGAACAGGGAACGCGCTGGGGACCATGGGCCGCACTCGCCGCGGGAGTGTTGTGGGGAATCGCTGAGATAGTGCCCACAAAGTACTGTCTCAGCCACGGTATGGCCCCCATCACCTATCAACTGATGTTGGTTGCAGGCTCAGCCGCTGCATGGGGTGTGTATGCACTTTCTCGGCACCGTTTGAGCAGCTTTTCCTGGTCCTGGAGAGGAATGAACATTGCCGTTCTCACCGGTTTCACAAACCTCTTCCTCGGTTGGATACTGTGGCTGCTTGCACTCGGCCGAGCACCGGCGAGCATTATTTCCCCGGTTCGCGGGTTGGTTGTGTTGTTCGGATTCCTGGCCAGTGTTCTCATCCTGAAGGAACGGCCCTCGAGGCGTTCCGCAATAGGCGTCTTGCTCATCATTGGCGGGGTGATGCTGGTTACAATAGCGGGGTAGGGTCGTTCAAGTGCCGCGAGCAGTTTGAGTCGCTGAATAATGTGGGAGAGGATTTCGAGCGGATCGTGAAAATCGTCGAGAAGTATAGGTAGCGGTATCTGAGCAATCTGATGACAAGGGACAGTCGCAGGGGTGCCATTCCTGAGATAGCTAGTGCTACTACTGGTGGGGATTCTGCCCTAGAGAAGTCAAAACACAAGGTCTGACCCTGACGTTCCTGGTTCGACCTCGAACCGTTCCGCCGACGGGAGAGGATCATCAAAGATGCCTTCTCCGCCTACCTGCGCGGTGAGTACGCCCTCGCGATCTACGGCCTCTTCCCGCAGCCCGAAGGGGTGATGTGGGACTTCCTCTCCTGCTCTAATCCGGCTGAGGCACAACTTGAGGAGCTAATTGGAACCCAAAATCGCACCTTCGTCACGGTGGAGGCGCTGATCCGTGAGGTGTTATCCCGCCTCATCGGGGAGGAGGAGCTTCCCTTCTACCGGTTCGTCAAGTTCATCGAGTTTGCGGATGACGGGACGCTGAACCGTCACGCCGTGGAGCATGGAACCTCGATTGCCTTTGGAACGAAACAGAACGCCCTGCGCTTGATCCTCTACCTCGATTTTGCGCACTTCGTTCTCGGGAAGGTGCTAGAATAGCTGGAAGCATCCAGCGTTCAGCGATCAGCAGTCAGCTTTCAACTCCATTCGGAATCGATTGCTTCTCGATTGACATTGAC
>JAGLXM010000224.1 GCA_023132915.1 Candidatus Bipolaricaulota bacterium
TCTTATAAGTATAGCGCAAAGAGAAGGCAACGCTTTTGCGAGGTATGTACGGTTGACTTACCCACGAGCAAAGCCTATGATGGTGTTATCAATATCACATCGGGGGTGGCTATCGAACAGAAAGTGAAGGTGACACCCTCGGAGGGCACCGTAAACTTCTAGGAGGTGGCAGTATGCGTAGGATAGTGGTTTTGGCACTAGTGGCCGTTCTGGCGCTAGGAATTGTGGGGCTAGCTCAGGAATTAGGAACAAAGGATCGACCAATTCGGCTGATTTTGGTGCCTTCCACAAACGTGGAAGTAGTTCAGGAGACGGGCGAGATCATCGCGCAAGCGCTCTACGACTTGACTGGCTTGTGGATTGAGGCGTACATGACTCCAGATACAGCGGCAGCTGTGGAAGAAGTCAGAGCAGCGGAGGGTGATGTCTTCGCTTTCCTCTCGACGAAGGTCTATGTACAGGCCTACGAGGCAGCAGGAGGGCTGGACTTCCGGCTCGTCTCTGTTCGCGAGGGATATACCGCTTACTGGTCCGGGTTCTATGCGCGCAGGGACAGCGGGATCGAATCGATCCTCGACCTCGAAGGAAAGAAGTGGGGATATGCCTACCCGGGTTCCTCGTCGGGGTACCAGTATCCAAACATCACCCTGGCGGGATACGGGGTCACTCCGGGAGACTCTCTGGAGACCGGTTCTCATAACAACTCCATGGTTGCAGTATATGAGGGAGATGTCGATTTCTGCACGGGTTACTTCAGCGCACCAAAGCCCCCACTCTGGGTCAAGCAGCTGGGCCTGCAGTGGGAGGAGCATATGTACCCCGAACTCGGCATCTGGGACCCGGTGAACAACGAATTGTACACAGGGTGTTGCCCGTGGGGGGTGAAGGACCTTCGTCTGGCAGTGATGGATACCTATCCTGACATCCTGGAGAAGGTCGCTGTCGTTGGAATCTCCGATTCGATCCCCAACGACGGAGTCTCTTTCGTATTGGACTTCCCTGAGGATCTCAAGGAGAAGATCATTGAAGGTCTCCTTACCTATATCCACTCCATCGAGGGGAGGAAGGTCTTCGGCAACCCGCAGTTCTACGAGTGGGATGATATCTACCCGGCTGGCGACGAAATCTACGACGTGGTCAGGAAGGTCATGGGCATTCCTATTCCTGAAAGGTAAGAAGTGATTTGAATCTGAGTTTGGGGGGAGGAGGGTATCCTCCCCCTTTTTTTTATAGGATGGTGCCATGGCAGAAGCGCAACTGGTCATCGAACACCTGACCAAGGTCTACGAACGCGGAGAGGTCCTCGCTCTTGACGACGTTAGTTTTTCCGTAGAGAAGGGAGAATTTCTTATCCTCATCGGCCTTTCCGGTTCGGGGAAGTCCACCCTTCTGCGATGTATCAACCGACTGGTCGAGCCGACCTCGGGCAAGATCCTCCTAGATGGCGGCGATATCACCAAGGCGAAAACGTCGGAACTGCGGCGCATTCGCCGCAAGATCGGCATGATCTTTCAACAATTCAACCTTGTGAAGCGTTCCTCGGTGATGACGAACGTCCTTGCCGGTCGCCTTGGGTATGCCTCCATGTGGAGGTCCCTCTTTGGGCGTTTCTCCAAGCAAGATCTCGAAAGGGCGAAGGGCAGCCTGGATCGTGTCGGCCTGATCGAGAAGATGTACACGCGGGCGGATCAACTCTCCGGCGGCCAGCAGCAGAGAGTGGGTATCGCGCGGGCGTTGATGCAGGAACCGGAGTTGCTCTTCGCAGATGAGCCGGTCTCCGCTCTCGATCCAGCTACGTCGAATTCCGTCCTCCAATACCTGGAACAGATGAACCAGGAGGATGGTGTGACCGTCCTTTGCGCCCTACACTTCCTGTCGCTCGCCCGTCGCTATGGCACCCGCATCATCGCCCTGAAGGACGGGAAGATCGTCTTTGAAGGGCTCCCTAAGGACATCGATGGGGCCCGCTTCAAGGAGATCTACGGTGAGGATGCGGAAGAGGTGGAGATCCGCTAGATGAAACGTGGATTAATGTTTCCCAAGAGACGTGTCGGGGCATTCATCACCGATTGGGTGATCTGGCTTTATCTTTCCTACTGCGTCTTCTTTCTCATCGATCACTGGTATACCGAGATTGTTGCCGTTCGACCGTACTACAAGGTCCCTTTCCCCTGGTATGGATGGCCAATCGTTATCATCAGCAGTCTTCTGATCGCCGTAGCCTGGGAGGGGTTAGGAACATCTATTGGGTTTAGGGCGTTTGGCTTGACCCTCATCCGCATGGACGGCTCTCCTGTAATACTAAGATCGAGGTTGAAGCGGATTCCACTCGACCTGATCTCTTGGGCACTGAGCCTGGTGGTTGGCGGGCTTATGCTTGTCCCGCTTGTTGGTCTAGGAACGCTCTTCCGCGGTCTTTCGACGGGCACAGGGATTTCATTCATCCCCGCAGCCTCCCTCTGGAAGCTCGGCCCTTGGTACCTGTCGCTCTTCTACGTCCTGCTCTCCCTTGCAGGGATCATAGTGGTTGGAAGCGGGTGCTTCTTCGGCGCCTATCGGCTAGCTAAATGGATATGGTCAGGGCCTAACGGGGAACAGTTCTGGTGCGACCGGGTCTTCCACGCACGGGTCGCTCCCAATTCCGAGATCGAAGATAGAGGGATTCCCCCGAAGCGCTGGTTCGCAACGAGCTGGGGGATAATGACCCTTATCCTCATTGTGATTACGTTCTATGTCGGGTGGTTGACGACCGGGATCGACTTCGGGAACCTGATCAGGAGGGCTCCGGTCACTGGCGATCTGCTGAAACGGCTCACTGCCCTGGATTTCACGCACTTCATCACTCCCGAGCCCGTACTGCGAGATTCCATCGGCAGCGCGGTAGTGGAGACGATCTTCATGGCGCTCTTGGCAACCCTATTCGGCGTGATCTTCGCCTTCCCTCTTAGCTTCCTAGGTGCACGAAATATCATGGCCACCGGGCCGGTCGGTTGGCTGATCTATACGGTCACACGAGGATTCTTCAACGTAGTACGCTCTGTAGAGACGATCGTGTGGGCACTCATCTTCGCTGTGTGGGTCAGTTTCGGCCCCTTTGCCGGTGTAATGGCGCTTGCGATTCACACCATAGCTGCGTTGGGAAAGCTCTATTCGGAGCAGGTAGAGTCGATCGACCCCGGACCGCTGGAGGCGATCGCCTCTACCGGGGCACGGCGTTGGCAGGTCATCGTATACGGGGTTATCCCGCAGATCATCCCGTCCTATTTGGCGTTTACCATGTATCGGTGGGATATCAACGTCCGTATGTCGACGATCATCGGCTTGGTAGGGGGTGGAGGTATCGGACGGATCCTGTTCCACTACAAGAATGATCTCAGGTGGGGAGAGGTGGGAGCTGTTATCGTGGTGATCATAGCTGTCGTATGGGCGATGGATTATGTGAGCGGTTTGGTGAGGGAGAAGATCGCTTGATGATACGCGACGAATACTACGCGGGGTTCATTCAAAAGAAGCCAGCATGGATGGAGGCGTTTGGGGCTCTCAAGGCGCGGATTACTGCGTTTGTTGTTGATTATATTGCGATCTCCTATTTGATAGTGATAGTGGCCTATTGCACCACCGAGCTCTCTGGCTATCAGGGAAGTTTCTTTCCCCTCCCTTGGTGGATCTTCCTGATCGTAGTTGGTGAGCTTGTTGTTCTTTGGGAGACGTTCGGCATCTCTTTGGGGATGCGGGCTGCCGGGATCCGCCTCAGAACAGAAGATGGGAGCACAGTGCCCTTCCGCAGGGGTATCATCCGCTACCTTGCATGGCACATCTCCGCCCTTCCTGTGATCGGCTGCCTCGCCATCCTATGGAATAGGGATCGCCTCAGTTGGCATGATCGCATGAGTGGAACGAAGATCGAGAAACAGAGAGAGACGTACAAGACCAGGATAACCTGGTATAAGAGCAGTCAAGGGATCACAACCGCTCTCCTCGTCTTTTTTACCCTGTTGGCCGGTGTTTTCATCACCGAGATCAACCTGCACACCCTGTTCACGGGTGCGTCCAAGACGGGTCGGTTATGGAAAGCACTCTTCACGCCGGATTGGGCTATCTTGGGGGAGGGGATCAACCTCCTCATCGTCACGATCTTCATGGCTCTTATGGCCACGCTCTTCGCGATCGTATTTGCAGTCCCATTGAGTTTTCTAGCAGCGCGCAATCTGATGCATGGATTTATCGGACGCAGTGTGTACATTGTAGTGCGCATTGCGATGAGCATCACCCGCTCGATCGAACCGATCATCTGGGCGATCATCTTCGTAGTCTGGGTGCGGCTCGGGACCTTCCCCGGTGTGCTTGCCCTGTTTGTGCACTCGATCGCCGACTTGACCAAACTCTACTCAGAGCGACTCGAGTCCATCGACCCCGGTCCGGTTGAAGCTATTCGCGCTACAGGCGCCAACAATCTTCAGGTCATCCTATACGGGATCGTCCCCCAGATTGTCAACCCCTACCTCTCATTCACGATCTACCGCTGGGACATTAACGTCCGCATGGCCACGATCATCGGTATCGTCGGCGGCGGAGGGATCGGACAACTGTTGTACCACTATACGCGGCACTGGAAGTGGCACGCCGCCGGCACCTTGATGCTACTGATCATCTTAACGGTTTGGGCGATCGACTATCTGTCAAGCCGTCTTAGAGAGAGCCTCGAGTAGCCGAGATAGAGAATGTTGGGGATAAACCTCGACACTACACAAGCCTGTAGCATCGAGCCTTCCCCTTCTGAGTGATTTAACGAGTGAGCAATCAATTGAGAGATTGAGTGAGCGAGGGATTGAGAGATTGTGGAGGTAAATCACTCAATTACTCAATCACTAAATTATCCGATCTCCCGATTAAGAGACCAGATTCTCCAGGTACTCCTGAATGTCCCCCAGCCCGTAGGTAGTTTTAAGCGCCTCGTTATCCTCCAACCATGCATCCTTGATCGTATCATCACGCCTGATCTCGATGTCCTTGATCCCAAGGCTCGCCACCATTCGTTTGGCTTCCTCTTCGATTTGCTTGTCTTTCACGCGAAATAGAAATCGGGAAAAATCCGGCATCTTTCCACCTCCAAGGCTAAAGTATACCGATTCGAGGCGGGCACGTCAGGCTCTGCAAGGCTCGACTCCTCTCGCAGATCAGGATACTCTCTAAAGTATGCCGCAAATCACGTCTGGAAAGATCAAGGTTATCCGAGTCAAGAAAGAGGACTGTCCACAGCTACTCGTGCTGCTTTCCGCGATCCACGCGGAGGAACATCCCGAGGATCCGCAAACGGTAAAGGACGTCGAGATGGGGGTACGGGAGAGTCTTAAACGCTACGACGTATTCTCTTCCGATTCAAGCCGGTTCCTATTTGCCCTTTTCGATGGAGAGCCAGTCGGGTATGCCGCGCTTGTTCGTATTTCCAAACTCGACCAGCGTGTCGGTTTCCTCTACCTAGATGAGTTACATGTCCTTAAAGGATACCGCCGCCATGGGGTGGGAACGGCCCTCATCGGGGAGGCGTTCGCACTTGTCAACAGGCTCGGGCTCGCTGGAATCCGCCTTTTAACCCGGCCACAGAACTCATCAGCGCAGCGTTTCTACGAGAAGCACGGTTTTTCCGGAAACCGCGCCATCCTCTACCAATGGGTGACTGGACCGAAGGAAGATTCCCTCCTAGAATCAGAGACATGAAAACGGTCGATTTGATCAGAAAGAAGCGCGACGGAGGAAAGCTCACTCGGGAAGAGATCGAGTTTTTAATTGAAGGATGCGTGGAAAGGAGAATCCCTGACTACCAGGTCGCTGCCCTGTTGATGGCGATTTACTTCCAAGGGATGAACGATGAGGAGACAATCACTCTCACCGATGTGATGGCCCACTCAGGCACCATGCTCGACCTCTCAGAGATGCCCGGCTTCCCGGTCGATAAGCACTCGACCGGCGGAGTGGGGGACACGACTTCGCTTGTTCTCATACCTCTTCTTGCCGCAGCAGGTCTCACCGTGGCCAAGCTCTCCGGCCGCGCCCTCGGACACACCGGGGGGACGATCGACAAGCTTGAATCGATCCCCGGGTTTCACACCGATCTTTCCCGCGAGGAGTTCCTCTCCCTGGTCAAGCGCTCAGGGGTTGCTCTCGCAGACCACACTGAGGACATAGTCCCGGCCGATCGACTCCTCTACGAACTTCGCGATGTGACCGCCACGGTCGATTCCCTTCCGTTGATCGTCGCCTCGATCATGTCAAAGAAGCTCGCCGGTGGGGCAAAGGGGATCGTCATCGACGTTAAGACTGGCGCCGGCGCTTTCCTCCCCAAGCTTGCGGACTCACGAAAGCTCGCAGAGTTGCTCGTCTCAATCGGAACGCATCTCGGCCGAAAGACCTCGGCCTTGATCACCGACATGTCGCAGCCGCTCGGGTACATGGTCGGAAACGCCCTGGAGGTGAAAGAGGCAATCGCCACCCTCAAAGGAGCGGGCCCACAGGATCTGAAGGGTCTCTGCTGCGAGTTGGGGGCAGAGCTTCTCCTCTTTTCGGGAAAGGAAAGTGTACGAAGCGCAGCAATTGAAACCCTGCGCGGCCTCCTGCACGATGGCTCGGCCCTGAAGAAGTTTAAAGAGATGGTGAAAAACCAAGGCGGCGATCTGTCCATCATCGATGATCCTTTGCGATTTCCAACGGCAGCCACAAGGGCGGAGATTCTGGCTTCTCATTCAGGTACCTTAGTTGGGGTTGACGCGCTTGCTGTCGGCCGAGCGGCAAATCTCCTCGGCGCCGGGCGGTTCGTTAAACAGGGCACGATCGATCCCGCTGTCGGGGTCGAGTTACTGCACAAAGTGGGTGACCACGTGCAAGCAGATGAGCCGCTGGCGGTCCTCCACGTAAACGACGTAACAAACCTCAAGCAAGTACGCGCGCTGGTGAAGGAAGCCTACGAGATCGGCGAGGGCCCTGTTAGACCGCCCGTTCTGATTGTCGAGCGGGTCACCGCCTGATTGTCAAGGGAAACTACCGCGAAAATGCCTCTGGAAGCAGGTCTCGGATCGTCGTGCGCTTGAAGTCACCCTGTGGATTTCCCATAAGGACCTCAAGATCGGGGGCGTGCTCGTAGAGGACTTGGCGACAGGCGCCGCAGGGTTGGCAGTGCTCGGCGTCACATATAACCGCGATCTTCACAAAGTCGTGTTCCCCTTCAGAAATCGCCTTAGAAAGAGCGATCCTCTCCGCACAGATTGACAGGCTGTTCACAACGTTCTCCACATTCACACCGGTGTAGACCTTCCCGTCAGCACAGAGAAGGGCCGCCCCAACCGGAAAATTCGAGTAGGGACAGTAAGCGTACTTTCGCACCTCGATCGCCAGGTTCAACAGCGCCTGATCGTCCATCAGAAACGGATCACCAATCCTACACTGCCGGTAAGAGCTCCTACTTTGATCCCCCACCAGGTTGTTGATTGAGAAAGAGGAAGAAGGAACCGCGCTCGGCCGTACAACCGCAAAAACGGCGGCCCTACCTCCACTCCTACACAAGCGTGGCCACAGAATGCCGACCAGGAAAGCTCATCTGGGTGAAGTGCGGCAAGCGCATCGTCTAGTTCTGATTGAAGGTGGGAAGCAGTGATCGTCACTCCCGGGTCTATTTTACCTTGAGCCAGGTCAAATCCCAGTCCGAACTCGATACCGGCGACCAAGAGGTCCAGTCGCTTGACCAGCTCAGTAGAGAGCATGAACGAAGAGAAAGAGGGATCGATCGTCACCTCCACTTCTAACTCTCCCTCCTGAAAACTCTCTTCGATCGGCCACTGCGGCCTTTCAAGACCAAAGGCGTCCAGCATCCCCCATACGAACCGGTCGCTCAATCCACCCCCTGAAAATCGCACCGCGTCGATCACCAGAAATGGAACGGAAAACTCTATCGACCCGCCGATGAGGGGGACCGGAAGGAGAAAGGGGAAATCCTCTGTCGCAAGCTCGATATCGTCAACAAGGTCGTCAAATGCAGCGCTGATCTCATCTAGGTCTTGTTGTGGTACTCCGTAGTCAGCAAGGCCGTCCTCGATCTCGCCGAACGCGGCCTCCAACGCCAGGGGGACCTTTCCGAGCGTTGTAGCAATGTCGATGGTATACACACAGACTCCGCCCCCTACGCCTCCGGCAACAGCAGTCGCCGGGCAAATAGCTAGAGTAAGAAGGACCATTACAACTACCGACATGGTTGACTTGTTCACCGCCACCACCTCCTCTAAGAGTTTACACCAACTGACCTATCACAGTTACCGCCGATCCCACCCCTCCCACTCACGGCGCTTCAGCACAGCACGTTTGATCTTCCCGCTGGTCGTCTTGGGAAGTTCACTCACAAACTCGATTGCCCGTGGGTACTTATACGGCGCGGTGACGCTCTTCACATGATCCTGTAGCTCTTTCACCAGTTTCTCAGAAGGAGTATACCCATTGGCGAGGATGACAAACGCCTTCACAATCTCCCCCCGCTCGCGATGCGGTGAGGCGACAGCGGCTGCTTCTACCACTGCCGGGTGGCTGACCAATGCGTCTTCCACCTCGAACGGGCCGATCCGGTAGCCGGAGGTAAGTATCACGTCGTCAGCCCTTCCTTCAAAGAACAGGTACCCGTCCGCGTCCATACGCGCCAGATCGCCAGTCCGGTACCAATTGCCCGAGAACACCTCCCGGTCAAGATCGGGAGAGTTCCAGTACCCATCGAAGATCGCCGGGTTGTCCGGGCGAAGGGCGATCTCGCCGATCTCTCCCTGCACAACCGGTTTTCCCTCCTCGTCGATCAGAATCACCCCAGGCCCGGGCGTCGGCTTTCCCATCGCCCCCGGTTTCACTTCAAGCCCAGGATAGTTGCACACCAGGCATATGCTCTCGGTCTGGCCGTAACCGTCGCGAATTGTCACTCCAAAAGCCCGCTTAAACGCCTCGATCGGTTCAACGTTTAGCGGCTCACCAGCCGAGAGGGCGTCGCTCAAGGTGAGCTTATACTTTCCCATGTCCGGAAGCTGAGCGAACAGTCGATACTCCGTGGGAGTGGCGCATAGCTTGGTCACCTTGTACTTTTGAAGGAGCTTAAGGTAGCGCTCGGCGTCGAAGCGGCCGTTGTACATCAATTGGCTCGCACCGGTGGTCAGTCCTACCCCGACCGGGCTCCAGTACCACTTTGCCCAGCCGGGAGCAGTCGTTGCCCAGATCACGTCCTTCTCGGTGGCGTTCCACCAATAGTGGGCTGTGACGCGGTTGTGGCAGTACATCCAGCGGTGCTTGTGCACCACTGGCTTCGCGCCCCCTGTCGTCCCCGAGGTGAAGCTGATCGTCATCGGATCCTCCGCGGTCAACTTGACCTTCTCTGTGGGGGATGAGCTTTTCTCCATCAACTCTTCGAAATTGATCCATCCCTTGCGCACTCCTCCGATGAGAATGCAAGTCTCTATTGGAGAGTCACCGCGTGCAGATTCCACCGCCTCCGCAATGGAAGCGTCAGCGACGATCACCTTGGCCCCGCTTGCCTGGGCGCGATAAGCGATCTCTTTTGCCTTCAACATCTCCGAGCAGGGGACGGCGATCGCACCGGCGGCGAACGTCCCCAACTGCACTACGTGTGCCTCCGGAAGGCGCGGCAACATGTGTAGGATCGGATTCCCCTTCTTTACGCCAAGCTCGATTAGGGCGCTTCCGAAGCGGCGCGCCTCGCCGAGCAGCTCGGCAAAGGTCACACGCCTCTCGTTCCCATCGGTGTCTTCCCAGAATACCGCCACTTTGTCTGGGTTTTTCTTGGCATGTCCTGCGACGACATCAACGATGTTGTAGTCCGCAGGGATATTCCACACGAACTGGCGGACTTCCTTCTCATAGTCCACTTGACCGTGGCACATTTTTCTTTAATCACCCTGAAGTCTGTTTTGAATTGCAGTGGCAAAGTTTATAGCATATCGGTAAGTCTCTTTGCAAACGGGAGGACGATGAAAGCCTGTGTTGTTTTGAATCCAAACGCCTCCAAGCGATTGATCGCCAAGGGGGTGGCCGCGCTCCCGGTGGTGAAACAAGCTTTGACTTCGGGGACGGTGGTGATCACCCTGGGGACGACCAATGCCTGCCTCGTTGAGGAGCTCCTCAAAAGACCGATCGACCGAGGAGCGTTTGCGGCTGGGTTCATCGACGATCGCTGGAACCTAAACGCCCGCCTCGGCGAGGCAGGAGAGATCGTCCTTGTAAAAGGAGAGCC
>JAGLXM010000225.1 GCA_023132915.1 Candidatus Bipolaricaulota bacterium
TGCCCAGGGCATGCTGACTATATCAAGAACATGATCACTGGTGCGGCTCAGATGGACGGAGCAATCCTTGTAGTCGCTGCTTCTGATGGTCCGATGCCGCAGACGCGGGAGCACGTACTGCTTGCCAAGCAAGTGAATGTACCGGCGATGGTGGTCTACCTTAACAAGGTGGACATGGTCGACGATCCTGATCTGATCGACTTGGTGGAAATGGAAATCCGTGAACTCCTCTCCGAGTATGAGTTCCCTGGTGATGAGATTCCGGTTATCCGTGGGTCGGCGCTAAAGGCGATGGAGAGTGGGGACCCGAATTCCGAGGAGTGCCAGTCGATCATCGAGTTGATGAAGGCTGTCGATAGCTACATTCCGTTGCCGGAGCGTGATGAGGATAAGCCCTTCCTGATGCCGGTCGAGGATATTTTCTCCATCAAGGGGCGCGGGACGGTTGCTACCGGCCGCGTTGAGCGCGGGAAGATCACTCCGGGGGTTGAAGTAGAGATAGTCGGGATCCGTGATGAGGTCCAAAAGACCGTCGCTACGAGTCTCGAGATGTTCAATAAGACGCTCGACTACGTAATCGCTGGAGATAACGTAGGGATCCTTTTGCGTGGGATCGAGAAAGACGAGATCGAGCGCGGGCAGGTCATCGCTGCCCCCAAGACGATTACACCTCACACTCGCTTTGAAGGAGAGGTCTACATCTTAAGCAAGGACGAGGGTGGACGCCACACTCCGTTTTTCGATGGGTACAGGCCGCAGTTCTTCTTCCGCACCACTGACGTCACCGGGACGGTCCACCTTCCTGAAGGGGTGGAGATGGTGATGCCTGGGGATAATGTAAAGATCACTGGCGACCTGATCCACCATGTCGCCATGGATGAGGGGCTCCGGTTCGCCATTCGTGAGGGTGGACGAACCGTCGGCGCTGGCGTCGTGACGAAGATCATCGAATAAGCAAATCGAAATGGCAAAAAAAGGGGAAGCCGTCGTTCATGTTACCCTTGCTTGTAGCGAGTGTAACCGTCGCTATTACCATACCACGCGGAACAAGTTAAATGTCCGCGATAAACTGAGCTTGAACAAGTATTGTAAGTGGTGCAGGAGGCACACTCTACATAAGGAGGTCTAGGCAAGCTAGACCGAGATAGGCCCGTAGCTCAACTGGCAGAGCGTCCGACTCCAAATCGGAAGGCTGGGGGTTCAAGTCCTCCCGGGCCTGCAAAACTTAAGAGATGATGAAGGTGAACTTGGATGCTTGAGAGGATTGCAAATTACTTGAAAGGGGTCCGCGGAGAGGTCGACCGGGTTAGCTGGCCTACGCGCAACGAAGTCATATCTCTCACCGCCCTAATCCTGCTGCTCGTTGTTGTCTTGACGATCTACATCTGGGGAGTGGATACGATCCTCCAGGCGATCATCAGGTTCTTCGTTCAGCTCTAAGTAAATCATGCAAATGAAGAAGTGGTACGCGATTCAGACCTACGCTGGCTCGGAGTTGAAGGTGAAGGAGGACCTCAACGAGCGGGTGAGAAAACGCGGCTTGGAGAAGGACGTTGAGTCCTTCCAGGTCGACGGGGAGGAGACATTCTTCCTTGTCCCGGTGGAGGAGGTCATTACCTCGCGCAGTCGCCGGGGGGCAGGAACTGAGTACCGGATCCCTTATGAGTACGACCTTATCGCCAAGCCAAACGAGCGGATCCAACGGGGAGAGGTGATCGCCCGTAAGGCGCCGCTCCATATGGAATCCGACGCGTGTGTAACCGACATCGAACCGCTGCAGCGAGCGATCATCGAGATGACAAACCGGAATGAGGAAGTGTATCTTATTCCTGTTGACAAGCGTATCCGCCGTGATATCCGCGTTGGTGAGAAGATCCGTAACGGCGTTCCTCTCACTTCGGACTCCGACGAGCAGTTTGTTGTCGCCAACAAGGGGAAGATCGTCCTGCGCGATAAGGTACGGCGAATAACGTTCGAGTACCCCGGCGGAAAGGAGAAGACAAGACTGGTCCCGGAAAAGTCTCTGACAAAGCTACGCAAGGGGATACAGCTTAAGCAAGGGGATCTCCTAGAAGGGGAGGATCAGATCGTCAGCCGTGCCTCCGGCCTCCTTAAGGTGAAGGAGTACAAGGATAAGCGGGTGGTGACGATCCAGCGGATCGAGAAGCGCCGTCTCTTTCCAGGCTACGTCTTCGGGAGGATGGGCCTTGACGAGGAGGCGATGATGGCGCTGATCGACGGGATGAAGGGGGCTGTTCGCTATGTCGGTTCGCGGTTTAAGCCGGTACCGATTGAAGGACCGGAGATGAAGATCATCAAACGAAAGGCTGGTCTATTGGAGATCCCTGTTAGCTCTGGCGAGCCGAAGATCGAGGTGGACTTCTCAGTCGGTGAGGTGGTGGAGATTGTGGAAGGGCCGTTTGCTGACTTCACTGGTGAGGTTAAGAAGATCGACAAGGATGCCGAAGAGGTGACTGTGATGGTTAAGATCTTCGGCCGTGAGACCCCTGTTCAGCTCGGGTTCGACGGGATTGAAAAGCTGTAGCCGATAGCGGTAGGAGG
>JAGLXM010000226.1 GCA_023132915.1 Candidatus Bipolaricaulota bacterium
GACGGAATGCGGATATGTAACGTGTTGCAGATGCTGGGATTGGCACAGCGTTTCATGCCAACACAAGCCGGACTGTTGCTCCAAAGCAAGGTGTGATGGTAACTGCCAGAAAAAATATGGCTCCGACTGTCATTTTCCACCCCACATGAATTGGCCTTGGTAATAGGAGCCAAGCAGTAGCACCGTGCTCCAGCATCACGTGATCGTTGAATGCGTTCTTCTGGAGCACGGCTGTCAACTCGTAGAAGCCTCTCTTGCTTCATCGATGCGTGTGTTTAACGAAAGCGCGAGTTTCTTGGGACCCTACTATTTCACCGTCACATCATCCGAAAGCACATCAAGGAGCGAAGGAACACCAAGAATAAAGACTTGACCTCATTCTTGGAATTCCTAACAAGCAGATCTATCAGGCAGTACAAGTTTGTCACTACACGCTAGAGAAGTGAGAGATTGTGTAGGGCTGCTTTACTCCACGATCAGCGTGATCGCGCATTCATGAGACGATGAAATCCAAAGAATGAAGGTCTGGCCCCAGCATCCCTAAAGGCCGTAATTGGGTGGTGCCCACGGACGTGGAACGCTCATACAGTCAACATCACAAAGGAGTAGACGTTCGCTGCGTCGATCTGGGGACCCTGGTCCGCCAACTCACGGGTGCATTGCCACCTAGGGATTCTATCCACGTGAGGACTGCTGACCCGAAAGAGGCACGCCTGTCAGCAGCAAGCGCTTGTTAGGGGTCAGCTCCGCTACGATCTGCCGTTTGCTCAAAGCGGATCCCGTGCGCCTGGCACCACTCGATCGCCACTTCCTCATAACCACGGTCCCGAAATGCATACCACTGGTTGGCCAACCCCAGCTGGTTCACTGTATTCTTGAAGTACCGAAACGCACCAGAACCCTGTAGCGCCTGGTCTAACTGTATCCTTACCTCTTCCTTGGAACATGAGTTGGCGAATCGCTCCATGATGTGGTACTCATTGATCTCAAATTGGTCCGGGAGCCGTATATAGTCAGTACTTTCAACTACCGCCCGCGCCACGGCCATCGC
>JAGLXM010000227.1 GCA_023132915.1 Candidatus Bipolaricaulota bacterium
AGATTCTATGTCGGCCTGAGCGTGCTCTCGAGGTGAGTGTACCGATTACGCGAGACGATGGCGAGATAGAGGTGCTAACCGGTTATCGAGTTCAGTACAACAGCGCACGTGGCCCCTGCAAAGGGGGTATTCGCTACCATACCGGGGTTACACTCGATGAAGTAAAGGCGTTGGCGGGGTGGATGACATTGAAGTGCGCGGTGGCGAACATCCCTTATGGTGGAAGCAAGGGAGGGATTGCTTGTGACCCGACTCGCTTCTCCGAACGGGAGATCGAACGGATTACCCGTTGCTACACCGCTCGCATCCTCCCCCTCATCGGGCCAAAACAGGACATCCCCGCTCCTGATGTCAACACGAATGCGTCGATCATGAACTGGATCGTCGACACGGCCAGCGCATTGCGCGGAGAGGCCGTGCCTGGTATCGTGACGGGGAAATCGATCGAGCTCGGTGGTGCACTGGGACGGCGGGAAGCGACTGGGCGCGGGGTGGTGTTCATCACGATCGGGATCCTCCAGAGGCTCGGAATCGATGTCACGCAAGCCCGCGTCGCCGTACAGGGGTTCGGCAACGTCGGGTCGATCGCGGCGCAACTTCTGGCCAAACAGGGAGCCAAGGTGGTAGGAATCAGCGACGTCTCCTGCGGGTACTACTGCCCGAACGGATTTGACATCAACGACGTTATTCGCTACGTGGAGACCTCGCCCGGTCACCTCCTTGCTGGCTATAGCGTTCCTGGGATGGAGGAGATCACAAACGATGAATTACTCACCCTCGATGTCGATGTGCTGATTCCCGCCGCGCTGGAGGCGCAGATCACCTCCCGGAACGCAGCGAACGTACAGGCGAAGGTCATCGTGGAAGGGGCGAACGGCCCCACCACCCCCGAGGCGGACCTCATCCTCGCCGAGGAAGAAACCCTCGTCGTACCGGACATCCTTGCTAACGCCGGAGGAGTAGTCTGTTCGTACTTCGAATGGGTACAGAACATCCAGTGCTTCGCCTGGGAGGAGAAGGAGACCAACCAGCGGCTCGGTCGGGTCATGCAGCGGGCACTTACGGAGGTATGGGATCTCTCCCAGGAGCGGCAGATCTCCTTGCGGTTAGCGGCGTTCGTGCTTGGGGTGGAACGCGTGGCGCAGGCAATCAGGCTCCGTGGCGTCTTCCTATAGGCACGAGCAAAAAGCAGGGGATGAGGATGAGCCCCAATACCCCGAGTGGTCTGCTTGCAGCGGAGCTTGAAGCGGAAGTGTTGCTCGACCACGCCGTGATGTTCTGCGCGAACCGACTGCACATGACGGAGATCGGCGTCGTTCAGACGTTGCAAAGAGGAGAGCCGGAAGTTCACAGTACCCTCAGATATGCCGTTGCCAAGGGGGTAGGGGATTATCTCAGGGAACTGGGATGTGGGTTTCGTGCAGTCTATCTGTACGGAAGCGCGATGAACGGCAATGCCGGAATCGCTTCGGATATTGACCTCATCGTTATAGTTGAGCATAAACTGGACCAAGTATGCAACCTGTTACAGCGGTTGGATCTGGCACTGGTGACGTCCTATCGGATGCTGCTTGGATTTGCCTACGGTCCAGCGTCGCTCCTCGACGTTCATATCGTGGATGTCGAGGAGGAACGGAAACGCGATGGCTACGGGGCCGTCCTCTGTTCACCAGAGACAAGTCCTGTCTGTCTGTGGCGTTAACCTCCTAAAGTCTCGGGGCTCCTGTGGGCCAGGGGCCCTTTCTCTCTAATGGGCGTGGATGAAGAACTGCTTCATATCTTGAGGGTGGTAGAGGTCAAACTGCACTAGGCTCAGCACGTCGAGGTGTGTCTGACTCCCCGGATTGACACAGCGCGTCTCCCCTAAATCGACCTTGTAATCTCCGGTGACGACGGATTCGTGGCAGTGTCCCGATAGGACGAGGTAGGGTTGAACCCGCTCGATAAACCGCCTTATCTCTACGCTCCCCACGTGATCGGAGAGGGGGAGGTAATCGTACCGTCCGCGGGGGGTGGTCCAATCAAGCGGTGTATTGTAGGGAGACGCGTGGAACAGGTGAATCGTCTGGGAGGGGTTGTAGACGCTCCCTCGATCAGTGCGACCGTTTTTCAGGAGGTAGTTCTCGAAGTCATCGAGATCATCGGCGATTGTTGATCCGTGCCCCCTCACATCGGTTGTGATCCCCACCTCGTAGATGTCCGTTGTAGGATCCATGCCCTCCGGGCGCAGCTTGATCCGGTTCTCGTACTTCACCCAGTCCATCAATAGACACCCACCAGGAGGGACGTAAGGATAGCCCGCCACCCACAGGAGGAGAACCTCACCCGGGAAGAAAGCCTGCTTTTGGCGTGAATCACGCAGCTCAATCAGTCGGTCGTTCACTAGATGAAAGTTCGGCATCTCCTGATCGAACGCCTCCAGCAGGGGTTCGTTCGCACGGCGGTCATCGTTTCCCATGATCACGTAGATATCCGCGTGCCGATGTTCGAGCAGGAAGCTGGAAAAGAGGGGGATGAACTGTTCGGTGAAGAATGCCTTCTGTATAGCCACCCCCTGATTCTCGTTTGTGAGAGGCACTGATCCTTTGAGTTGGCCTTGAAGGGCACTCGGGGCTAGGTCCCCGGTGATGAAGATCGAGGTGAGTTTCCATAAATCAGCCACGCGCAGCAGGAGTTCGTAGAGACGTATGTTCCCGTGAAGGTCGGTAACGGCAACGGCTTGCATCATGATCTTTGAGGGTAACCAGCTCCTCATCGTTGTCAAGTGGTAAAATTTGAAACCCTGTGTAAAGCGTGAAGGGTATGGCAAATGACAGGGCTGTTCATTGTTCCTCGCCCGAGATCGAATCACAACATTCACTCTACGACGATTCAAGGAAACTCATATTGGAGTTGCTGTGGTTAAGAGTGCTTAAGGAGCTAGGGGTTAGATCTTGTTCTTTGTATTAGCGAGGGCTCGGGTTTCATCTTCACCTGACTCGTTGGCTAAATTTACATAACAGCATCGATTTGAAGAATTAAAAATCCAATCGTAGGCCCTGATATTTGTCCTGCCCGATACGCTAGGAAGAGGTAGGGTAATGGCGCTTGGCACTGTAATCCGATACCAGCTTTTTACTGGGGCTCAACTAAGTCAGCACTTAAAGACTGCTGGAGGCAGAACTGGTTCTCAGCTACCATTAGCAACATGACGTATTCTAATCGACTCGAGAAGTACCGGGCCTTCCTCCTTGACATCGATGGCGTGCTTGTCCGTGGTGGGGAGCCGATTCCCGGTGTGACGGAGGCGGTGCGAGCGCTTCAGAAGCGGGGACAGGTTCTGCTTCTTTCCAACAACTCGAGCCGATCTCGCGCCGTCGTTGCTGAGCATCTGGGGAAGCTTGGCTTTGCATTCGAGCCGGAGGCCGTCGTTTTGAGTTCCTCCATTGTAGCACAGTATCTCCTGGAGACGGAGGGACCTTCAAAAGTGTGGACGATCGGTGAGGCGGGCCTTGCGAAGGAACTGTGCCTAGCCGGTCATCGGGTTGTCCCACAGGAGGAGGCCAATTGGCTGGTTGTGGGGGTCTGCTGGAACGTGAATTACAACATGTTTGCCGAGGCGCTTCGGTTCCTTCTCAATGGCGGTCGATACATCGCCACCAACACGGATGGCACGTTTCCCACTCCAGAGGGGCTAAGACCAGGGGCCGGGGCGATTGTGGGTGCGATTGAGGCGATGGGATTTCATCCACACGTGGTAGTTGGAAAGCCCTCTGAGATCGCCTATCGCATCGCGCTGGAGCAAGTACAGGCGACGAACGACGCCGTGCTTGCAATAGGAGATCGCCTGGAGACCGACATCCTCGGTGCGCAGAATGTGAAAATCGACTCGGTGCTCGTCCTCACCGGAATTTCAAGCAAAGAGGACATCGAACGCCAGGGCACTCGACCGACCTGGATCGCCGCGGATCTCCCGGCCCTTGCTCGGGGCGAACTGCAGAAGCCGTAGTTACTTCCTCCCAGGGAACATCTCTGATAGTGCTTGTCAGGTCGACGTTCTTTAAGTCCACCTTTATGTTCCCTTCCCATCTCTTTAACCTCGGTCCGGTCTGTCAGAGCAGCATAGGGTTGTCTTGGTGGTGTGTAGTAATCGTGATCCTAGCTACATGAGGCTCATGTCCCTGCCGGAGTTTACACCACGAGTTTCTCTGGACTTCCGCCCCTTGATAACTGGGGACGCGTGTCGTTCTAGGAACCCGGCTTCCATAGTAGCGTCGATGATGTGTTACAAAAGGGGGTACCATGTTCAACAGCCGGATAGTGATAGTTCTTAGTGTGGCTGCACTTGTTTTGGGGATCGGCCTATGCGCGGTCGGTCAGGAGACGGAAACGCTCCGGGACGCGGCGACGAGCGCAGGGGAATTGGCCCTCACCTACATCGACAGCACGGCCACGTACATCGGGCAGGGGATCGTCTATATCCTCAACCTCATCACCGGAGACCGGATATCGCACGACCTGGAGAAGCCGGTCGGCTATCTGGGCCTTATCACGGGGATCCTCTTGCTATTTGCGCTTCTCGACGCCGCACGAAAGATCATCTGGATCGGGATCATCGTAGGCT
This sequence comes from Candidatus Bipolaricaulota bacterium, assembly GCA_023132915.1. GTDB lineage: Bacteria > Bipolaricaulota > Bipolaricaulia > UBA7950 > UBA9294 > UBA9294. The sequence continues at coordinate 4,604 of JAGLXM010000227.1, forward strand.
GGGCGCTTTTGATCGTCCGCATCGTCCTCGACGCGCTGCGCGTGTAGATCGGGGGAAAATCACCGGTGGAAATGTGCCGGGAAAACTGGGTTAGATCTTGTTTTTTGACTTATTGAACTAGGTCATACCCTGCAGTCTTGCCGCAGGGTTCTTGATTGGTCGCCCAACTTTCCCACCACACTCCAGCACAGGATTCTGTGCCATCAGCGTACGGCATTTTGAATGTAGTGTACAACGGGAAGTTGCTAACCCAGGGGATCACCTAGTTAGCCCTGCGGGTGGTTAAGAGGATACTATGAGAAGAAAAGGAGGAAACACGATGGAGAAGATGATCGCTTACTGTGGGCTCATATGCACGGACTGTCCAGCGTACATTGCCACACAGAACGACGACCACGAGGCACTGAAGAAGGTTGCTGAGCAATGGAGTAAGGAATTCAACACCACACTCACTGCAGAGGACGTTCTCTGTGATGGGTGTTTGGCCGCTGAGGGGCAACATGTCGGCCACTGGAGCGAGTGCAAGATTAAGGCTTGTGCCATCGAGAAAAAGGTGAGAAACTGCGCGCATTGTAGCGATTACTCATGTGAGAAACTAGAGAAATTCTTCGGCTTTGCTCCGGAGGCCAAGACCACGTTGGAAGGGATCAGGCGGGCTCTTTGACGTGGAGCAACTCCTCGGATGAAGAAGAGCCAAAAGTGACTCGCGGCGGTTAGAAGAGTCTGGCTGGACGAGCAGGAAGCCTACTGGGCGGATCAGCGTCGGCTTGAGCGGTGGCTCCAATTGCACAGGGAGTGCAAAACCAGATATAAGCAGATACATGGTTAATAAGGAGGAAACGCCATGGAGAGAATGATCGCCTACTGTGGACTCGTGTGCACGAAGTGCCCGGCCTACATTGCTACTCAGAAGGACGACCGGGAGGCACTGGAGAAACTGGCGGCCAAGTGGCAAGAAGAACTTAATACCCCCCTCACTGCCGAGGGATGCATGTGTGACGGGTGTTTGGCTACCACGGGCCAACGGATAAGCTACTGTAGCGAGTGCAAGATCCGTGCCTGCGCCATTGAGAAGCAGGTCGAAAACTGTGCATACTGCGCTGATTACTCTTGCGGGAAGCTTGAGAAGTGGTTTGGCACTGTCCCGGAGGCCAAGACGACGCTGGAAGGGATCAGGAAAAACCTGTAAGGTTCTCTGTTCACCCGCAGATCCCCCTGCGCGCTTTTCTTTAGAGGAGGACCGTGAAGACCTCGGATGAAAGGGCCCTTATGGGCTCTTGTGGCCTGTACTGTGGACTGTGTCCCAGGTACCAATCGAGAGCAACCAGCCGGTGCCTCGGTTGTCATTTGGGCGAGCAACATTCTTACTGCAGCGTCTACCGCTGTGTCACCAAGCGAGGATTTACCACCTGCGCCGAGTGCAGCGAGTATCCATGCGGGAGGCTACTGCGGGTGCTGGGTGTTGAGAAGGGTCTCGACAGCTTTGTGAGTCATAAACCGGCCCTTCCGAACCTTGACGAGATCAAGCAAGACGGCCCCGATTCTTTCTTGCAGGAACAGCGAAAGCGGCGCCTGTTGGCGGCGCACCTTATCTCAAACTACAACGCCGGGCGTTCGATGACCCTCTACTGCACCGCCTGTGCCTTGATGCCTCCACGTGCCATCGATCGAGCGATCAACAAGATGGAAAAGCTACTTACCAACGGACAGGTGGACCGCTCGAACCAAAAAGAGGTGGCAAAGGCGATGCGGAAGCTCATCCAGGGATTGGCTTCAGAGTTGAGCATCGACCTAGCGCTGAGAAGGAGATAAATGTGAGGAGGAGGGTCAAGGAGATTACCGATCAGGCACAGATCAAGGACATCCTTAATCGAGCGTCCGTCTGCCGGATCGCCCTGTGTGACAATAACGTCCCCTATATTGTTCCGGTTAACTTCGGCTATGCGGGCGACTGTCTGTATATCCACTGCGCGTCCGAAGGACGGAAGGTTGACATCCTGCGAAGAAACCCCAAGGTCTGCTTCGAAGTGGACATCGATCATGCCCTGGTGGCTGGGGCCACTCCTTGTTCATATACCTTTAACTACCGCAGTGTCATCGGGTTTGGGATCGCCGTCTTCGTGGAGAACGCCGCGAAGAAACGAAAGGGGCTGGATGCCATTGTTAAGCACTATTCAGGTGGCCATTCCCCTTATTTTGATGATGCTCTTGCGAAGGTGACGATACTGAAGATCGAGGTCGAATCCATGACGGGAAAAGAGTCTGGCTACTGATCACCCACCTCTACTGTATGAAATCTAGTATCGTTGAGGAGTAAAGAACCCCGCAGTAAGCTAAAGGGGCATTGAAAAGCAAAACCTTAAAGACCTAACCGAAGTTGGTCTTCATGCTGCAATTTGCTGTAGAGCTCTGTCTCATTGCAAGGAACGTCGCACACAAGGTACGACGCTACAAAAACGGATGTAGCGTCGGAGTTTATCTCCGACGTTGGTCGGAGCTCGTCTCCGACGTTGAAGGGTTTATCCTTAAGAGAACCCATGCAGCCAGTACAAACAACAGGCCAATTCGCCTGCGGCGAATCTCCGCTTTCCTCACCTTGAGCTCGCTTTAGGGTATCCAGCGGAGGCTCTTTATGAAGGATATGGTTATCAGGGAGAGGCGATGAACACGGCCTACATCCGCTTCTATGCGGAGCTGAATGATTTCCTGCCCTCAGCGCAGCGGCGACGGACCGTTTCGTATGGCTTTCATGGCTCTCCGGCCGCCAAGGACGCGATCGAGGCGTTGGGTGTGCCACACGTTGAAGTCGATCTGGTGCTGGTCAACGGTCGCTCGGTCGACTTCACCTACCATCTGCGTCCGGGTGATCGGGTCGCCGTGTATCCGGTCTTCGAAAGCCTGGACATCACACCCCTTGTGCGACTACAGGGGCGGCCGCTGCGCTGCACCGCTTTCATCGCCGACGCTCACCTGGGAAAGCTGGCGCGCCTCCTGCGCCTGTTGGGCTTTGACACGGCTCACGCAAACGATTATAAGGACGATGAGATCGTGGCAACATCTGTGAACGAAGGGCGCGTCATCCTCACCCGCGACCGGGAGATCTTGAAGCGCAGCGTTGTCACCCATGGGTATTGGATCCGCTCCACCCAACCACTAGTACAGGCACAAGAGGTGGTGCAGCGCTTCGACTTGGCTACCCAGGTACAGCCGTTCCGGCGCTGCATGATGTGCAACGGCCTCCTCGAACCCGTCGATAAGCAGGACATCTTGAAGCGGATTCCGCCGAAGGTCGCCGCTAGGCAGGACGAGTACTTCATCTGTCAGGACTGCGACAAGCTATACTGGCGCGGCACGCACTACCCCAAGCTGCAGCACATGATCGCGCGCATCCTCGAGACGGAAACGTCCAGCGGTAGCAAACCAGTTGTGTGAATCTCACTAGAACCCGATGTTGGCTTGCAACACCAGAGTAGGCGCCCTTGCTGCCGAGGAGGTTCAGAACAAGGAGGTTCCCCTCTCATTGCGGGCGGTCGCGGAGTCAGTCCTTAGAGCCATTATATCTAGCTAAATGTTTCATTGCAAGGCCTGCCACCAGACCTAGTTGACGATCATGCCCTGGGTCTTCTATGATGAAGATACTATGAAACGGATACGTGCGGTTATCTGCATTCTGATGATGGCCTTGATCCCTGGCTTGTCGGTTTCAGGCAACGATCTTCCCGCGGAGAAGGTGGAGCGGGTGCGAACAGGGATGACGATCTTTGGGGCGATTCTTGGCCTTGGGATTGGCTCAGTGCTTAATCCGAGTCCACCAGGCATACCTCTTTCCAGTGCACTTCGCATCGTGATTCCAGTCGCGGCCACAGCGGCCGCCACCGGAGCCCTGGCCAGCCGGTGGATCGCTGAGATGATTCTGGCGCGCAGGCCCTCGATCATCCTGTCTCCCTTCCTCGGCGCCGGGTTGGGGGCGGCCGGAAGCGCGGTCGTGGGAGCGATAAGCTTTGCACTCGCGGCTGCAATTGCCATCCCCACTGTCGAAGCACCAGAGGGTTACTGGGGGCGCTTCAACTACCCCCAGGCGGTCGGAATGGGCTTTCTCGCCGGAGGCTTCTGGGGCGGGTTATTAGGGATTCCCCTCGGAGCACTATCGGTGCCTATCATCTCACTTTATATGGGTTTCTAGAGGGTAATTTCCTTAAGACATCTCACCGTAAGGGCTTGACGATAGACAATAAAAATCGATGAGAGGTCTGGAGCGCTTCACTGCGCAGAGCTTCAGGAATTGTAGTGGGTCACCTCAACCCAATTGCACTTTTGTTGAGTTGCTGGCGAGGTGATGCTTTCTCACTGAACCCCTATCTGTAAATACACTGCGCTTTTCTTCCCCTTATAAGCTGTTCGATAGCAACACTGTTTTAGGATAGGATTTCCCAGAGAGAACAGGGCACATGCGAATAACCGAAACTGCCATTGGTACTATTGCAAAAGCGATTGGGTTCTTAAGAAGGCAACCGCGTGACTGGAAGATTACGGTAGTGCGGTCATCAACGGCCATATTCTTTTACCAGCTGATATTTCCGTATCTGTCCATTTACACCATTGCCCTAGGGGCCACTGCCACCCAATTGGGGATTGTCAATAGTGCTGGAATGGCTATAGCAGGCTTGGTAGGTCCGCTCATCGGATGGCTGATTGACAGGACTGGTGTTAAGAGAATTTACCTCACGGGTATTTTTCTACTTGCTATTTCCTATCTGACTTATGGTCTAGCCCAGAGTTGGGCAATCGTCATTATCGCCATGACTGCGTACTGGCTAGGGAATGCGGGGGCTGGCCACAGTTGCAGTGTGATTTGTGGAAATTCACTGGCTAACGAAGACCGCGCTACCGGCATGAGCCTCTGTGAGACTTTCGCTTCGGGCCTATTAGGAATTGCGGCCCCTATGCTCGGAGCTTTGCTGGTCGCGACCTTTGGGGGTGTAAACGTCAGTGGCATTAGACCCCTGTTCTTTCTTTGTCTTGCGGGCACCATTGCGACATTTCTTCTTATACTCACTCAGCTGTCTAATCGCAGGTGGGAAAGCCCGGGTGACGCTGGGTTGAACTTCTTCAAAGGTATTGGGGAAGTATTCAAGCAGGGACGGAACTTAAAGCGATGGCTTGTTATTTCCTCTATAGGCTCTCTGCCAATGGGTATGCTTCTACCCTTCACTCAACCCTTCGCCCATGAGGTCAAAGGAGCGGACCAATACGTACTGGGGGCGATGGTCACTGGCTTTGCTCTAGTGCCGCTCCTGTTTGGAATCCCTGCGGGCAGATTGGCCGACAGGATTGGCCGGAAGAAGGTTCTTTACCTGACAATACCCCTTGTCTGGATTTCCAGCTTGATCCTGATCTGGGCGCCAAGCTCGGGCTTTCTAGTGTTGGCTGGCATTTTGCAGGGGTTCTACTTTGTATCTGGAGTGATCGCAGGAGCAATGACTTTTGAGCTAGTTCCGCCAGAGCAAATGGGTAGATGGTTAGGAGTTTCGCGATTTTGTAGGCTGTTGCTCGCTGCTGGCGGCGCTTATTTGTCTGGAATTATCTGGGACAACGTCGGACCACAATACGTCTTTCTGACTGTTATTGGCCTTGACCTCTTTATCAGAATTCCACTGCTGATAGGGATGCCTGAGACGTTAGATCTGCGAAAGTCAGCTGGAGGGAAGTAGCAATGAGTCAAAGGCAAGGGTGGCAAAGTGGTCTACCATAGAGTGGGGTCATAGCACATAGAGTGGGGTCAGACCTTCATT
>JAGLXM010000228.1 GCA_023132915.1 Candidatus Bipolaricaulota bacterium
CTGGTTGGCGATCGAGGGATGATCAGCCAGAAACAGATCGACAAGCTTAAAGGGATCAAAGATATCGATTGGATCACCGCGTTGCGGAGCGGTCAGATCCGCAAGCTGATGGAGGATGGAACGATTAAGATGAGCCTGTTTGATGAGCGCAGCCTGTTCGAGTTTACTCACCCTAACTTTCCTTTGGAGAGACTAGTGGTCTGTCGCAACCCGTTGATGGCGGAGCGGCGTACCCGCACACGAATATCTCTGATCGCTGCAACGGTAAAGGAACTGGAGAAGGTGAAGGGGATGGTCGCAAGAGGCAAACTGAAAGCCAAGGACAAGATCGGGGTGCGAGTGGGGAGAGTGGTGAACAAATACAAGGTGGCCAAGCACTTCGAACTCAAGATCAGTAAGGGTCGTTTCAGCTACCGTTTCCTGGAGGAGAAGGTAGCGGCAGAGGCGGCACTGGACGGGCTGTATGTGATCCGCACTAGTCTGTCGAAGGAGCGGATGGATGAAGCGGATGTGATCAGGAGCTACAAGCAATTGTCCAATGTGGAGCAGGCATTCCGCAGCTTTAAGGGAATCGATCTCAAGGTGCGACCGATCTACCACCATCTGGAAGATCGGGTACGCGCGCATATCTTCCTGTGCATGTTAACCTACTACGTGGAGTGGCACATGAAGGAGGCGTGGCGGGAGCTGCTGTTCAGCGATGAGGATCAAGGTGCTAAGAAGACCCGTGATCCGGTGGCACCGGCAAAGAGGTCGGCCAAGGCGCTTAAGAAGGTTCACAGCAAGACACTGGCTGACGGCACTAAAGCACACAGCTTCCACACGTTGCTAACCGATCTCAGCACCATCGTGCGGAACACCTGTCGCCGCAAGGGAGGAGAACCAGACGAGCCGAGTTTCACGATGACAACGACTCCCAATGCCAAACAGAAGCGAGCACTTGACTTGATTGATACCATCGTAGTGTAGACAGAAAGTTGCACCACGATTCTTGGACAAGCTCGTGTGCCAACAGGGTTTTCGCTATTATTACCTCAGGAACTTCGGTCTAGATATCTCACCCGATAGCGAGGATACATGAGCGAACCGCAAGTGACCCTGATCTTCGGCGATCCCTACCGCTGCGAGCGGGCGCTCCGCGCTCGACACACGGCGATCCTCGCCGAATACCCAGATACCGAACGCCATACCCTGTTCGGGGACGACCTCGATCTGCTCGGCTCTGGTAACGACTCCGCCGAGACACTGAGGGAGCTCTTCCGGGATCTGTGCTTGAGGGGTGTTACGGCATGATCGTCTATAAGGCAACCAATCGCATCAATGACAAGTGTTATGTCGGTCAGACTACTACGTCCCTGAAGAAGCGCAGAGAGGGGCACCTTCGAGACGCGTTTGACGAGAACAGGGAGCGCAGCTACTTCCATTGGGCACTCAGAGAGTACGGGGTGGGCAACTTCTCGTGGGAGATCCTCTGCCAATGTACAACCCAAGAGGAGCTTGACGCCAAGGAACAGCACTACATCAACAGATTCAACTGCTAGACCCAGATCATGGATACAACCTTCGGCAAGGGGGGCAAGGTATTCAAAGGCCAAACAAACTGGCCTCTCTCATCACGTCCTGGAAGAGGGGAACAGTCGTGACGTCCGATAGCCTTGTACAGCAGGGGTACTACCCGCAACTCCTCTCCACGTATGAGCAATCGGAATGGCTAGAGAGGCTCGGGAGCGGGGCGTATGTCCTCCGTGGTGACAATGTTGACTGGAAAGGCGCTCTTTATGCGCTTCAGACGCAACTCGGGATGACAGTTCATGTGGGAGGGCGGACCGCGCTGGAGCTGATGGGGCTGGCCCACTTCATCCCTCTCGGACGCCGGAAAAGAGTGCTCTTGATCAGCGACAAGGCCGAGCAGCTGCCGACGTGGTTCAGAAAGCATCCGTGGGAAGCGAGTGTCGTGCACCACTGTCTATCCCTGTTTGAGCGCGTTCCAGACAAGGCCACTGCTAAGCTGGACTGCGGTAGATTCGAAGTCGTCATATCGAGTGCAGAACGGGCGGTTATGGAGCAGATGCGTCTCGCCAGAACGAATGACGACGTCGAACAAGCGTATCATCTGATGGAAGGACTCAGCACACTGCGGCCGAACGTGGTCCAGGAGCTTCTGGTGAACTGCCGATCAGTGAAGGTCAAACGGCTGTTTCTCTGGAGCGCGGAGACGGTTGGGCATGCCTGGTTTGGCCGCCTGGCTTCCTCACAAGTCGATCTTGGCAAGGGAAAACGCCAGCTCTACAAGGGAGGCCTGCTCGACCCAAAGTACCAAATCACTGTGCCAGAACGAGAGGAGTTGCCTAATGTTTGACCCCCACTATGATGCCCAGGTCCGACTGCTCCTTCGTTGCCTTCCTGAGATCAGCAAGCATCCCTGTTTCGCCTTAAAGGGCGGCACTGCCATCAACCTGTTTGTGCGGGATCTGCCACGTGTGTCTGTGGACATCGACCTGACCTACCTACCCTTAAAGCCCCGGCGTGAGGCGTTGCAGGAGATTCATGGCACGCTCAGAACACTTAAGGAGGATATCGAGCAACACGTGCCTGGTTCAAGGGTCCGGGAGAGCCGGAGCCGGGACTATGTTGTGAAGCTCCTCGTCTCTACAAACGATGCGATGGTCAAAATCGAGCCGAACCTGATCCTCCGGGGATCTGTCTACGCGCCGGAAGACAGGGACCTTTGCCTTACCGCACAGGAGCGCTTCGGGGCCTTTGTAAGCGTTCATACGCTGTCCACGGCTGATCTATATGGGGGTAAGCTCTGTGCGGCCCTAGATCGACAGCATCCTTGGGACCTGTTCGATGTATGTCAAGCTTCTGCTTGACGACACGGGGATTACTCCTGAGATTCGGCGGGCCTTCGTCGTCTACTTGGCCGGGCACGATCGACCGATGAACGAACTCCTGGCACCCAGGCTTCAGGATATCGGAAGACTCTACGTGGACCAGTTCACGGGAATGACCCGAAACGAAGTGTCGCTCGATGATCTGCTGCAGATACAGCACGACCTGTCCAACACCCTCGTTCGTGTCCTTGACGATGCGGAGAGAGAATTCCTCGTGTCTATCAAACGTGACGAGCCAGAGTGGGACCGTTTGGGAATCGAACATCTGGCCCAGCTTCCTGCCATCCAATGGAAGTTTATCAACGTCCGCAAGATGGATAAAGCGAAGCATAAGGCAGCACTTGATCGACTGATCGAAGTCCTAGCTACGTGAAAACGCAGGGCAGTGTTTACGAACCCCGGTAAACTGGGAGTGAGCTCGAACCGTTACGAGTCTAGAGCAGGGTAATGGTACGGCCCCTGAGCAACTCTCGCCCGTATGATCGAGCGGTGCTGTAGCTGACGGCTGATAGCTGATTGCTGACAGCCTTCTCCCCCTCGTTGCCCTCGTCTCGCCTGCTGGCTAAGATCTAACCATCTCACCCGATAGCGAGGATACATGAGCGAACCGCAAGTGACCCTTATCTTTGGCGATCCCTACCGCTGTGAGCGGGCGCTTGCCGCTCGACACACGGCGATCCTCACCGAATACACAGATACCGAACGCCACACCCTATTCGGGGATGAATTCGACATGCCCTCGCTTCGGGTAGAGCTTCAATCCACTCCATTGTTCGCATTAGGCCGCCACTTTGTCGTTCGCCACACCGATGCGATCAAGGAGACAAAGCGATTCGCCGCACTCATCAAACGGGAGCTACCACCCTCAACCTTCCTCACCCTGGTTGCTGGGGAGCTGAAGGCATCAAACCCTCTTATCAAGGCGGTGGAGGGGCGCGGGAGTGTGCAGGCGCTCCCGCGGGCAAAAGGGAAGGGCTTTGAGCGCGCTGCCTCAAAGATTCTTACAGAACACGACCTTAATCTCACCCAAGAAGCGCTCAAAGAGCTTCTCACGCGAAGCGGTGGGAATCTGCTTGTGATCCTTCAGGAGATGAGAAAGCTCCACGCCTTCTCGCCTAAAGAAGTAATCGATGAGAGATCTATTAAGCGGTTGAGTTTCACCGCGGGAGAAGGATCAATCTACCCGTTCCTCGATCGCGTTGGCGAACAAAACCTCCCGGCAAGCCTCGCGGCGCTAGCCGCCCTCCACGAGGATCCGGGGAGGATCTTCTCCGCACTTCTGCGCCATCTCACGCGGGTCCTGATGGTGCGCGTTCTACTTGACCAGGGAATCACTACTACGAAGATGGCAACAATGATCGCATCACCGGGCTGGCTCGTGCGTCGGCTCATCATCCAGGCGAAGGCCCACTCCGTTCAAAGGCTCACCGCCGTTTTGGACCTCGGGATCAAACTGGACTTAAAGGTCAAAAGCGGCGGCATCCGACCGGCCGATGCGCTCCTAAAACTGATCCTTGCCGCTACGACTCCTGCGCCACCCGCACCGGAATATGCTCGGAGAAGCCAGCCCTCTCGAGCAACAATCGACTAGCGACAAGGGCACAGTACACGCTTCCTACTACACCAATCCCCAACGTAATCGCAAACCCTTTGATAGGGCCGGTCCCAACAAGCAGAAGGATCAAGGCGGTAAGCAGAGTAGTGATATTGGCATCGAGCAAGGCAGAGAGTGATTTCTCGAACCCCGCCCGCACCGAAGCGAGCGGCGACTTCCCGGTCCGTCTTTCCTCCTTGACTCGCTCGAAAATGATCACGTTAGCGTCAACCGTCATACCAATCGTCAGGATGATTCCCGCTATCCCAGGGAGGGTGAGGGTAGCGCTGAACAACACCAAAGCGGCGAAGATAATCAGCATATTGAGAACAAGCGCGACATCCGCGACTACACCAAGGGCGCGGTAGTAGATAGGCATGTAGAGAAGGATGATGATAAACCCAGTGACAATGGTGAGCATCCCCCTGCGAATCGAGTCGCTCCCCAGGCTTGGCCCGATTATTTCCTCCTCAACGAAACCCACGGCGACCGGAAGGGCACCGGTGCGCAGTACGATCGAGATTCTCGTTGCCTCCTCCTTGGTAAATCGGCCGGTGATCGTTGTCGAATCCTTCACCTGCCGCCAGCCTTGAGACGCAGCCTTCTTGATCGATTCAGTGATCCGCGGTGCGCTGTATACGGTGCTATCAAGCACGATCGCCAGACGGTCATCAACCTTCAGATGCCGAAGCGCGTCCACGAACTGTTGTGCCCCCTCCTGGTTGAAGCTTAAAGCGATGTACAGCTGTCCAGCCATCTGCACTGATTGAGAGGTGTGCACACGGGCGTCAGAGAGGGCCGCCCCGGTGAGGAGCGGCTCTCCCTCAACAAGATAAGGAATCCCGTCCCGATCACGCAGGACTTGCTGCGTGGCCGAGGTTGGAATAAGCTCAGACATCGCGCTCGTCCCCGCCTCAAGCACCTTATAAAACTCAAGGATCGCGGTCTGGCCAATCAGATTGCGGGCCTCACCCGGGTTCTTCGCGCCTGGGAGGTTCACGAGCACTCTTTCCGTTCCCAATCGCTTGATCTCAGCGTTGGCCAGACCATACTGGTCGACCCGATTGTTGAGGATTGTGATGATTCGATCGAGCGTATCTCGCTGTTGATCAGCGGCCATCTCCTCGATCCCTTCCGGCTTGAGGACAAGCCTTGCCCCGCCTTGTAGGTCGAGTCCGAGGTTGATCCCCACATCCTTCAGTGGCCAGAATGGGTAAAGGAGGGCAAGCGAGCCCACGGCGACCAAGAGGACGGTCCCAAACCGCAGCCAATCATTGCGTGTCATATTGCTGTGCGCCATCAAAAGCCCCCCTTATCAATCACTTCACACGCTTATCGACGACGCTACTTTTGGCGATGCGAAGCTTCCCACCGTCTTCAAGCTTAAGCACAACAGAAGTGTCGCCAATCGAATCGATCTCACCGTAGATCCCACCGGCGGTTACGACCCTGTCGCCACGCTTGACCCCTTTCACAAGTTCTTTGTGCTTTGCCTGGCGTCTGCGCTGCGGCCGGATCAACATAAAATAGAAGACTGCCGCGAACACGGCGAGGATGGCGACGAGAGAAATGATCGACTGCCCTGCCGCGGGCTCATCCTGCCCAAACGCCGCCTGACCAAAGAGAAGAAGCCCCACTCCTACAGTAAAAACAACCGCTCTACCCATACTATCACTCCTTAAAGCTTACTGACACGCCAATGGCGATAGGCCCCGACGAAGAGAAATACAGTGCCTACAACGCCAAATATGACCGCTACAACGATCTCCTCACTCCCTGATAATCCCCTTCCTAAAGCAACTACACGTTCCAAAAGCACGAAGAGATCAGCCCAGATTATACAGTAAAGTCCAACCAAAATCGACATTCTCACCCGTTCTCTGAGCATGGACCATGAAGCAAGAAGGTCATAGAGAACACTCGCCACCGGGATAACCGTCCACAGAATTATCAACGCTGTTGGGGGGGCGGGAAGAAGTGAAATGGCAAACAGAAGTAGAAGGTGCCCAGGGAAGAGCGAAAGAAGCTTTGCCACCGCCCACGCCTTAAGTGCAGGCTTAACTGATCGAAAAATCAGGTAGCCAAGGTAGAGGATGCTCTCTACGCCGATTACCACTTGCAAAGGTGGGGAGAGATTTCCAACAAACAACACAATCCCAAGGAGGGCAAGAATCAATGGATAAGACCAAATCGGAAGGGAAGAAGGATTGACATTCATTTACTTGAACCCTGGAAGGAAGAGCCGTGCCAACAGAAACAGGAAACCGAACCCGAGGACATCGGTGACAGTGGTGAGGAAGATCCCCGAGGCAAGTGCCGGATCCTTTCCTAAACCACGTAAACCGAGCGGAATCGCCACCCCGGCCACTCCCCCCACCACCAGGACAAAAAGCATCGCCAGGCAAGCGGCTACTCCCAACAGATAATCCCCTTTCCACAGGTAGGTGATGATCCCCACCGTTGCGCCGATGACCAAGCCGTTTACAATACCCAACAGGGCTTCCTTAGCCAACAGGCGCCACCCGCGGCGAGGCTCCAGTTCTCCCAAGGCCATTCCGCGCGTGATGATGGTCACCGTCTGCATCCCTGCACTTCCACCCTGTCCAGCGATGACCCCCATCAGCACAGCGAGTGCCGCCACCTTAGCAATAGTCTCCTCAAACACACCGACAACTACGGCGGCCAGCAGTGCGGTCCCCAAGCGAACATACAGCCAGGGTAGACGCATGCGTAACGAGGAAAGCCAGGTGGTATCCACCCTCTCTTCAATCGGCACGCTCGCCATTCCATAAATATCCTCGGTCGCCTCCTCCCGGATCACGTCGATGACGTCGTCGATGGTGATAATTCCAAGGAGCTTCCGCTCACTGTCGATAACAGGGAGGGCATAGTAGTTGTACTTATCGAACAGGCGCGCCACTTCCTCCACATCTGCCTCGACTGGGACAGAGATAACCTCTCGCATCAACAGAGAGGAAAGGCGCGTCTCCGGTTGGGCGAGTGCAAGGTCGCGCAAGGACAGGACACCTTGAAGCTGGCCTTGTTCATCAACCGCATAGGCGTAATAAACCGTCTCAGCTTCTTCCACCCGGCGACGAAGAAGGTCGATCGCCTCCTGTGCGGTCATGTTTAGGGACAAGGCGACCACCTCGGGCGACATCAATCCACCGGCCGTATCCGGTGGGTAAGCGAGTAGATCAGTGAGAACCTCAGCCTCTTTCCGACCTAAACTGGAGAGAATCTTACGCTGCTCGGCCTCTGGGAGCTCCTCCAACAGGTCGACGGCGTCGTCGGGATCCATACGGGAGAGGATCTTGATCGCTTCCGTGCGATCGAGCTCGGAGAGGAGTTCGGCCGATTCCTCCGGCTCCATTTCCCCTAGTGGCTCGGCGGCAGCCCTCCGCAGATAGAGGCGATGCAGGAGATCAGATGCCTGCTCATCAGAGAGGTGAGAAAGCACCTCGGCGATATCGGCCGGGTGCTTCAGCAAGAGATCCCGTAGGACGACCTTCTTCTCCTCCATCACTCCTCCTCATAGAAAGCAAGTGCACTATTATACCACCCAAGACTAACAGTCAGCTCCTCGAATTGCCACATTGTATAGAAGGCGAACGAGCGCACTGCCATTCCCTAATCGAACAGAGCGAAGCAAGAACACAAAGCAAGTGGCCGACGGATCGGGGCTAAATGCATCCCCAGCATCTCATCGCATCCTCTTATATTGCTTCATATCATTGCAGCAAAACTCACAACCTCAACGAAGTTGTAGAAATTCTCCAACTGAGCAGAAAGATATCATAATATCAAGTCATGGCGACCCGTGGAATCGAGCAACTTAAAAAAGCAGGTGTCGCGTTTGAAGTGTTGCCCTACCGCCACGAGGTAAAGGGGGCGAAGTTCGCTGCACAGGCGCTTGGCCTACGAGAAGAGACGGTGTTAAAGACCCTCGTCTTTCAAGCAGACGATCACGCCTTTTTGCTCGCCCTGATGAGCGCAGATGGAACGGTGAGCGAGAAGAAGCTCGCTAAAGTCAGCAGCCACAAGCGGGTTAGGCCGGCTGCACCACGCGATGCACAGCGGATCACCGGCTACAAGGCGGGAGGGATCAGTCCGCTGGGGATTGTGCGCCCGCTTCCAGTGGTTCTCGATCGTGCCCCTGCTTTGCTTCCGCAGGTGGTTATCAACGCCGGGACACGGGGAACCATGGTCCGGCTGGATACAGACGATCTCATTCGCCTCAGCGGAGCCACAGTGGCCGATATCCGGGTTGAATAAGAAGCGTACAAGCTATGCTTGCTCCACAGTACCCTTCAGGCCGATTGCCTCGGCGACCTCGCGCATCCCCATGATAACATCCTCGAACAGCTCAGTGAGCTCCACGCCGAGTATGTCCGCGCCTTTTTGGATCACCTCGCGGTTCGCCCCGGCAGCGAAGCGTTTGTCCTTCCATTTTTTGGCGACCGATTTTGCCTTCATGTCGAGAACGCTCCTCGATGGACGCACGAGGGCCACCGCGGTCACCAGTCCGGTCAGCTCGTCGATCGCGTAGAGGACCTTCTCCATCTCGTGCTCGGGCTTAACATCGGTCACGAGCCCCCACCCGTGTGACATCACGGCGTGGATGTAATCCTCGGGCCAGCCGCGCCCAGTGAGGATTTCCTCAGTCTTCTGGCAGTGCTGCTCAGGATAGCGTTCATAATCAAGATCGTGAACAAGGCCGATGATTCCCCACTTCTCCTCATCCTGGTCGCGCTTTCGTGCCATGTAGCGCATCACCCCTTCGACCGCCAAGGCGTGTTTGACCAGGGACTCACTTTGATTAAATTCCTTCAACAGGTTAAGCGCCTCTTCCCGAGTTGGCACATGCGTTGGCATTACTTCCCCCTTTCTAGCAGATCTTTTTCTCTTGTGATCGCTACTCTACTCATTGCTCGCGGTTCCGTCCAGTTGTGAAGATGAGCGCCAAATATGACTCTCAACCGCAAGGCACGTATAGTGTTCTTATTTCCGTAACGAACGAAAGAAGAGGAATCAGGTGGAGCTACACGTAGGTGTCTTTTTGGAGCTTTTTTTTGCCGCGCTTGGGATCGGTGGTTTTGCGAGTCTCCTCGGGCTCGGAGGGGGTGTGTTCATGGTCCCACTCCTCTCTCTCGGTGGTTTCGTCGCCACCATGCCCGAGGCAGCGGGAACGAGCATCGCCGCAGTTGTGTTCACCAGCCTCTCCAGTTCCATCGCCTACGCCCTCAAGCGGAAGATCACCATCAAGCTCGGGCTCTTGCTCATGCCGACGACGATATTTGGAGCGTGGTGCGGAGCACGGCTGACCGGGGTGATCGATACCCATCTTTTGTCGATTGCCTTCGGAATCTTCCTCCTCTACCCGGTGCTGATGATGCTCCGGGGCAAGCCACCTAAGGAGATCCCCTTCTCCTTGCGTGGAAAGGTGAGTGGGCTTCCCATCTACGCGATCACCGCCGCCATCGGCCTGATCGCAGGGACCGCTTCCGGTCTGTTTGGAATCGGCGGCGGGACGGTGATAGTCCCTTCTCTTTCCATCTTTCTAGGGCTTGATATCATTATCACAATCGCCACCAGCCTGTTTGTCATGGCTCCGTCCGCGCTCATGGGGTCTTACCAACACTGGGTGCAGGGGAACCTTCACCCTGAACTGGCCCTCCCGCTGATCCTCGGACTCGTGATTGGGGCCCAGATTGGTCCCCGTCTCGGAGGGCGCCTTCCCAAGAAACGCCTGCGGCAGCTCTTCGGGATCGTCCTCCTGTATGCAGCGATAAACATGATCCTTAAAGGCGTCCGCTGACGCGGTATAATCGAGGCCGCTTGAGAAACGTCAGGAGGGGACAACCATGCGCGTTACGGTCCTAACAACCGGGGGAATGATCGAGAAGATGTACAAAGAGCGCGACGGCTCGCTTCGAAATTACCATACGATTCTGCCCAAGATGCTCGATACCTTTCGCCTCCCCGACCTTGAAGTGATGGTCGAACAGGTCGTGTTCAAAGATTCTCTCGAGATGACCGAAGACGACCGACTGCGCATCCTTAAGGCGACGCAACGGATGCTTCTCCAGTCCGATGCGGTGGTGATCCTCCGCGGGACCGATACTCTGGAGCAAACCGGTAAACTCCTCCATCGTGAGTTGCGCAATCTCCAGATCCCAGTGGTCCTCACCGGTGCGATGCGACCCTACAAGTTTCGCGACACCAACGCCCTACAAAACGTCACCGAGGCGCTCCTTGCCGCCCGGCTCGTTTCCCCGGGAGTCTACGTCGTCATGCACAATCGTACCCTTCGCTCTCCCGGCGCGACCAAGGACCCCGAGAAACTCACGTTCACCAAGGCGTGAGTTTGACCTGATCTTCCTTCTTGACGTACCAAGCGCCGCTCTGTGGAGAGTTTGCACAACCGAGTTGACTATTGCGGGCACGAAGCGACCGTCGGGTGAATTGCTCTGTCAGGTCACCTTCCACGAATTGAGGATCTTTGCCTTTTCGGTTTCTCGAAAGTCTTTTCCATAGAGCCTGAGAAACATGTACTCCCGCACCTGGTTCGGTCCCTTCAAGCCATACTCTTCCAGGATCCCAGCTCGAACTAGAGCCTTTGCCGTAGAGAACATACGGCAGGCCATGGCCAATCGCTCTGCGGGAGATCGCGCCAGCATCAGTTTTCGAAATCGGGCCTCGACGTTCACCGATGTATCGCTCATCGCCTCTTCGCCTGATCGAGCACGTCTTTCACACCTAACGTCACAGCCCATGGTTCCAAATAGTCCCAATCTAGGTCAGTGACCGATTCTACAAGCGCCTGAACATCCCTTTGCTGGAGGGCTGAATCCGACTCCTTGGGCCATTTGTCATTCATCCCGGGTCAAGTCTAACGGTTGAGCTCAGCTGCCCGGCGTAGCCGGAGGCGAAGACGGGTCAGCTGCAGCGATTGGTTAGGCGTCCTCCAACTGTTCAGAAGTATTTCTCAAGCGAATCGGAGTACTCCAAATCGTTCATATACCGAAGTACTTCGATACAAATTAACTCCAACTTCCCCATAATTTCTCCAAGTTCCGATATCGGTATCGTCAATTCGCCATCATGCACTAAATTGGACCTGGCACCGAACAGCTTACCAATACCTAACTGTTCTTTAACCACTTCGCTATCTCGGCCAACAATGTTGGCTACGTAATGACACAAAGGCTTGATATTCGTTGTGTCTTTCATCGGAAAAATTTCCAGCATTGTCCAAAGGTAAAGGAATTTCTCCTCACTTGGTGAAATCGGTAATGATTTTACAAAGAAATGTGACATCAGTTTGTAGCGCTTATTAACATCTGTGTCATTACTTTGTTTGTCGCGCATATCCTGAATTGTCTTCCCTATGTCTGACCGAATATCAAAGGGCTTTTTAATTTGTACCCAAGCCTCCATGACCCCTTTTTTTTCTTCCAACAACCAACCTCTGTATACTTGCTGAGCAAAGAGCCCCGGGTCATAAAGTAATGAAAAATTGGTTATTATCCCATCGAGATTATCTTCGCAGAATTTTTTAGCGGTGAAGGGGTTTTTATCTTCCGTCCGAACAGTAATGACAATATACTTATTGGCCTTAAGCAGCAAATCCATGCTCTGCGAAAAAGCGGACGCATTCCCCTCTGCCAGCACCATGGCCGTTTGCACTGGAACACGAAAAACCCGCGGCCCGGAGAAAAACTCGATTTTCACGGGATCAACGATCGCTTGCGCAGGCCAAGAACGTATAAGCGTGGTTTGGTAAATAGCCGCGTACTGGAAATATTTGCTCATTTGGATTTTAGGTGCCTAACATTGCTTATATCGATCCGCATAACATCCCAAATATGCCTGCGATTGCCGTATAAGACGCCGTTCTTATCACCGTATCTTATATGGATCCGCATAAACCACCTCCAGGACTATACAGCAAGGTCGGCTGCAACGAGCGGTTAGGCGGCGGCATCTATACTTCCTCACTTGTGGATTCATTCTCCACCTCTTCCCATCTCTCGGAGATAGTGGAGAATCTTCGCCTCCATGGGAATTCTGTCGTTCGTTACATAGTAGTTGACATCAAGAAAATCACCAAATGTATTGCTCTCGCCAATTCCGCCTTCGATGACTTCTTCCACTGCTACGTCCAACGGAACGAGCACTCTCATCGTCGCATAATCTTCATGCACTTGCATCTCCTCAAGGATTGAATCAAACCTACGGCAAATGTATGAGAAAGCTCTTTCAATGGTCACTTTCTGTGCACTCGTGAAAGCAACATCATTTCTGGACCGAATCATAAAGAAATACCGCAGCTTGTTGCCCTCGCCACCCAATCCTGTCATGACCATTCCAACATTCTGATCCAGCAGAAAGCCCTCAAGAAACATCCGGCATTCCTGAAGAGCCAATACACTCCAACCCTCCAGTTCTTGCTCTGCCGTTTTCAAGTATCTCTCAATGGTTCTATAGGATTCCACTGTGCCTCGATGAGCCAAGATGGCAAGTGTTTCCTTCTTTTCTCCCAGAGGTGTGCTTGGACCGAACAAGCTCTGACTTCTCGCTGAAATGTCTTCCTCCGAATACTGGTCGTAATCAAGCTTGTTCGTATGCTCCAAGTATTCTTGCTGCACGGAGGAATCAACACCTCCTTCAGCTACCGTCAATCGCTCAGGAATACTCTGTAGGATATCTCGGATTTGCTCATCAATCTCGTTTTTCATCATGCTTCTACCTTCAGCGAGTAATCGCGGCGCGCCGGCACCTAACATTGATTATACAGTTCCGTATAAGACCCGGGAAAACACCGTTTTGCAGTATAAGACATCTTGGGACTGCTTGTGAAAAGCACCATAACCACAGTCAACGCAATGGCTTACATCAGCATCACGGTTTGCGTCCTGCATAACCTTCTCCTATTATTGAATGGTAATGGTATACCCTATCTCCCCGCAAGAGAAAAGCCAATAACAGTCGGGTCTCCACGGAATCGTCAATCATTCTTTTCTGGGTGCCTAAAGTCTTCCATTTCGCCCCTTTATTAGGTCTGGGCCTTTGCCTTGACAACGGGAAGGAAGGATGGTAAACTTAATTTAGCAGTTGGCAGGTGAGACTGCTAATTCGAGGTGAGGCGATGATCCGATTCGATAAACTGACGCAAGGCGCACAAGAGCTGTTCCACGAAGCACAGGATCTCCTGACGCGCTACAAACACAACCAGCTCGACGCCGAGCACATCTTTACCGTATTGGTGACGAAGGAAGGCGTGGGGAAGGACATCCTGCAGGAGATGGGGGTGAATCTGACTGGCCTGGCCAAGGACCTCGACCTGCTGCTAACAGGCAAACCCTCTGTCTCCGGTCCGGTCGGCGCGCAGATCTACATCACGCCTCGTCTGGACGCGGTCGTCGCCGGGGCACAGATGGAGGCCGAGCGGCTGCGAGACGAGTTCATCGGGGTCGATCATCTTCTCCTATCACTCAGCCGGACAACCGACCCATCGCTAAAGCGAATCCTCGACCGCCATCAGATAACCCCAGAGACTATTTACAATGCCCTTCGCAGCGTTCGCGGCGAACAGCGGGTGACCGACCGCTCCTCGGAGGAGCGTTACCAGATCCTTAAAAAGTATTCGATGAACCTTACGCAGATGGCCGCCCGCGGCGAGCTCGACCCGGTGATCGGCCGCGAGGACGAGATCCGACGAATGGAGCAGATCCTCTCCCGCCGCCGCAAGAATAACCCCGTTCTAATCGGGGAACCAGGAGTGGGGAAGACCGCAGTAGTTGAGGGGTTAGCACAGCGGATCGCCTGCGAAGAGGTTCCTGAAACCCTCAACGGGAAGGAGATCGTCGCCCTCGACATTGCAGCGATGGTCGCGGGATCCAAATTCCGCGGCGAATTCGAGGACCGATTCAAGGCGGTGATCAAGGAGATCGAGGCCCAAGCAGGCAAGACAATCATATTTATCGACGAGTTCCACACCGTCGTCGGAGCCGGTGCCGCTGAGGGAGCGATCGACGCCTCCAACATGCTGAAAGAACCGCTCTCTCGTGGCAAGTTCCAGTTGATCGGAGCGACAACCCTCGACGAGTACCGCGAACACATCGAGAAGGACTCAGCACTAGAGCGGCGTCTCCAAAAGGTGTATATAGGTGAGCCAACCATCGAGGAAACGATCGCGATCCTGGAAGGCTTGCAGAAAAAGCTGGAGGAGCACCACCGTGTGAAGATCACCGACGACGCGATCCACGCGGCGGCAAAACTGTCGGAGCGTTATATCTCCGAGCGCTTCCTCCCGGACAAGGCGATCGACCTCGTCGACGAGGCAGCGAGCCGGATACGGGTTGACAAAAGCGGGGAGAAAGTGACTGAGGCGGCGATCGCTTCACTTGTCTCTCAGTGGACCGGGATCCCGGCCGAGCGGATGCTCAACGAGGAGCGGGCTCGCCTCATCAACATGGAAGAGCTTCTCCACAAGCGTGTGATCGACCAGGAGGAGGGGGTACACGCCATCGCCGAGGCGGTGCGCCACTCACGCGCCGGGCTTGCCGATCCTCGTCGTCCGATCGGCACCTTCCTCTTCCTCGGGCCGACCGGAGTCGGAAAGACCGAGCTCGCCAAAGCACTCGCCGCGTTTCTGTTCGGGAGTGATACTGCGCTTCTACGGATCGACATGTCCGAATACATGGAGCGTCATGCCGTGGCACGCCTGATCGGATCTCCTCCGGGGTACATCGGCTATGAAGAGGGAGGACAACTCACCGAAGAAGTCAGGCGCCGACCGTACCAGGTTGTCCTGTTCGATGAAGTCGAGAAGGCTCACCCGCAGGTGATGAACCTGCTTCTGCAATTGCTCGACGAGGGACGGCTTACCGACGGCCACGGCCGCACAGTGGACTTCCGCCATACGATCATCATCATGACCTCGAACGTGGGAAGCGAGCAGTTTGACACCGACCTACCCGAGGAGCAGATCAGGGAGAAGATCCGCGAGCAGTTAAAACACACGTTCCGCCCGGAGTTTCTAAACCGGATCGACGAGATGATCATCTTCCACCCGCTCTCAGAGGAGGCGATCTTGCAGATCGTTGACTTAAAGGCCACAGCCCTAAATGAGCGTCTCGCCGAACAAGGGATCTCCCTCACCCTCACGGAGGAGGCGAAGAAGGTCCTCACAAAGAAGGGGTACGATCCGCACTACGGGGCGCGACCGCTCGAAAGAGCACTGAAGCGTCTAGTGGAGAACCCACTCGCCTCAAAGATCGTCTCCGGCGAGGTGAAGGAAGGGAACCACATCACCGTCGACGCCGCGGCAATGGCTGACGCCCTGGTAATCCGCCGCCAAAACGACGCCTAACTGAGCCACGACGAGGACCGAATCTCAAAGCTCTCTGGTTAATGTAGCTCAATAGCACTCTTTCACGGTATATCCGCTTCTGAAGATGAAACGAGCCTTTTGTTCTGTCTTTTCCTTTTGAGTACTATGGCCGGACGCTACTGAAACCGAAGTAAATAACCAGATAGATAAGGCCATGACGATCCCCTGATAAGACAAGAGCGATAAGCAATGGGGCCACGGTGGCGCTAGCTTGCGCCAGTCCGTGGCCTTTTTTCACATTCCAACGGTTTTTCCAAGAGGGTTAGGTTACCCTTGACGTTTCCCTCCTAAATATCGTACATTAATCATTGCCTGGCGCGTACGCGTTGGGTTTTTTTATTTAGTGAGGGACTTTTGTAACAGTCGGGGCGAAATGCGTCACGAACGTCTTCTCCTAACGTTTCTTTCACCTGTTTGTTAATGCATCCATCGAATGAAGGCTGCTCTCTTACACACGCACGCCCAATCGAGCTAGGGACTGGGCCATCTTCAGTCGATCTTATCTTCAGGGGGGATCACTATATGCCCTTCGCTCATAAGGATCTTTGTTTCCGCTTGAGCATGACGAATTTTCTCCTCGGCCTCGTGACGCAGCTCCTCTTCTGATAGGACCCGGCGGGCGATCCCCTGCTCGATTGCTTTTGACCCCACAGCGACTGCCTCGTTGATGAACACTTCAGCCTCCATCATCGTGGGGACAATGTACTCATCATGGATTCCCCTCATCTCCGCTGTCTCGGCGATGGCCCAGGCGGCAGCGATCGCCATCTCGTCGGTGATCGTCGTCGCAAAGACATCGAGTGTGCCGCGAAAGATTCCGGGGAAACCGATCGAGTTATTCACCTGGTTAGGGAAATCGGAGCGACCAGTCCCCACGATCCTCACCCCGGCTTCCTTTGCCTCCCACGGCCAGATCTCAGGGATTGGATTTGCCATGATGAACGCGATCGCGTCCTTGTTCATCGTGGAAAGCCACTCCTTGTCGATCGTGCCCGGGCCGGGTTTAGAGGCGGCGATCAGCACGTCGCTTCCTTCGATCGCGGTTGCCGTATCTCCGGTGCGGCCCGCGGCGTTCGTCGCGAGAGCGTACTCCCACTTGTAGGGGTTTTTCTCTTTATTCTTTTCCAGATCCTCCCGTCCGGGATGAAGGATGCCACGACTGTCAACCATGATCACGTTCCCCGCCGGAACACCGGCGCGCAGGAGCACGCGGACAAAGGCGATGTTTGCCGCTCCGGCCCCGACCACTGCGTAGGTTACCTTGTTCATGTCTTTACCAACGAGCTTGAGAGCGTTTAGCACCCCGGCAAGGGTGACAGAGGCAGTCCCTTGCTGGTCGTCATGCCAGACCGGGATATCGAGCTCCTTCCGCAATCGATCGAGGATGTAGAAACACTTGGGGCTGGCTAAGTCCTCGAGATTTATCCCACCAAACCCCGGTGCGATCCACTTGACCGCCTGGATGATCTCGTCGGGATCCTGCGTGTCAAGCATGATCGGAAACGCCCCGACCCCACCGAGGTACTTGAAAAGGAGGGACTTACCCTCCATGACCGGCAGGCCGGCATGTGGCCCGATGTTCCCCAGCCCGAGGACGCGCGAGCCGTCGGAGACAACGGCGACGGTGTTCGCCTTGTTCGTATACTCAAAGACTTTTCTTTTATCCTGTTCAATCTCACGACAGGGGGCGGCGACCCCAGGGGTGTACCAGATCCCAAAGTCCTCTACACTTGTGACGGCACACTTCAAGGCGGTCTCGATCTTCCCCCGATAGAAGGCGTGCCAAGCGGGAGCCTTCTTTGCAGGAATCGCTGCTTTCTTCTCCCTCTCTTCTACGTTCGGATTCTCATCTGTCATCGTCATGCCCCCTTAGCGATCTGCTCGTGGATTCGTTCCAAGTTTTTCTTGATCGACTCCTCCAGATCGCGATACAAGCTCTTCCCATGGCTGTCCATGGTGATCGTGAGTGGCCCGAAGAGCTCGATATCGAGGATCCACACTGCTTCTGGAATACCAATCTCATCCAACCAGTAGACGTCGGCCACCCGCGTGATCGCCTGGGCAGCAAGCGCACCGACCCCACCGGGGTAATGAGCGTACACCGCTCCCGCCTTTCGCAGGGCAGCAAGGGTTTTGTCTCCCATCCCCCCCTTACCGATGACCATCTTGGTGCCGAAGGCAGTAAGGAATCTGTCCTCGAAGAGTTCCATACGGATGCTCGTGGTGGGACCGGCGGAGATCACCCGCCAGCCCGCATCCTCCTTTTTTACCACCGGCCCACAGTGAAACAGAGCCATTTTCGAGGGATCAAACGGGATCTCTGCGCCGTTCTCGTGGCGTTTGAGCATCAGTCGATGAGCTTCGTCCCGGGCGGTGAACATCTTCCCGGAGATGTGGACCGTGTCGCCGACGTGTAAGGCCCGAATATCTTCCTCGGTTAGTGGGGTATGAAGGAACTTATTCACCTACCTTACCTCCACCCTACCATTAGCATCGATCTTTACCTTCTTGCGGCGATCAGCCCAGCACTGGTAGATGATTCCCACCGGAAGGGAGGAGGGGTGCCGGTGCGCGTACTCGATGTGAACATCCAAGCAGGTGGTCACCCCGCCGACCCCCATCGGACCGATCCCGCTCTGGTTGATGAGTTCCAGGAGTTCAAGCTCTAGACCAGCGATCGCAGGATCGGGGTGGCGCGAGCCGACATCACGCAGGATAGCTAACTTCCCCAGCTTGAGCGAGAGGTCGGCCCCCCCACCGATTCCCACGCCAATCACTCCCGGAGGACAAGGTTGGCCAGCGCATCCGACAACATGGTCTAAAACGAACTTTTTAACCCCCTTGACCCCTGCGACGGGGAGTAACATCTTAAGTGCACAGCAGTTCTCGCTTCCTGCCCCTTTAGCAAGGAGACTGATAACGACCTCATCCCCGTCGACTAACTCCCAGTCAATGTGCGGCATAAATCGTCCGAGGTTGTTTCCGGAGTTTTTAAAAGTAAACGGGTGGACCGTGTTCGGTCGCAGTGGAACCACTCTTGTCGCTTCGGCGACCGCCTCTGTGATCAGCGTTCGTAAACACCTGAGGTAGGGACTGTCTACCCCCGCTTTGATGAAGAAGGTCAAAATTCCAGTGTCCTGGCACATGGGGACCGATCCCGCACGCGCTATCTCGATGTTATGCAGGATCATCTCAAGCTGCAGCTTTGCTAGCTCGGAAGTCTCCACGGCCTTCGCCTGCTTAAGGGCATCAACTACGTCCGCGGGTAGGGTCGTCGCCGCCTGCTTTATTGCCATTAACAGCGCTTCTTTCAGCTTCCTATTTTCCACCACACCACCTAAATAAACTTGACCGTTCCTCGATCATCCACTTTTCGGCGAGCTAGAGCAACTCTGGCTCATAGC
>JAGLXM010000229.1 GCA_023132915.1 Candidatus Bipolaricaulota bacterium
GCTTGCTGACGTAGTGCTTGCCACGTCATTGCGCCTTACAGGAGAAGTTGCGCCTGAAACCCCGTCTGCCGAACCTAACGGGAAACTGCTCTCCGTTTTCGACGGTGGCAATCACTTCCCTTTCAGTAGCTCATCGTTCCAAGATCCGTGCTTGTGCATGCGGGTGGAGTTTGACCTTCACCGCGTTGCCCCCTCCACAATCTTGATCTCCTCTTTCGTGAAGCTATACAGCTCGTAGACCAGTTGGTCGATCTGCTTGTCGATCGCGCCGATCTGGCGCTGGATGAGTGACTTCGCGTGCACCGATGGATCGATGAACTCCCGCCGCGCTTGAGTTTCGTTGTACTCGTGGGAGCGATAGGCATCGCGATTGCGTTCGAATCGCTCGGTCAGTTCAAGGACTTCCTTAGGAGCAGACATTCCTAGCCTACCTTCTAGTTCTCCTCCCCATTGTGGCTAATAGTCGGTAATGTTTCAAATTTCTGGATGAATGAGGAAAACCGATCAAACAGTGAGAGGCAATGCGTCCGCTTGACAATAACGGGCTTGCTATTTATAGTGGACCATGTACGTGGCATTTATGAAGGATAGCCTTTTGAAACATGGAGGAGAAGATTTCGAAAGTTCAGTTCGTCAATAAAAAGTGAAAGGAGGTGAGGTTATAAGACGAAGCCAAGTTTCAGAGTTTAGCTAACGGACCATCAATAAGGAGGTATGAGAGCATGAAGCGAGGGTTGATTTATCTTGTTGCGCTGGTTCTTATGGTAGGGCTAGCTGGAAGCTATGTAGTGTTGGCGGAGGAAGAGCCCATCAGAATACTTGCAACCGTGGCCCTTTCTGGTGTTGCAGGCAATATTGGCCCAGGCTACGACAAAGCGATGCGGTTAGCGATCGAGGAGATCAACGCGGTTGGTATCGACGGATTTAGCAAGATCGAATATAAGGTTATCGATACGGAAACAGATCCTGCAAAGCTAAGACAGAAACTGCTAAGAGAAATCCAAACATGGCGCCCCGATGTCGCTGGTGGAACAGCTTTGGAGACGACAATCAGAGTTCCTTGTGAGCTTTGTCCTCAGTACAAACTCCCCTATTTCGTCGGTGGCCACCTGAGCATGACCAAGTACCTTCCGCCTGGTGAAGTGCCACTTACTCCATGGGTTGCTTACTATGGATATTCCGACTTCTTCGCCGGCCAGCTCGCGGGGCAGTTCTTCGAGGAGATGGGGGTTAAGAAGGTCGCGCTCCTTGCCGGTGACTACGACTGGGGATACAGCAACGGCATTGGTCTCAAGTACTACTGGGAGACCCATGGTCAACCCTTCGAGATCTCCCCGGTGATCTATGTGCCGCTTGACAAAACCGACTATTCCACCGAGATCCAACTCATCAA
>JAGLXM010000023.1 GCA_023132915.1 Candidatus Bipolaricaulota bacterium
CCTCCCTCCTCGATGTTGCGAGCTGCCCCGAAGAATTCCTTTGGTTTGTACAAGGCAGTTGGGTCCATCCCGCCTGAGAGAAGCTTCCCTGATGGCGCGATCGAGAGGTTGTAGGCACGCGCCAGACGGGTGATCGAATCCATGAGAATCACCACATCACGACCGACCTCTATCAGCCTCTTTGCCCGATTGGTGACAAGCTCAGCGATCCGCGTGTGATGCCGCGGTTCCTGATCGAAGGTTGCAGCGATCACCTCACCGCTTGCGATCGATCGCCTAAAGTCGGTCACTTCCTCCGGCCGCTCGTCGACCAACAGGACGAAGAGCTTGACATCAGGGTAATTGAGATTGATCCCTTTGGCGATATCCTTGAGGAGTGTCGTCTTCCCTGCCTTCGGTGGAGAGACAATCAGGCCCCGCTGTCCCTTACCGATCGGGCAAAACAGGTCGATAATCCGGGTGGCGATGTCCTCCGGGGAGTGCTCCAACCTCAGGCGCTCATCCGGGTGAAGCGGGGTGAGTTCCCGGAACTCCGGGCGATGGCGCATTTCCTCAGGATCGCCGTAATTGATCTGTTCTATCTTGAGGAGGGCAAAGTAACGTTCATCGTTCTTTGGGGCCCGGATCAACCCGCCCACCAAATCCCCGCCTCTTAGAGCAAAGCGCTTAATCTGCGAGGGGGAGACGTAGATGTCATTTCTCCCTGGCAGACAGTTACCATCGCGCAGGAACCCATACCCGTCGGGAAGGATCTCCAAGATTCCGTCGTTGAAACGCAGTTCGTTCGCTTTGGAGAGCTGCACCATGATCGCTCGCAGGAGCTCCTCTTTTCCAAACTGCGTTCCATTTCTTATCTTAAGTTCTTGAGCGAGTTCCCGGAGTGACTTAATGTTTTTCCCCCTTAGTTGTGCCAGTTCCATAATTGTATCACCTCAAATATTGATTCCACGATAGATAATCAGGTAAGTTCCGAGCAGGTACGCAGTGAGGAGTAAAGCGGCGTCGACCCCCATCCCAAGGACACGACGACGGGAGCGGTAGCCGATGGCGATGATCGCGATAGCAGTGAGACCGATCCCCAAAGAGGCAACGATTAACTGGTCGTCTTTTCCTATACCCAAACGGGCAAGGATCGCTCCACGGCGGAAGGCGACGTCGGCGACAAAGACGGTCAGGATATTAAACATGTTCGAGCCGAACAGGTTTCCCAGGATCATGTCATACGCCCCAATTTTAAGCGCTCCGATCGAGGTAGAAAGCTCGGGAAGCGAGGTGACAACCGCCACCAGGATCGCCCCCATAAATGAAGCCGAAAGCCCGGTCTCGACCGAAATTGCCTTGCTTGCGTGAATCAGGAAGACTCCAGCGGTGATGATCACCGCAGCACAGATGAGGAACCCACCGACCGCTCGGACAAGCGACATAGTTCCCGCCTCAGCCAGCTCAGTGACCCCTTCCCTCTTCTCAACACGGTAAAGGATGAATATCCCGAAGAGGTAGGTAAGGAGGATAATCAGGCTGATCGGACTTAGTCCCAGAATCTCCACTCCGGGATCGACCGCAATTCCGAGGATGACGAGCGTGGTGAGCAAAATAGCGAAACCACCGCTTATCATGTGGTAAGAGCGTACTTTAACCAAGAACGGGCCACGCCCGAGTAAGAGAATATCCATGACAGCAACGATGGCGACGTTGAACATGTTACTCCCCAGGGCGTTGCCCACAGCAATGTTGGGGGCGTTGATCGTTGCCCCGGTGACGGTGGTGGTCAACTCGGGGATCGAGGTGATGGTGGCAAGAAACAACAGCCCAATCCACCCCTGACCGATTCCAGTTCGCTTTCCGAGCGCCTCCCCGAAGGAGGCTAGCTTGACTCCGGCGATGATGATCGCCAAAGAAGCGAGAAAAAAGGTAATCCAATGGATAGTCATTCGGTAGTTAAGTCCTTGCCTCTAACGCTTAGTGCCTATCCAATCTTGTCAACCCGACGCGCGTGTTTCCCCCCCTCGAAGGGGGTGGTAAGCCACGTTTCTGTAATCTTTTCCGCCATCTCTACCCCGATCACCCTCGCCCCCAGGCAAAGGATGTTCGCATCGTTGTGGCGCCTACTCATCTCGGCCGAATAGGGTTCCATGCACGTCGCCGCCCGGATCCCCGCCATCTTCCCTGCGGCCATCGCCATACCGATTCCGGTTCCACAGATAAGGATTCCTCGTTTGGCCTCTCCGGCCGCAATCGCACTGGAGACCCGCTTGGCAATATCCGGATAGTCGACTGGCTCCGGTAAATCGGTTCCAAGATCGATGATCGTGTAGCCGACAAGGACGCGCTTAATGAGAGCACGCTTCAATGCCACGCCAGTGTGATCGCAGCCGATCGCGACCTTCATCCTACACCTTCTTCACGAGCCACCTGATCATATCCCCGTACATCTTGAGCCGGTCACGCACCCCCCTGGTGAACCCCCGCTTCTCCTCCTTCAGGATATGGGTCACTCCGTCAAGCTTCACCCTCTCCTTGCGCCACCCCTCTTTCGCCGCCAGCTTAGAGAGGGCTATCTCGATACCGTAATCCATCTCTTCCACGTTCTCCTTCGCCCGTTCCCAAAGGGTCTTAGAGAGCATGCGTTGTCCAGAGGCGAACGGATTGATCTTCTGCGCAATATCGGTATTCATACGACCGTTGGCGAAGACCCCTACCACCATATCTACTTCCCTGGGTCGGTAGGCGCTGATAAACCGCTCTATATGCTCCTCCTTAAGTCCAACCAGATCGGCATCAAGAAAGAGAAGGATGTCATTTCGTGCCTGAGCGACTCCTTCGTCGAGTGCAGCTGCCTTACCGCGGTTCTCTGGAAGGGAGATTACCTGTACCCCCAAACGACTGGCCACTTCAGCGGTGCCATCGTCGGATCCGTCGTCGACCACGATTACCTCATCTACATGAGAACAGGATACGAGGGGACGGAGAACAGCGCCAATTCGACAGGCCTCGTTGTATGCTGGCACCACCACGGAAACATTCATCAGACCAGAATTAGGACAACCCAATCAGAGATGTAAATCACTTTATCACCTGCATTCTACCCTTTCAGCACGCGAAAGTCAATCTTTCCGTTCGAGGAAGGCAATCCCGAAGGGGATGAGATGACAAGACCAGTACTTATAGTTATCTCCTATGGTAATGGTGACTGAGTTCAAGAGTAGTCAAACCACGAGTGAAGATCCAGAAGGAGTTCCCTGAGACTGCTCATCTTCCTTCCCGTAACTGGAAGCGATGTGGCGAACATGTGACCATAGCTCTTGTGTAAGATACGATGATCGGTGATGATCACCACACCGCGATCGCTCCTCGTTCGAATCAGCCGGCCGGCCCCCTGGCGCAGCTTGAGAATAGCCAGTGGAACGGAAAGCTCCAAGAACGGGTCCCTCCCCTCGTGTGCTAGACGCTCCCCCAAGGCAGAGAGCACGGGGTCGGTAGGGACGGGAAACGGAAGCCGCGTAATGACAAGCACTTCCAGGTCCTTCCCAGGAAGATCCACCCCCTCCCAGAAGCTGTCCGTGCCAAGGAGGATCGCGCCTCCATCGCTGCCCCTGAACCGCTCAATTACTTTGCTGCGGGGGCCATCTATCCCCTGGGCAACAACTGGCAGGTCCCTTCCGATACACGCATGGACGGCGCGCAGGAGAAGGTAAGAGGTAAAAAGGACCAAGACTTTCCTCTTGGTCTCCCTCGCTACCTGGCTTACAAGGGAGGCGATCGCCTTGGCATACACCTCGTTTGGACCGTCGACCGGAGGGAGAAACTCGGCGAGGTAAAGGCGCATCCGCTCATTAAGAGAGAAGGGGCCCTCGACCGTGGTGTAGGTCACCTCCGCCGGGGCGGCAGCAAGTCCCAGGGACTCACGCAGGTAGCTGAACCCTCCCCCGAGGGAGAGGGTCGCCGACGTCAGAACCAGCCCTTTAAGCTTTGGGTAGAGAGCCTCCTTAAGAGAGGTTGCCACCTCAAGCGGTGAGGAGTGGAGGGTTACTCCTTCATTTATCCGCTCGTACCAGTAAACGGTGTTCTCCTCTAAAGGGCCAAACAACGCGGCGAGTAGAGAGGTGACCGCCTCGATCTCCGCGATCAAACCGTCGGCCTCGTGTCGCGCCTTCGGCTCGTCAATCGCCTCGCCGATTGTTTCAATTGTCGATTGTAGCTCCTTGAGCGTCCGTAGGATCCGCTCGACCTCTGGGTGGAGATCCTCTAGAAGGGGGGTGGGACCCCGTCGCTCCTGAGCAAGGCAATCGGCAAGGCCGGAGAAGAGGCGTATGTTAATCACGCGCAGGGCTTCAGCCAACTCGCGCACCCGTGCGATTTGCCCATCGGTGCGGGAACGGGGGAGACGGGCAATCCACCCACCCATCTGCCGTCTAGCTGGGTGCTCAATCTCCGCGAGTAGACTATCAAGGGTGCGCTGCGTCAG
>JAGLXM010000230.1 GCA_023132915.1 Candidatus Bipolaricaulota bacterium
GCGGAGTGGAGCGGACACAGCATTGGTCAGGCTCTCGCGCAGGGTCCTGTATTGGGCACCACTGCCGACGTATTGGCCGATGCGGTAGCGTTTGCTCAGATTCTCAACGCGAATGGCAATGTCGCTCATGATTCAACTTCCCCGGTAACGTGCAAGGCCTCTTCATAAACAGACGGACTCAGGCGAAACTTCCCCTGTGTCTGTAACGCGTTCAATTGCTCTCGCAGGCTGGTGACCAGTCCGGCACGTTTAGCCCAGATTAGGAGACCCACCGTTCCCAGGACCGCTAGACCCAGCCGTCGCGCAACTCGACGAGCATCCTTTTCATCTAGCAAAACCACCTCTGCTTGCTGTTCATGGCCTAGAGCAATCGCCTCTGCTTCTCCTTCATCCAATTCTATGCGGAGTAGAGATACTAAACGCTCATCTTTCACCGCGCATACCGTGATCCATGAAGCGGACGCAACCTCCGCCGCCCCAGGTTGTCCTCTCCCTGTTTCCACAACTTCACGCCAAACGGCCTGAGGAATGAGAATGCCCTCTGGGAATCGGTGGAATAACAACTCAAGTTGTCCGATCGTACTCAGGGCGATGAAGACAGACGAATTCGCCACTGCGTTCAACCGAGAGCCTCCAATGTCCTCAGGTCTTCTTTCAGTTCCTCCACGTCATAGCGGCGGACAATCCCTTCATCGCCCAATAAAACGTGGAACTTCCATTTGCTCATCCCGGCCAACTCGCGAGCCTTGCCGAAGGGCAGCAGGCCTTTTTGATACAATCGCACCGCCAGTTCTTGGCGCAATCGAGCCAATTTCTCCTCGGGCGGTACCCGAAGAGCCTCGGCCAGTTCATCAGAGATTTCTAGGACCATCTTACCCATCGCTTGCACCTCCTATATTGTTCCTAAACACTTCCGCTGAGACGCTACAACTCTATTCCTTTCCGGTTTTGGGTATTAGGCATTAGGGCATAGGTTCAAAACTGATACCTGAGCCTCCGCTGGCCGAGGACGGGGGATTGCGGATTGTCCGATTTCGAAATTCGAATTTCGAAATGTACTTCAACCGACGCAGGGGCGCGGAGACAGCAATCCACCCTGAGCGGTGGCCTTCTTCAACCTCGCGGGCGCCGGGTCTGCTCTGCCCCTCTTCCACAACCTCCTTCCAGACTGCCGGCGGGATGAGAATCTTCTTGTAGAACTGTCTCAGAAGCTTCAAGCGTCCAATTCCTGCTAAGTGAATCAAGGTGGACGAGTCACTGACAGCTTTGGGCATAGCGAAGGTCCTCTTCCAAGTCCTTTTCCGTATAGTGACGCGGGATTTGCCGCTTTCCCAGCAGTTCCTCAAACTCCCAACGTGTCGCGCCAATGAGAGCACGTGCTTTACCTGAGGAAAGCACACCACGCTGATACAATGCCAACGCTAATTCCTTCCGCAATTCCCCCTCCACTTCCTTAGGAGGCAAACGGAGTGCGTCTACAATATCCTCAGATATCTCAAGCATAAGCTTAGCCACTTTCTCTCACCTCCTCGTTTCATTATACATACATTGCAGAATCGAAGCCTCGACCGCTTGCACCTTGTGCACTAGGTGAATTGCGGAGTGTCCGATTTCGAATCGTGAATTGCGGATTGCGAAGGGCGAATTTCGTATTGCAACCCCAAACCTACAAACCACTAAGTCGGTCATGAGGAGCTCCAATTGCGGAGTGCGAATTTCGGAATTGCGAATTGGAAATCAACTGCGATGCCCCTTAGCCGTTGTAGGAACTACAAATTCAAAATCCGCGTTTCGCAATTGTAAATTCGCTTTCACCATATCGTCTCGATCTCACTGGACTCTCGCAAGATCTCGTCCTTGGTAATGAGTTTTGCGCTATAGTAATAGGCTGTTGCTCCAATAATTCGATCGTGGATTTCCCATTCCTCCGGCAACTTCAGCATAATTTGTAAGACCGGGAAGTCAAAGGGAACTATAATGAACCCATCTCCCTGCTGAACGCGCTCTAAAACCTCGTCAATAGTGACCTTGATCTTCTTCCTTTGGGCAATATGGGTGATCTCCGCTAAGATGATGGTAGGAACAAGTACTTCTGCTTCAGCTCTTTCTGCCTCTTCAAGAATTTGATCAG
>JAGLXM010000231.1 GCA_023132915.1 Candidatus Bipolaricaulota bacterium
ATCGTTGAAAACCGCGATTCCCCAGCCCCCATCCTTCAGGCAGCGGACAATTCCGCCCAACTCGCTCGAGGTCTCAAGGTTCTCAAGCTTGTCTTTACGGTAAAGCACCTGGCTGCGACGTTCGCGCTCGATGCGCACCTCAGTGTAGTCGGCGCTGCACCTTGCGATCGCTTGTTTGATCTTGCCCTCCACGAATAGACCTCCCTTTCCTTGGCAACTGTGTTCATTCTACTTGCGAGGAGGATGCGCTACCACCTGCTTTGGAGTCGCTATTGGCCAGGAAGTTTAAAGCGTTGGTATAATTCTTGGCAGGGAGGGCGAGATGAACGAGATCTTACAGGCGCTAGTTAAGCGGCGGAGCATCCGCAGGTTTACAAGCGAAAAAGTTACACGAGAGCAGATCGAGACGATCCTTGAGGCAGGCCGCTTCGCCCCGTCGGGGAAGAACTCCCAACCATGGCGATTTATTGTGGTGGAAAGCGACGAGCGGCGAGCGGAGCTGGCAAAGCTAGTGCCACAAAAAGGGATGGTCGCGGCAGCGCCAGTAACGCTTGCTGTGCTTCTGGACCACGATGCGGGCTATGATGAGTTAAAGGATGCACAAGGGATCGGTGCGGCGATCGAGAACATACTGCTCGCGGTCCACGCCCTCGGATTGGGTGCCTGCTGGATGGGGGTGGCACGTGACGAGGCGATCGAGACGCTGGTTGAAGCACGAGAAGGCGAGGAACTGATGGCGATCATCCCGATCGGCCACCCGGCAGAGTCCCCAACTGGGTCACCCCGTCGCCCATTGCCAGAGATCGTCCGGTTTATATGAGGAAGGAGAAGCTCATAAGAGGCGTTACCCGTCCGAGCTTAAAGGTGAGACTACGATGACCCTGTTCGTTTGGATCGTGCGCGTCCTGCTTTTAGCTCTCCTCCTTCCTTTTCTTTTACCGCTCGGGCTTTTGGCTCCGATGATCTTTCTCTCTCCGCTCTCGCTTGCCCTGTTTCTACTGGCGCTTGTACTTCTCGCCCTGGGGGTCGTCCTGGGGGTCGCACTTGGTGTGATCGGAAACCTTCTTGATCTCTTGATCGTCCTTGGATTGATCGGCCTTGTGTGGAAGTGGCCACGGGGGGTTAAGGCGAGTTTCCCGGACAAGCTCAGGCTCGCCTACCGGTCGTTGAGAAACGCGGTCCGCCAACAGGCGCGCCGTTTCACTGCGGCCGACCTCGCCCTCTGCCTTGTCGTTGTATTGATCGCGGTGGTCCTGAGCCTCTCCTGCGGGTTTCTCCACTTCCTGATGACCGTTGTGGTCGTCCTTGTGGTAGTGGGGATTGTGTGGAAGTGGCCTGTGGCTTCTACCCTTCCTTTCTTCACCAAACTACGTATTGCGCTTCGGGCGCTACGCGATGAGCTTCGGCGGATCTTCCGCTAGGG
This sequence comes from Candidatus Bipolaricaulota bacterium, assembly GCA_023132915.1. Lineage (GTDB taxonomy): Bacteria > Bipolaricaulota > Bipolaricaulia > UBA7950 > UBA9294 > UBA9294. The sequence continues at coordinate 1,424 of JAGLXM010000231.1, forward strand.
AGAGGGCGAAGGTCAACCGCCTACACACCTGATCCTGCCCTTGCCTTTAAGGTGTGCGAACAGTATACGCCGAATTTCTAAAGGACCGGTGGTAAGGGCACATATCAATCTCATCTGAGGGAACGCCTGAAGATGATGGGGCGCGGGAAGGCCCGCGGATAAAAGAGGCAAGACACGAACTTGCTGTATGTTTGAGACTCAACCCCGCCGATACTTCGTTTAATTAGGCACGAATCGGTATACTGTTAGATATCTATAGTCTCCGGTCGTCAGCAAACGGTGCTGCCGGCACGGGAGAAAAAGGAGAGGAAATGGCATTTCAGGAGCGAAGAATGGTCGATGTGCGACATCTCGACTTGCACTGCGCGGAGTGTGGAAAGAAGATCGAGGAGCTTCCCTTCATGCCCTCATCCGATCGTCCGGTTTATTGTGCGGATTGCAACAAGAAGCGACGTCCCCCGAGACAAGGGGGACAGAGCGGAGGCCGACGCCGGTACTGAGTCCGCTATCGATTCTTTGGTGAGCAGGTCGACTCTTTCGGCCTGCTCGTTTCTTTTCTGGGTTGTCGCGGGAATTCCTGTCCACAGGGACGCCTGCGGCAAGCACCTGCTTTGGTGGGGTGGGCATCACTACGATGCCATTCAACCTCTCGTCTTAGTGATTGCGGAAAAGTCGGGAAAGATGATGGAGCGCGGGAAGGCCGCGGATGCAAGAGGCAAGACACGACCCCCACATTCCTCGCGCGTCTGCCAATTCCGCCACTCTGGCTTTAACGCCTAAATATTGTAGTTCGCTTAAGTGGAACCGTCAACGCGCAAATAGCACTTTCTAAAGCTTTCTTCTCCTTGATATCCCCGGCTGACGATCAAGAGTCGACATAGCGCATCATCGGCCTCGTCTCAGAGCGGCGGGCGACCTCTGTGAACCCAACGCCACGGAACATAGAGGCAAGGCCATGGCAGGCGAAGAGGTCGGGTATGCCACTCCGTTTCGGCTCCACGGGGTAGCCTTCAACAATACTTCCTCCCCGCTCTCTTACGTACTCCACTGCCGCCTCGAGCAACCGTGCGGCAAACTCCTCGGTGCCTGTGCAGTTTATCAACGAAGAAGCACACCACAGACCAAACAGGCTGCTTATCCACGGGTTTTAGGATTCTGGATCTTTCCAGTCTTGGAAACTCCTCTCGGGGTGCCACTGAGCACCAGCCTACCGGTTGTCCTTCATGGTATGCGAGGATACCTGGAACAAGACCAGAGTCCACAATCGCCTTCATTGCTCTGCGATTGCCTTCACCCTTCTGAGTATCAAATTCCCGCTTCGAGAGCCTCCACCACATGCACCAACAACCACCAGCAGCCCCGCACTTGCCGAAGAGCTTCGCAAAATCAGCCCATCTTTCCGGCGTCAGCGGATGGAATTCCCAAGGATTGACTCCTATCTGAGCCTGAGGTGTCATTCCGGCTCCTCTCAAACAGCATGCAGATAACTACATCGATAGCCACGTCGCCTACAGCGCTTTGGGCACCCGCCACAACAAAAGCCATACACGCGCAGCGCCGCGACCGTAACGGTCGCGGCGCTGCGAAGTTGACCTGGCCTCGCCCTATTCCTTACCCAGCATGCCCTTTATCATGTTGAGGAGTTTATGGCTATAGATCTCCTGTTTGTAATGGACCTCGCAGGGGAACTGGTCGCACCTTGTACAGTGATCGACCTGTTTTCCGATCGCACACTCAAGGATCATGCATGGATGACCCATCGCTTCCTTGAATTTCTCGAGCTTCTCCGGTGCTTTTTGGATCGCTCCCTGGTACGCAGCCGCCGATAGGACATAACCCCTTCTCCAGAAACCCGCAGACTTCACAAGCTAGACCGCACGCGCTTGGCATTTCATCACCTCCTTAACCAGTGTCTTGCAACCAGTTTAGGGGATGTGCGGTGGCAAAAGGAAGTCAAGAACAACCAGCGCAGTCGCAGCCACTAAGACCATAACATCAAAACACAGTGCCAAACAAGAAAATGAGTTTTTACAACACTTGATGGCGCAATCAGGCGAAGCGACTTGTCAGACGCTCTCCTCAGCGTGATAGCGTTCCCGTACCAACTCAAAGCGCATTGTCCTAGCCTGCGAACCTTGTCCAATGCAGGTGAATCCTAGCTTTTTAAGCACTCGAACAGAGGATCTATTCTCAGGCGTTGTCTCTGCTATGACGCGGGCTACCTCCTTATGGGAAAAGGCCCAGGAGAGCAACACAGCAACAGCCTCGGTGGCATATCCGCGCCCTTGATACTGAGGAAGAACCGAGTAGCCAATCTCAACCGTTCCGTCTGGCTGAGGAGAGCCTTTGAACCCGCCACTTCCCACAAGTAGGAATTCTTCTTCCTTCGCCTGCAGCACGAAGTACCGCGAGAGCCAACCCGCAAGTTTAGGATCCTTTTTGAGTTGCGCTAAGAAAAACGGAAGTGCATCGACAAGGATCTCTGGCGGCCAGTTCTCAGGAATACGTGCACCAAGGGATCGCGAGAAAGCCTCTTGCCGCCCAAGCTCAGCTTGTATTAGTCACAAAATGGGGCCTGGTCTTGTTTTTTTGGATTCTCTTCTCTCCGCTCCATGGCTTAAAACCCCTCACTCCTTCCTGATCAGAGTCAGGATCTTTCCCAGCACTTCCTCCACTACTTCTTCTGGTGCTGTGCACAGACGTTTTGCTTTCCGCACTCGCCAATCCAGGCTCTTGACTTGATCGGAAAGGATCGCACCTGAAGTTGCCAGACTTGAGGGGAGAAAGACTTCAAAAGGGTACCCCTTGACCTGTGAGGTCACCGGGCAGAAGAGGGCCAGCCCGACCTTGCGGTTGTACTCTTTCGGCGAGACCACCAGAGCGGGCCGCCGCCCCGCCTCCTCATGGCCAGCTTGCGGATTTAACTGCAGCCAGACGATGTCGCCCTGGGCGGGGATATAGCGGCTCGTCACTACCAGGCCTCCCGTCCTGTTGGCTCTCCCGTGGAGATCTCGGCGTGCAAGTTCTCCTTTGTTACCTTGGCCAGAAGTGCGCACAGCTCGAACCTCTTTGAACGCACCGGGCTGACGACGAGCCGGCCGTCTGCTACGGAAAGATCGACCGTGCAGCCCGCTTCCACCTCCGTTTCTTCGGCAAAGGACTTCGGGATTCGTAAAGCCAGACTGTTTCCCCATTTCTGGATCTTCGTCCGCATAGCTACCTCCCAATCGTCGATGTATCTACATTGAGTATACAGACGGGATCGTTCACTGTCAAACGCGGATGATTCGTCTATTCCATCCGGTGTCGAGCAGGTCGAACGCG
>JAGLXM010000232.1 GCA_023132915.1 Candidatus Bipolaricaulota bacterium
GGCTACAACGCCCCTGGGGTGATCACTGGTAAGCCGATCCCGGTTGGCGGATCGCTCGGTCGTGGGGACGCCACCGCTCGCGGTGCGGTGTACACCATTCTCGAAGCTGCCAAAGTGATCGGCCTCAACTTGAAGGGTGCGACCGTTGCCGTCCAGGGTTATGGAAACGCCGGCTACTTTGCGGCAAAGCTGATGGAGGAGCTCGCCGGGAGTAGAGTCGTTGCCGTCACCGACTCGCGCGGCGGGGTATACGTCGCCGATGGCATCGATCCACAGGCTGCCTTTACGCACAAGAAGGCGACCGGTTCGGTGTCAGGCCTTGCGGGGAGCAAGGCTGTCACAAATCAGGAACTCCTTGAGCTCGATGTGGACGTACTGGTTCCCGCAGCGATTGAGAATGTCATTACCGAGAAGAATGCCGGTGCGGTCAAAGCGAAGCTCATCGCCGAAGTGGCGAATGGCCCCACCATTCCCGAGGCGGACGAGATCCTTTATAAGAACGGCAAGTACATTATTCCAGACTTCCTGTGTAACGCTGGTGGGGTAACCGTATCCTACTTCGAGTGGGTACAAAATATCGGTGGTTACTACTGGAGCTTGGAAGAAGTTCAAAAGCGATTGAAGGAAAAGATGACCCATGCCTTCCACGATATTCACAAGATGGCGGAGGTAAACAACGTCGACAACCGAACAGCGGCCTACATGGTTGCGGTCCAACGAGTTGCTGAGGCGATGCGACTGAGGGGTTGGGTATAGCCCATCTTTCGCATAAGCAATAAATGAATACGAGGATGGCCTCTCATGAGAACGCGGGGTCCTCCTCGTTTCTAATCGGTTAGTTGCCCTGCAGAGTCCAGTACCTTTAAAATGAGGAATGCCATGTCCAAAACTGTTTCAGTGATGGAGGAGAGGAAAGAGTTTCTTGCGCGCGTCCTCCCCTCCCTGGAACCTGCGGAAGTTGAGGAATTGCAGCGGATATCACTTCCGGTGCACTACGATGAGGGAGAACTCATCGCTCAAGAGGGCTCCTACGCCGCGGGGGTGTATATCGTTCAATCCGGCCTCGTATCGATCGGGAAGTATGCGAGCAAGGGCTGGGAGAAGCGCATGCTCCGGTTCCTTGCGATTGGAGAGATGTTCGGCCTGGAGGCGGTATTCCTGAAACGGGAGCCGATAAACGTGCAGTTTGCGAAGGCTCTTGTGGAGTCCACCCTACTCTTCTTCGAACGCTCCAACATCCTCGCCTTCAGCAAGGGACATCCTCGCATGTTCGCCGATCTATGTCGGTGGTTATCCCGCGAGGTGATTATGCTTGAGTTCAAGCTCACCCGCGCGGCGGTGGAATCGACCGACCGTAACCTGGCCCTCCTCCTGATCGCGCTGGCCCATAAGTATGGTGAAAAGGACAAGGCCGGAATCGTCCTCGATTTACCCATTTCACGCCAGACTATCGCAGAGATGCTCGGCGTATCGATAGAGACTCTGATGCGGGTGCTTAAACGGTTTCGAGAACGCAACCTTATCACCACCTCGCAGAGCTTGATCACAATCGTTGATATGGACAACTTAAAGGAAAGAGCTCGTACTACGCCGTTCTATCTATCCATCATCGAAGAGACGCTTTAGACTGCTCTTGCCGACATCGGTCGCGCTGGCTAACCAGCATCGCAACGATTCGGGAGACAAGGCCATCTGCTCTCCAACCTGCGAAATCTGGGGAAGCGCAGCGATTGCTCGGTCCACTTTAGCGGTCGAAACCCCAAGGAGCTGGGAGAGGGTGGCCCGAGTGACCTCTGGGGAGAGAAAGACCGTTCCCTCCTCGCCATGTTCCCCGGACTTCTCCGCGAGGCCAAGAAGGAGACGGCCCACCCGCTCTTCGAGCGGTGTATTGGAAGGAGAAAATGCCCCCTGCTTCAACGAATAGAAGCGGTGACTCAAACAGCTTAGGCAATAGCTCTTGATCGTCTCTTCTTCTTCGATCAGCTTCATAAACGCCGCCCGCTCGAAAAAGAACAGCTCGGTCTCCGTAATGGCCCGGGCGCAACTTAGGTGTAACTCGGTTCGACCCCCCAAGAAGACTTCAAGGCCAATAAGGTCGCCTGGGCCAAGAATCTCCAAAAGCGATTTTTCGGGTCTTCCTTTCTGCGGCATATTATATTCACTCACAAACCCACTAGAAACGAGATAAGTCCCCGCCGCGTAACTGCCGGCTTTGTAGATCAGCTCACCAAGAGGGTAGCGAACGTGAAGCGGAGCATAGATTTCTATGACTCGATTCCAGGTGGCTAGGGAAGTTTCTGTCTTATTTGTCACGTCTTCCATAATTCGTGCCTACAGACTACCGTCTTGCTCTCTGCTCGCCAATGTAAGAAGACGAGTAAAAGAGGGGCTGTATGAAAAGGGAATACCTCCTCCTCGTGAGATTTTGATAGCCATTTGGCATGATTTAATCCGTCAAATGGCAGCGCTTTAGGGACATGCCTCGCTAGATTTTTTTGTCAAACGATCCATTCTTAAACGCAACATGCCAGATTTGAGTCGTCGTTTCAACCGCACCTTTTGGTGCAAAAATGAAATGCAACCGCAGTCGTCTAACCTACTCTTGGTCAAAGCAACTGGCTAACCTTCGTGTTGGAGGTGAACGCCACATGGCAACACAAAACACGATGAGGGCAGTGCGGGAACAGATCGTCAAGCCCCGTATTAATCCTTTCGAGATGATGCTCCACCAGTTGGATCTGGCGCGTGCGCATACCAATATCCCCGGCGGTATCTGGGAGATTCTATGTCGGCCTGAGCGTGC
>JAGLXM010000233.1 GCA_023132915.1 Candidatus Bipolaricaulota bacterium
AGCCGTCAGCTAAAGGCAAACCAGTCTTCTGATGGCTGAATGCTGACCACTTACTGCTGATCGCTTCTCCATGTTGACACACCCTCACTCACATGATAGAGTGGGGCTCCCCACTAACGAGGTAGAATCAGATGCAAAGCGAGCATTCACCAATCCGCCAAACAGAAGCGAGAAACAGTGTTCAAGTCTGCTTGCCCGATGGCCGGGCCTTCGAGGCAAAGAGGGACACCCCACTTTATGAGTTCTTCAACACAGCTTTTCCCAACAGGCAGGATCTACCGGTGGCAGCAATCGTCGGGGAGAAACTGCGCGAGCTCGCCTGGCCGGTGCCTCGGGACGTAGAGGCAAGCCCTGTCTTCCTCTCCGATTCGGATGGGATGAGGATCTACTGCCGGAGTCTTTCTTTCCTGTTGATCGTGGCAGCCTACGAACTATTCCCGGGAGCGCGCCTGTTCATCGACTATTCCGTCCCCTACGGCGGCTACTTCTGCGAGGTAAAGGGAAGGGAGCCGTTTACCACCGAGGAACTCTCCCGCATCAAGGAGCAAATGCGAAGGCTGGTGCAGGAGGACAAACCGATCGAACGCCAATATCACACCATAGATGAGGCGAGAAAAGTCTTCGCCTCCCGAGGGGAAGAGAGCAAAGTGCGCCTCCTTAAAGACTTCGGTGAGGATCACCTTCACCTTTACTCCCTAAACGGTTTCCTCGATTACTTCTACGGGTACATGGTCCCCTCTACCGGATATCTGCATACGTTCGCCCTGGAGCCCTTCCCCGGAGGGTTCATCCTCCGCTTTCCACGCCACGAGAATCCGACGAAATTTCTCCCCCCGCAGCGGTTCACCGCCTTGCGAGAGGTGTTCAACGAGTACGGAGAGTGGTTGGACGTCCTGGGAGTGCGTGACGCCGGTTCGTTGAACGAGGTTATCCGCTCAGGGAGGATCGAGCAAGTGATCCTCGTCTCGGAGGCGCTGCACGAAAAAAGGATTGCCGAGATCGCTTTTATCATCGCAAAACGCCACGACGAAGACCACCGCCTCGTCTTCATCGCCGGCCCTTCCTCCTCGGGGAAAACAACCTTTTCCAAGCGCCTGGCTGTCCAGCTCCTCGCGGGCGGAATCCATCCTTACCCATTAGCGATGGATGACTACTTCCTGCCACGGGCGCGCCTGAGAAAGGGGAACGGTGGCACAATCGACTTCGATTCCATCACCGCCCTTGATATCCCCTTCTTCGAGAAGCAGCTACACGCACTGTTAAGCGGGGAGAAAGTAACCCTTCCCCACTACAACTTCAAAAGCGGCAAGAGGGAGAAGGGACCAACAGTACGACTCAAGCGTGACCAAATCCTGATTGTGGAGGGGATCCACGGCTTAAACCCACACTTGCTTGAAAACCTCCCCGAAGAGGAGGTCTTTCGCATCTTCGTTTCCGCACTAACCCAGCTCAACTTAGACAGCCATAATCGCGTCCCCACCACAGATACGCGCCTCATCCGCCGCATCGTCCGCGACGCGGTCAATCGCGGCTACAGTGCCACGGCGACCCTCGCTATGTGGGAGGATGTGCGCCAGGGGGAGAAGCAGAATATCTTCCCCTACCAAGAACAGGCCGACGTGATGTTCAACTCCGCTCTGGTCTATGAGTTGGCGGAGCTAAAACCACTCGTCGAGCCACTCCTGTTGCAGGTAAGGGACCCAAAACTGCGGATTGAGGCCGAGCGGCTCCTCGCCTTCCTTGCCTGGCTTGTACCATACTCCTCGAAGCACATCCCTGGAAACTCGATCCTACGCGAGTTCATCGGTGGCTCGACACTGCGCAAGTTCCGTCTCGACCTTGCTCCATCACGAATCTAACGTCCCTAACGTTCCCATCGCAATGTGGTAGGCATAAAGAACCCTACCCTGCGGGATGGAGCTACAGGGAGATCTCATGGTAGAATGACACGAGGTAAGCGATGGCTCTCAAGGTAGCAACGTTCAACGTAAACTCAATAAGAGCGAGGATTCCTATCATTATGAACTGGCTCGAGAAGGAGCACCCCGATGTCCTCTGCCTCCAAGAGACAAAGGTACAGGACCCCACATTTCCAGAAACGGCATTTGCAAAAGTCAGCTACCGCGCTCTGTTCCGCGGGGAGCGCTCCTATAACGGGGTGGCGATGCTCACAAAAGAGCCCACAGAGGTTAAAAACCCCCGCTTTGGCCTCGATGACGGGGGCCCTGCTGACGAAACACGCCTTCTCGTGGCAGAAGTTCGTGGGATTCCGATTGTGAACACCTACGTCCCGCAGGGGCGGGATCCGAAAGATCCGATGTTTAACTACAAGCTGGCCTGGTTCTCACGCCTGCAAGACTACTTCGAGCGGCACTTCTCACCTCAGGAGCCGTTGCTATGGGTGAGGGACTTAAACGTTGCTCCGGAACCGATCGATGTGCATGACCCAGTGCGGCTCTCAGGACACGTCGGTTTTCATCCCCAGGAGCACGAAGCCTTTGCCGCTGTGAAGGCGTGGGGGTTCGTCGATGTCTTCCGCAAACATGAACCAAGGGCTGGTCAGTACACCTTCTGGGACTATCGCGTTAAGGAAGGGGTCGCCCGCGGGAAGGGATGGCGAGTCGATCACATCTTGGCAACGTCTCCCTTGGCCAAGCGATCGCTTAAGGCGTGGATCGACATCAAACCAAGAGTGGCAATCCGTCCTTCTGACCATACAGTCCTTGTCGCCGAGTTTGACATCTAACCATGGGTGAGCTGAATACTGATAACCGATCGCTACTAACCAATCCCTAACGTCAAGGTGTAAAGAAGAGGGCAGCCGCCCGCACTGGGCAGGCCTCCAGATCCCTTACTTTTAGTGGGAAAGCGATGAAGTGCGGTGTGCCACCTTCTGCGATTACTTTCCCCAAATGAACGAGCCCCTCAACAATGGGAATCCCCTCGCCAAGAAGAATGTGATGCACTGGATGATCGGTCGACTCGCCAGGATCGGGGCTCGGCGTATCAACGCCGAGGAGGGCAATCCCACTTCCGGCAAGGAAACGGGCCGCCTCAGGGGTGACATAGGGGAAATCACGGTAGAAATCAGGCCTTCCCACGCGGGCGTCCCAACCGGTATAAACGAGGATGGCGCGGCCTTCAAGTGGCCCTGCCTTTTGGAAGGTCTCCGGCCCAATCCGCTTCCCCGAGGTACTCACCACGACCGCGGGAAGGATCCGCAGTGGCATCTCAGTGAGGTCCTCTCCGCTTTCAATGAAGTGAAGCGGGCTATCGATGTGGGTGCCGCAATGACAGTCAAGGTGGGTAAAGTGGGAAATGTTATACCCATCGTGCTCCACAAGCGCGGGGTGCTCGATCCGCACCCCGACAGCATCGCCTGGCCAGGCCTCCATCCCGTCCTTCATTTCTCTGGTGAGATCGATGACGCGTATCTTCAAAGGCGGCCTCCTTAAACGGTTCTGAGGCACAGAGTCTATTCGGGCAAGTGAGCCGCTGCAACGAGCGCTTTGGCCTTTTGAGCGGCCTTGAGCTCACTTCAGTCTTGTTCTTGCAGCGCCCGCCTGCCATGGAATCTGTAACCCGCATCCATAACTGATCCGACCTTTGCTTGATAATACGCACCCTATGATGTATATTCTTTATGTATTCTTCTACGTATAGCTAGGCCTATCGACAAACGGGGTGAAGGAACAATGAAAAAGCGCAGAGTAAATCTGACTTTGCCGGAAGATCTATGGACCAAGTTACACACGCGTGTTCCCTCACGCAAGATCAGCCAGTACATCGCGGAGGCAACCGTAGCTCGGCTTGCCGAAGAAGAGCGGGTTGCCTTGAGGGAACGCCTCAAAGAGCAGTACTTGGTGCGGGCAACTCAAGACCGCCAGATGGCTGAAGAGTTCTTTGCCTCTGAGCAGGAGGCCTCGGATCGGATTGTAGAGTGAAGAAGGTGGAAGCGTTGCCCGAATACAAGCGTGGTGACGTCTGGCTCGCCAACTTGGATCCCGTCACCGGCTTAGAGCAAGGGAGGACCCGCCCTGTTATCATTATCCAAAACGACATCGCAAACGAGTACAGTCCTGTTGTCATCATCGCGGCCATGACAACTACGGTAGGTTCCCAAAAGTACCCTACTGAGGTACACGTAAGCGCCCCAGAAGGCGGGTTGCGAAGAGACTCTGTGATCTTACTCAACCAGATACGCACCATTGACAAGCGACGCCTGATCGAACGCTGGGGCAGACTCAGCCCCAAGACGATGAAGAAACTAGACGAGGCCTTGAAGATCAGCTTGGCCCTCGTGCCACTTTGAAGCGACTTGACCCTCACTTTCACCGAATCTCCAAGGTTTTACTGGTGCAATCAATCGTCAGCGCCCACCAGCGATCTTGATGAGACCAGCGCCTCAGGGTCTAGTAGCCGCTGTTATAGGCTCGTAGTCCCAAGATCCACTTTCAAGCTTGGTAGATTCCACCTTCAGCGGGAAAGGCAAAAAGAAGTTGGTTACGCAGCCTGGACGTTTATAATCTGATGGGGGTAAGAAAAGGGAGTTAAGCACATGGCTAAATCTCCGGCTAGAAAGCGCAAGGGGAGTTCATTAGATCAAAGTTGGTATCACCCCGGAGGTAAGCTTAGAGAGCTAGGTCCACAAACACTTACCGATGCCGAGCTTTTGGCAATCTTAATCTCCCCAGGTATCAAGGGCAGACCGGCGGAGAAGATTGCCAGGGAGGTCCTCGAAAGGTTCGGCTCCTTCAAGGGGATGGCCAACCAACCGCTAGAGAAATTCTTAAAGATTAAAGGGCTAGCAGATGTCAAGATAATTAGGCTTGCAGCGGTTTTTGAGATCGCTCACCGTATTGTAAATGAGGTCCTCAATGAGCACGAAGAAGTCTAAACTTTCGGGAAAACCCACAAGAATATCCAGCCCTTATGATACCACCATTCATAAAACGGAGCGCACCTGCGTTGCTAAAGTAGCTGAATGGATCAATAGGATTGCTGACAAGAAGGACCTGGATATAGGCCTGGCTGATGCAGAGACTCGGAGTGCCGACGATAAATATCCAGATCTCCTAATCTTCAAGAACCCTCGCAGTCAAGACGTTTTGTGTGTAGCCGAATTCAAACGACCTTATTTTGATCCCTTTGACGAGCAAGAGCTCAAAGAACCAGCAAGGGTGAAGGCTACACACCGAAGGGCTCCATATTTTGTCACTTCAAACTTTCAAAGGCTTATCTGGTTTAACACCGAGAGGGTCAATAGCTGTAGGCCCGACGAGGAGCAGATCCATCATCAATATATCCTTTCCGAGATAGAGGATCTCGACCTCATTGAGGAGCCGAGATATAAGAACAGTATCATCGCCGGACTCGAGCGCTTTATAGTTGATCTATATGAGGTTCATATTGGCAAGAAGGAAGAGCCACGTTCGGCCATCGATGAACTCCTCATCTTTCGCCTCCGAGATAAGGTCAATCGTCTTTCAAAATACTACAGACGGATCATCGAAGATCAAGCGCACAAAGACCAGAAATTTTCTATTCGTTTGCAGAGCTGGTTTGCTAAACAGAATTGGAGCTTCGCCTGGCAGGAGGCCGATTTTGCCAAAGCAGCTCGCCAGGCTGCTTACCTCCTAGTCAACAAAATCCTCTTCTACTCTGTGCTTCAAGCTAAGCGTTCTCACACCCTTGCCCCTCTTGTAATACCTCAAGGATTGCTCAAAGGGGCACAACTCCAAAAGATATTGCAGAGTTTCTTCGACGAAGTGCTAAAAATAGACTATCAAACCATCTATAGTACTGATTTCATTGATGTTATCGCCTTCCCTGATGAGAAAGAGGTGATTAGAGAGATAGAGGAATTGGTGGACATTCTGCGACGATATGATCTCTCTACGTTCGGCTACGATGTGATCGGGCGAATCTTCGAGAGGCTCATTCCACCGCAAGAGCGCCATAATCTAGGCCAATACTTCACCAACCCCGACATTGTCGATCTCATCCTGCGCTTCTGCTTAAAGCATGAGAACGATAAAGTCTTTGACCCTGCCTGCGGCACAGGAACCTTTCTAGTAAGAGCCTACCAGCATAAGAAACTGATGAATCAACGATTGACACACCAAAAGATTCTAAAAACTTTATGGGGAACTGACATTGCCAAATTCCCCGCTCATCTGGCAACGATCAACTTAGCCATCAATGATCTGTCGGTGGATAAGAATTATCCCCAGATTCTCCAGGAGGATTTCTTCACTCTAAGGCTTGGAGGGCGAGAGGAGTTCGCTGAGGCAGCGCGGAAGAAAGAGCTAGCCGGTCTTGGTGAAATGAAGGTCTCCATCCCCTACCCCAAGATCGTCGATTGCATCGTGGGAAATCCTCCTTATACCAGGCAGGAGGAGATACCGACTATCACTGAGGAGAAGGGATATAAAGAGAAGCTGATCCAGAACACCCTTTATGATGGCAAGAAGAAGATCGTCAGCATCTCCAAGCGGGCAGGCATCCATGCCTACTTCTTTGTGCATGGGACGAAATTCCTGCAGAACGGCGGGCGGTTCGGCTTCATCGTCTCGGAGGCTTGGCTCGATGTGGACTACGGTAAAGGGCTTCAAGAGTTCTTCTCAAAACATTATAAAATTATCGCCATCATCTCCTCCAAGGTAGAGCGCTGGTTTGAGGATGCCGATATCAATACCTGCATTGTGATCCTGGAGAAATGCACAGACAAGAAGGAGCGGGATGAGAACCCAGTGCGCTTCGTCTATCTCAAGAAGCCACTGCGCCATTTCATCCCTCCTGCCCAAGACATGTGGGAGAAGCAGCTTAGTCGCTTCAACGAGATCGATAAATTGGTCAAGACCATCCTCGCTCATAATGATCTCTATGAGAATGAGGAGCTGAGGATCTTCCCCAAGAAGCAGGCCGAGCTGTGGGAGGAGGGATTTGACCAGGAAAAGGATAAATATGTCGGGGCCAAGTGGGGGAAATACCTGCGAGCGCCGGAGATCTTCTTCAAGATCTTGGAGAAGGGGAAGGGCAAGCTCGTGCCGCTCAAGGAGATTGCTAAGGTAAGACGCGGCTTTACCACTGGTGCCAACGAATTCTTTTACCTGACTGAGGAGGAGATAGAGCGCCGCGGCATCGAGAAGGAATTCTGGATGCACCAGGATGGAGAGGGCAACTGGATCCCCAACTATGTCATCAAGAGTCCTAGAGAATGCAAATCCATCCTTGTCAAGCCCGAAGATCTGAAGTATCGCGTCTTGATGATTCACAAGGATAGAAAAGATTTGAAAGGCACTAACGCCCTGAAATACATTAAGGAAGGCGAACGCAAGGGGTATCACAATCGACCGACCTGTTCAGCAAGACAAAGGAGCTATGAAAGTTGGATTGGGCTTGATAAGGACAAACGATCACCGGAGCCAACGTATTATGGATGGTATGATTTAGAACAAATTAAAGGGGAGCTATTTTGGATAAAAGATGCAAGAGAAAGGCTGCCCGTCTTTTCTGCTAGCGACGAGATTTCCTGTGACTGCCGATTGTATGCGATATTACCAAGAGAACTACAAGATCAAGAGCTAGGTGCCGTTCTAAATTCTTCTCTAGTAATCCTCTTGGCTGAATTTATAGGACGTCAGTTAGGAGGCGGCGGTGGTCCAAGGGATGTTATGACCTACGAAGTTACCCAGCTTTTGACACTTGATCCTACCAAATTTTCGGCAGCGCAAACCCAGAAGTTGAGAAGAGCTTTTAAGAAACTAGCGCAGCGGCAAATTGGTCCAATCTTTGAGGAGCTTGGGGCTACCTTGGCTGAGGAAGATTCTCTCTCTAAAGTCAAACCCGATCGCCGCGCCCTGGATAAGATCGTGATGGGCGAGATCCTGGAGCTCAGCGAAGAAGAGCAACTGGAGATCTACAGGGCGGTTATAGATTTGGTGAGATCGAGGATCGAGAAGGCTCAAAGCTTTGGGAAGAGACGTAAGACAAAGGGAGGAATTGACGTTGACCTCCTGGTCAAGACTGTGATGGATAAGATTGGCGATGAGACCCTAGGAAAGTTCTATCGCGAGAGGATCTTGAGCCAGAAGCCTTTATATACAAGGGATCTACCGAAAGCTGCTGGTGCTACGCGAATCGAACAGGACCTCTTGGGATGGAGACTCTACGCCGGGAGGAGGCACATTGACTGCTCATCTCAATTGGAAGCTCGCTACCTGAAAGTTTGGCTTGAAGTGGGTTTGGAGAAAGTCAAAGTGCCCAAGGATGAGAACTATTTAAGAGAAATCCTTCCTGGCCTAGAAACCTTGAAAGACGAGATCGATGGAGTAATAGAGAATTACCTGGGAGCGATCCGCGATACCAAACTCCGGGAGCAAATTCTACATCAATTATGGCAAGAGATCGTGAAATAGTCCATTTAATAGTGTTCAAGGATCTGAATGTATAAGCCAAATTCCCAAACCACAAACAAGGTCATCAATCACATCGCGGAGATCTCCGTAGCGCGGGAGGTCATCCTCAATGCCCCGATCTTGCCTCAATGGGAGGTCAAATTGCGCAAAGAGGCCATCCTCAAGATGGCCCACCATTCGACGAGCATCGAGGGCAACCGGCTTACCCTGGAACAGGTCGAAGACCTCTTGGCGGGCAAGGAGGTCCCGGCGTGGGAGAAGGACAAAATCGAGGTGGAAAACTATGTAAAGGTGCTAGAATACATCGACCAGCTGGGAAGCAAAGAGCAGACTAAGCTTACTGAAGAGATCATTCTGGAGATCCATCGGCTGACAACCAAAGGATTGTTGGATGAATCCGGGTCAGGGCATTACCGCAAGGTTCCGGTGGCGGTCGTGAACGGGTTCGGAAGAACAGTTTTCGGGCCTCCGGAGGTTGAAGAGGTACCAAAACTGATGAGGAATTTTGTGGCCTGGCTCAATAACGAGGAGGCCGCAGAGTTATATCCCGTCTTAATGAGCGGGATCTCTCACTATGAGCTGGTCCGCATCCACCCCTTTGTAGATGGAAACGGACGGACGGCAAGGGCCTTAGCTACCTTGATCCTATATCTGCGCGGTTTCGATACGAAGAGGTTCTTCGCTCTGGACGATTATTACAACGAAGATCGCAGCCGATACTATGTCGCTCTTCAGACCGTCGATCCCAAAACGATCGATATCACAAAATGGCTGGAATACTTCACCGAAGGTGTGGCCGTCAGCATGGGAAGGGTGAAGAAAGCCATTCTCGATCTCAGCTTGGATCGGCGATTGAAAGAGGCGAAAGGGCAGATATATCTGGACGATAGGCAGATGACAATTCTGAAGCATCTTCAAACCAACTCCAGAATCACAATTAGTGAGATTCAATCAATGTTTGGCATCAGCCGCGAGATGGCCAATCGCGTCATTAGGCCTCTGCTAGAGAATGGTTTGGTTGCCAGGCAGGGTAAGGGCAGAGCTACTTACTATGAGCTTGCCCAGTGATCGTCAACCAATCGTCAACTTTGCGTCAACCACTACCCAAATTAGAAGTCCCAATCGGGTTTGGGATCAGGGAGGCAAAGCAGACGGTCGAGCGCCTCAAGGAGCTCCTCCGGTGCGGAGAGCTCGTCGGTCCACGAAAGCCCTGTTGCCGGACGCACGCCCAACCACATACGCGTAAACGCCCCCACAGAAGCGTTCAGCGTGGGGAGTGTTGTGTCCGTTCCCGGTTTTGCCTCTGAGGAAGGCCCCAAGGTTACCAGATAATTTCCTGCTACCCCGCGCCACGGTGCGTCTTTTTCGAGGAAACCCTCGATCGGATCGGTGAGGATCAGATTGAAGCGTACCCTCTCTCTCGCTAGATGCGTACATTCCAGGCATCCATTAAGATCACAGATACGCACCTGCCAGTAAGCGCTTGCGCGCATCCTGCTTTCATATTTGGACTTCTCGCTCACCTGGCGCATCTTGAACGGCTTCTTGAGCAAATCCTGGAGTTGGATCCCCTGCGGTTCCCGCACTCTCACCAGCCGAACCTGGTCACCCAGGCTCTTCAACAGGGCGAGCAGTTCCAAGAACTGATCACGATACTGATAAGTCATCCAGGAAATGCTGTAGGGACCACACTCTACGTCATCTGTCCGATACCAGAAATGATGCGTCAGCTCCCCATGAGCCCCGTCATAGTAACCAAGACCAAAGCCATTTTTGCTCCACAGCATCTCCGATTGAGTGAGACGTGCTGCTTCAAGGTTACAGGAGCCATGGCCACGATTACGGGAAAGCCGCGAGGAGTGGACGGCCTCCCAATCGTCCGGGGTGATACGCCGGGGAATACGAGGCGATAGCTCTACGTCAAGTTGCGCCGGATCGAAGGAACACCAGTGTTCGTATCCGCCAGTGCCGAAGCCCAGTTGGTTGTAGTATCCCTGCTCAAACATCCCCAACCCTGACACGAGCGCACCCTGCGCTGCGTCACGTGCTATGGCCATAGCGGCCAACTGGCTTGCCAGTCCACGCTTGCGGGCAATCCGACCCGTAGTCACACCCGCCAGAGCGGAGAGCGTAAGATCCTCCTTGAGATAGCGGATCGAACCAGAGACGGTGGCCACCAGACTCTCAGCCTCACCGTTTACCTCTGCCACCATTGCGCAAGAGCTCTCGAGGAACAGGTCCATCGCCTCTTGCTCTTTCTTCTTTTCTATCCAACCGATCTCCCGCCAGATTCGATGGACGGCTTCCTTATCCCTGCCAGGGTCATAGTCACGAAACCTCATGGTTGATCCTCTCTTTTATCCTTAAACCATCCCTAAAGCCCACAGTCGCAATAGGTCACTATGCCGCGTGGACAGACCCTAGCGCATATAGATCCCGCCGTTGGCATTTATCGTCTCTCCGGTGATGTAGCCCGCCTCCTCAGAGGCGAGGAACGCAACGAGGGCAGCGATCTCCTCGGGCTCAGCGACACGTTTTACCGGGATCTTAGCGCGGATCTTCTCTCCGTGCTTCGCTAGAGCCTCAGCGTTCATTTCGGTATTGGTATAGCCGGGCGAGACGGCATTTACTGTGATTCTCGGAGCCAGTTCTAGTGCGAGGGACTTCGTCAGACCGATCAAACCAGATTTCGCCGCCGAGTAGTGCGCACCGTGATCCGAACCGGTCATCGCCCGAAGCGAACAGATATTGACAATTCGTCCCCAAGGCTCCTCCTTTATATAGCGAAGAGCCGCCTTCACCGTGTAAAGAGCAGCGGAGAGATTGACGGCCAGGGAGCGGTCCCAGTCCTTAATGGTCAACTCTTGCACCGTGCAGTGCTGGGAGAAGCCGGCATTGTTAACCACAATTTGTATCCCGCCGAACCGTTTCGCCGTCTCCTCCACCAGCGCCTCGGCCTCTTTGAATAAAGCGACATCGGCCTGGAAGGCAAACGCCCTCCCACCGGCGACCTCGATCTTTCGCACCAACTCCTCAGCACGCTCACGGTTTGTCAGGTAGTTCACACTCACCCCGTAGCCAACGGTAGCAAGACGCACTGCGACCGCCGCTCC
>JAGLXM010000234.1 GCA_023132915.1 Candidatus Bipolaricaulota bacterium
ATGTTGATCCAGAGCGCTTGAGAAGCTATCGTAAGGCGGTACGGGATGGATGGTTAGCGGGGGATGTCTCCTTCGTTGTTAAAACTGACCTCTTGATGACCTCGATTGTTCACCTCTCCGATCATACCACACAGATGGCTTGGCTGCCAGCGCCAACACAGGCTGGCAACACGTTGTCCTCAACTTCATCTACCTGGGGAACCTCTTTCCGTAGCCAGTCCGGAAGCTTCTCCTTTAACGCCCCCAGGTTCTTACAATCCCGTTTTGTCTTCAAATGCGCGAGCAACACGGGCAAGTCCCCGTAATGAGACAAACGCTGGAATCCCTCCTCAGCCGACAACAACCCCGTCGCCAGCCACCGCGCCGCTTGGTCTGTCTCAACACGCCACCGATTTACACGGCCGCTGCTGTGACGAAAGTTCCTGATCGTGTTCTCGATCATATTCGTGCTCAGCAGGCTCCTGTGCAGCGTTGAGGGAGTATCCAACAGATGAATGCGAATCAGGTCCAGCCCTGCCTCGTGCAGGCTCTGGCGCGCTGCTGCGTTCTTGCGCTTTAGGAAAGCGTCCAACTCCCGCAGTATTTCCAACGCTGCCTGTGCACCTTGCGCTTTGCGTAACCGGTCAAAATGGTCGTTCAGCTCTGGCCAGTCTCGGCGTGCAAGATATCTCTTCAGGTTCCGCTCCTTGTGTACCAAACAACGCTGGATACGAGCCTTGGGGAAGTGCTTCATAACCGCTTTTCGTAATGCCTCCGAGCCGTCCAAAACTACTAATAGAGGCCGATCCCCGCTCGGCGCAAAGCCCCGCTCTACAACCCTTGCCACCAGTGCCGAAGCGGCCGTCACGTTCTCACTCGCCCCAAGCTCAAAGTCCAGTACAACCTTCCGACCCTCAGTTGTGATCCCCACTGCAACTACCGCTAACAGGTCTTTCGCCAACGACACACCGTCCAGCATCAGCGCCAGCCAGTCACGTGGTTCGCCTTCCGTGTCAACGTCCAGAGAACGGTGCCTGAGTTCAGAAAACTTCTCTCGCCCAACCTTCTGCCACAGACGGGAAACATACGATTTGCTGCTGCCACGCTGGTTGTGCACTACCTTCCCAACCTTCCGCATTGAACCAGCAGCGACAAGCGCTTCCAACAGCAGGCGCTGTGCCTCGCTTGCGTCTTGAGCAGCGGTGTAACTCTCCAGCGCCACCTCTTCTGTTGCTGCCTCTTCCTTACGCTGACGAACTCGAGGGCGGACGATATCCCCACGACGAGATTCAACGTAAGCGTAACCATCTGCACTGCCAGCACGGTAGAACTCGGCTCCCCTGGTGGGATGGTATGCTGCTCCACACAACCTCGTTACCTCTTCAGTCATCACCCCAACCAGCATCTCACGGGCCGCTCCCCGTAGATACTCGCGAAATACCTCTCCTGCTTCCTCTGTTCCTACTTGACCAAGCGCCTGTAAAACGCTACCTTTGTCCATACGATGGCCTCCTTTCTTTCTTTTCTTTCGACAGCTTTACAGCTGCCAGAGGCCATCGTCAAGTTCTAACAACCAGTGGGACACTTCCGCTGGTCGTGCTCTGTTGTCCTGAACCAGATGTTAACTGGTTCTCCAGTTGTGCAATCCCACGCGGTTGTACCACAGTCGTGGTAGCGG
>JAGLXM010000235.1 GCA_023132915.1 Candidatus Bipolaricaulota bacterium
GGTTCCCTTGCAGTGGGAATTGTCTACCAATTAGCACAGGAACGAGACAGAAAAACCTCCGTCTACACGTTGATCCTCGCTGGGGTGGCTGTGGGGGCACTCTTTTCGGCTGTGACCAGTTTTATCATCTTCTTGAGTTCAGGCACCGAGCGGATGACCGACGTCATCTTCTGGATCATGGGGGGATTGGGGCGAGCTAATTGGACCTACTTGTACGTATTAACACCGATCGTTGCGCTCGGAAGCGTAATATTGATTGTCTTCTCGCGTGACTTAAACGCGCTCGCCATGGGGGAGGAAGGAGCATTCCATCTGGGAGTCAACCCAGAAACAAGCAAGCGCATCATGTTGGGTGTGGCGACCCTTCTTACTTCATCTGCTGTTGCCTTCGCTGGCACTATCGGGTTTGTCGGCCTGATCATCCCGCACATCATGCGGCTAATCATCGGGCCGGATCACCGATTCCTTCTGCCAGCGACGGCCATTGCGGGAGCGGTCTTTCTCGTCTGGGCCGACATGGTAGCTCGAACCGTAGTTCAACCGGCTGAACTCCCAGTGGGGATCATCACCGCCTTCCTAGGCGCCCCTTTCTTCCTCTACCTGCTAAAGACGAAGAAAGCGAGGATATAATGGATATCACAATAAAAGGATTGCACTTCTCCTATAACGGGAAACCCGTTTTGGAAGAGATCAACCTGAGCATACAGAAAGGAGAAATCTTCGCCATTGTGGGCCCGAACGGATCAGGGAAGACCACGCTCCTTAAGAACATCTCAGGGGTTCTCACTCCAGATGCAGGTGCGGTCTACCTGGACATGAAGCAAATAGCTGGCCTATCAACTCGGGAAATCGCTCGTTACCTGACAGCCGTGGAGCAAGAGAGAGAGGTTGGGTTCGATTTTACCGTACGCGAGGTGGTCGCTATGGGGCGCATCCCTCATCAGGGTCGGTTTGCGAGAGAAACACAAAAGGACAAACAAAAGATCAGAGAAGCTATGGAGCTTGCCAATGTAACCTCTTTTGCCAACCGTCCCATCCGTGAGCTTTCAGGAGGGGAAAAACAGCGTACGTTTCTTGCTATGGCTCTGTCGCAAGAACCGAAGGTACTCCTTTTAGATGAGCCGACGACTCATCTCGACATCAACTATCAAATTCAGATCATGGAGATCGTCCGTCAGCAGACCAGAACCGGTTTGACCGTGCTGATGGCACTCCACGATCTCAACTTGGCCGCACAGTATGCGGATCGAGTAGCGATACTTCACCAAAGGCAACCATTAGCAATCGGTAAGCCGGAGGAAGTTCTAACAGAGGGTAATATCAAGAGAGCTTTCCAGGCTGAAGTAATCGTAGGAAGAAACCCACTAACTAACTACCTCTACATCATGCCGCTCGCGCATAGGTTAAGAAAGGGAGAGCGTTCGGAAGATAGCACATTATTTATGCAGGGAAAGCGGAGTGACAAAACCCCACGCGCTTAGCAAACACTATGAGATACACGCAGGAAGGGCGTTCCTTCAGCAGCAGAAATCAGTATAGATCAAGAGAAGGAGGAGGAAGTTATGCAGAGAAGGTCGTGGCCAGCGTATAACCCAAAGAAGAGTACGTTGGTTGCAGAGTGGGTGCTGGATAAGATTCACTCACAGATGTACACGGAAGGGGCCAAACTCCCATCAGAACGGGAAATTGCTCGGATACTGGGTGTAAGTCGATTGCCGGTGCGGGAGGCGTTAAGCGCTTTGCAGATCCTCGGAATCGTTGAAACCCAACCGGGATCTGGAACCTACGTCAGGAAACCCACGCTTCCATCTTCCAGGCAGGGTGAATTGACTCATTGCTTGGAATTTGTATCCTTCTCTTAACACCGATTTTCGCGTCACCTTTTAGCTAATGATTTTAGCTGATCGATGGCGCATCTGTCTAGCCTCTCAGTCTCGCAAGAGACCATACTAACGGTTTTTGTCTTCCTTGTTGTAGCTGACCATATCTTGGGCCGGTGTTAGCGCTCATGACGGTTTTAGCGAAGTATGGCACTGTCAAAACACAAGATGGAGCGACAGGTCTTCTTTGCAGGTTATGCGATGTAGCTAGAGAAAGGCTATAATTCGTTAAGCAAACATTGATAACAGGAGAGGATAATCATGCGCATGCCGTTTCTAATCGGTGAGCAAATCTACCTGAGGCCCCTTGCGGAAGATGATCTTGACCGATGCATGAGATGGATCAACGACTCCGAGATTCTCAGTACCCTGGGACGGCGGTTCCCGATGAGCCGAACACTAGAACGCGAGTGGCTCACGAGTCAGTACAAGAGCGAGAAGGACTTCTCACTCGCGATCGTCCTGAAAGATGGAGATCTGCACATTGGCAACTGCGGCTTGCATCAGATAGATTATCAGAACCGCAACGCCGAGTTCGGGATCCTGATAGGTGAGAAGGAGTACTGGGGACACGGCTTTGCGCCAGAGGCGGCAAAGTTGA
>JAGLXM010000236.1 GCA_023132915.1 Candidatus Bipolaricaulota bacterium
CCCACGGTGCGAGCCGTCTGAAAGATGTTGAAGAAACAGCCGGTCAGAAGGACCATCGAAAGCAGAAGCACCACCGCCGCTATAACCCTTGCCCTAATCTTCATCCTACACCACCCCCCTGTTATGAATTTCTTCACTTTGCACCATGAGGCGGCTGCTTGGCAAATAACTAGAGTGAGCTGCCCCCTTTCTACCCGCACCCTGGCTTGGGTTATTCGGTGACAGGGTATGTCCAGGCGGCAAAGCGGAATTAAGTATTGTTCCCCGAATTTCTCTACTCTTCATCTTCCTTTTCTTCCTCTTCCACTTGCAGCTCTCCTTCCTCGATCAACTGGATAGGACGGCGTTTTACGAAGACCTTGATCAGGAGGTCTATCCGTTCACCAGGCTCCAGGTCAACTTCAAATACATCCCTTTCCAGGTAGTTGAAGCGAGGTAGTTGGCTATCATCGACTGTCACTGTCCAATGCCCAGGACGTAACCGATCGAACCGGAAGAATCCATCTCGATCGGTAGTCTGGTAGAACGTCTCCTCATCGCTGGTAAGTTTTACTGAAACATCAGGTAGCCCTTCTCCCTGAATCGACGGCCCCTCAGTGTCTTCTTCGCCTGCCCCATTGAGATAAAGTCCCTCACTTGGCTCTCCATGAAATACAGCAACTTGTCCCGTGATCATCGCCCCTTCAACTACAGGAAGCTCAAGCTGTTCCACCACGCCAGCCTCAAGGTGTACCGGGATCGGCATCAAGGCAGGCGGGACATATGGAAAGGGAAGGTTTACTATCCGGAGTGAGTAATCTCCTGGGAGAAGTGGGGGGAACCGGAACTGCCCATCTTCACCTGTCAAGGCCTGCGTGTCAGCTAACGCTAAAAGAAGGCCTAGTATTCCCTTCTCGCCTTGATCGCATTGCCCATTGGCATTGCTATCGTCGTACACCCGTCCCTCGATCCGCGCCTTGGTGACCAAGAAGGGAATCGGCAACTTGAAGCCAAGGTCAAAGGACATACCCAAACTGAGGGTGCTTGCCGTTGCATCAGCACGGTCCCAACCTAGTGTCGTATCAAGCAGAACGTGCAAGTCTTCAAGGAGTAGCACATCTACCTCAAGCGTTAAGTCAAACCAGTCCTTTGCATTGGCCAGGGTGATCGTTGCAGAGTGAAGTGAACTATTTGAGGAGAAACGAAGTGATACGTCAGTCCCTCCGGTGAGCAGATCTCCGGTCAAATAATCCTTCGTCTTTTCCTGAGTGAGTTTGAGGAACAGATCAAAGCCCTCGATCGACAGGCCGACGCCCTCACTGAAAGAGAGAGTCCGATAGTGCGTGTTGGCCACGTGATCGATTCGGTCGGTCAGTTTGGCCGAGAATGAGTAAGGAAACGCCCCCTGGGTGTCGCTCATCGCAACCGAAAGGAGGCGCTCGATCTCGTTTTCCAGGGTTAGATTCTCACCCCGCTCCCAGGTGAAACCCACCGTGGAGGTGATCGTCGGCCCTTCTTCGAGTGGAGTGACGTAGAAGTTTACCCCCAACTCGTCCGTTATCGTCGTGAGAACGAGCGGGTCACCAATGACGTTGTCCCACATATGGCTTAGTGAGGTGCCCAAAGAGAGATCCTCGATCCGAAGGCGCTGGGAGAGGAAGATCCCAGCCTCGTCGGCATGGAGTCCAGGAAAGTAGGTCCCCACTGAGAGGGCTTCCACGTTTAAGAAGTAGCTAATGGTATCGATCCTGGAGCTAAAGAAGACGGCGCGGCTGGTCAGCCCATTGTTAATCCCTAGTGCCCCTTCCATCCGTAGCGACCAATCCTCAAGCGGCTCTGCCTCTGCTGTGAGGCTCCACACCGCCCGCTGATCGTTCTCGTCTTTGCGCTCCATGTAGGCAATCCCAACGTTTGCCTCCTCTGGTCCGAGGCTGAGGTGTCCGCCCACCCGAGTCTCGCCATCCGCGCCGCCCCCGAGGAATACCAAGTCATAAGTACCGGCATCGATGTCTACTCGCCCTCCGCGGCAGGAGAGGC
>JAGLXM010000237.1 GCA_023132915.1 Candidatus Bipolaricaulota bacterium
AAGACACGAGAGCTGTTCCAGGACAAGGGTTGGAAGACGATCGTTGCCTTTCAGACGCGCAACCCCATCCACCGTGCTCACGAGTACCTGCAAAAGTGCGCGCTTGAAATGGTGGACGGCCTGTTTATAAACCCCCTGATCGGAGCGACCAAGGAAGGAGACATCCCTGCTGCGGTGCGCATGGACTGCTACCACGCGCTAGTAGAAAACTACTTCCCACGGGAGCGGGTGCTCCTGTGTACCTTCCCTGCCCCTATGCGTTATGCCGGACCGCGGGAGGCGATCTTCCATGCCATCTGCCGGTTAAACTATGGCTGCACACACATCATCATCGGCCGTGACCACGCTGGTGTGGGCGACTACTACGGCACCTACGCAGCGCAGGAGATCTTCGAGCGCTTCTCCCAGCAGGAGCTCGGCATCATTTCATTGAAGTTTGAGCACGCTTTCTATTGCCAAAAGTGTGGCCAGATGGCGACGAGCAAGACCTGCCCTCACTCTAACAAAGAGCACCTATTCCTCTCCGGTACCAAGGTGCGAGCGCTGCTTAGGGAAGGAAAAGACCTTCCCACTGAGTTCACCCGCCCAGAGGTGGCAAGGATCTTGGTAAAGGCGATGAGAACCAAGTGAAAAGCTCCCCCCAGGTGGCCTTGACTGTGCTAAAAAATTGAGCAAGTTGGTTTTGCATGAGTGGTAGGCCGAGGGTAGTCCTTTGTTTGTCCCTGTTGTTGTACTTATAGTGTAGCTGAGAATATAATCCGGTATGTAGTCAGCGAGAGCATTGGCTGTTCAGCTACGCAAACTCACTCACTGGGAGGTTTGAGAGGAATGAAGATCACGTTGACCGCGATTAAGGCCGACATTGGAAGTATCGGCGGGCACATCACCCCGAGCAAGGAGCTCCTTGCGAGGGTGGAAGAGGTTATTGCAGAGAGAGGCAAGGGCCTGATCTTCGATCACTTCATCGGCCACACCGGGGACGACATAGCCATCCTCCTTACCCACGAGCAGGGGACGGGGAGAGAAGAGGTCCATCGCCTGGCGTGGGAGGCATTTCAGGCTGGGACGAAGGTCGCCAGGGAACAGGGGCTGTACGGTGCGGGGCAGGATCTGCTCAAGGACGCCTTCTCTGGGAACGTGCGCGGGTTGGGGCCAGGGGTCGCTGAGATAACCTTCGAGGAGCGGACAAACGAGCCTTTCCTCCTGTTTGCTGCCGATAAGACCGAACCGGGCGCCTACAACCTTCCGCTCTACCTGGCGTTCGTCGACCCGATGTACAACGCTGGCCTGATCCTCTCCCCAGCGGTGGGAAAAGGGTTCACTTTCGTTGTGATGGATGTTGCGCACACGGAAGGGGACCGGGTGATCGAGCTTAACACCCCAGAGGAGGCCTATGACCTCGCGGCGCTTTTGCGCGACAACGGGCGCTTTGTGGTGGAGGCGATCCGCTCCCGCGCCGACGGGGAGCAGGCCGTTGCCTGCAGCACCACACGGTTGCGCAACATCGCCGGCAAATACGTGGGCAAGGACGATCCGATCATGCTCGTCCGCACCCAGAAGAATTTCCCAGCAACCGGGGAGGTCCTCGCCCCGTTCGAGATCGGGCACCTCGTCGCCGGGTTTATGCGCGGAAGCCATACCGGCCCGTTGATGCCCGTGAAGGCGAGGACCGGCATCTCCTTCTTCGACGGCCCACCGATCGTCTCTTGTCTTGCCTTTTGTGTACACGAGGGGAGGCTGACCGAGTCGGTCGACGCGTTCGACCACCCGTATTGGGATTGGATCAGAAACAGGGTCGCGGAGAAGGCACACAACATCCGAGCACAGGGGTTCTCCGGGCCGGCTATGCTCCCCTACGCCGACCTCGAGTACGGGGGGATCACGCAGAGGATGGAGAAGCTGGAAGGGCGTTTTCACGTACGCGATTGAGCCCCAGGAGGAAGTCAGGATTGAACGAGGAAGTGCTCGAAAACAGGATCTTAAAAGTCCTGTTCAGCAAAGAGGCGATTCGGGTTCGGGCAAAGGATCTTGGGCAGAGGATCTCGCACGACTACGGTGCAGGCGGGCTGGCCCGCGATGTCCACGGGCGTCCGCTCGTCCTGATCTGTGTCTTGCGCGGAGCGCTGCTCTTCATGGCCGATTTGGTGCGCCAGATCCCAACTGAGGTCGAGTATGATTTCATCTGTGTGGCCTCATATCAGAATGGGACCTCCCCCGGGGCGGTCCGTCTGATCAAGGACCTGGAGCGACCGATCCAAGGCCGTGACGTGTTAATCGTGGAGGATATCATCGACACCGGCCACACGATCGACTACCTAAAGCGCGGTTTCTTAGCGCGCAAGCCTGCATCGATCAGAATCTGCACCCTTGTTGACAAGGTTGTACGGCGCAAGATGCCGATCGATATCGATTACACCGGGTTTGTGCTCAAGCAGGATGAGTTTATCGTCGGCTACGGGATGGATTACGGGGAGCTTTATCGCAACCTCCCCTATATCGGCGTGTTAAAACCTGAGTACATCCAGTAAAGAACTCCGCAGCAAGCTAAAGGTCAACGGAGTTGGTCCTTATGCTGCAGTTTGATGTAGAGATTTGCCGCATTGGAGGTAACCTGGGGGGTGTAGTAGATTCTGAACGGACCTACTACACCCCCCAAGCACACCTGTCTGCCCTGGTGACGCACAGGCAGGCAAGACCCGATGCTACAACCTTCTTTCGTAGCTCTGGGGGGTGTAATAAGCACCAAACGGAGTATTACACCCCCCAAGGAGTTTATCTATAGCGGTTGACTTTCCTCCCAGAAGCAAGCTTTAAGGTATAAAGCGGAGGCTTTTTATGAACACCCCTTTCTACACCCTGGGAATCGAGACCTCCTGCGATGAGACCGCCGTCGCCGTCCTTAAGGAAGAGACGAAGCTCCTCGCCAACCTTGTCTACTCCCAGGCAAAGCTACATTCTCGCTATGGTGGGGTCGTCCCCGAGGTTGCCTCCCGCGACCACCTGCGTAAGCTCCCTTACCTGGTCAGGGAAATACTTGAACAGGCAGGGATCTCCATAGGCGATGTATCCCTTGTTGCTGCCACCTACGGCCCGGGGCTTGTCGGGCCGCTACTTGTCGGCCTCTCCCACGGCAAGGGACTCGCTTTCGGCCTCGGGGTCCCGTTTATCGGTGTCAACCACCTTGAAGGGCACATCTTTGCGCACCGGCTGAATGCTCCGGAGATGGAGCCTCCGTTCATGGCCCTGATCGTCTCCGGCGGGCATACCATCCTTGTTGTAGTGAAGCAATACGGCCGCTATCAGCTAGTCGGTTCGACTGTGGATGATGCCGCGGGTGAGGCGCTCGACAAGGTTGGGAAGATGCTCGGAATTGACTATCCTGCTGGAGCACAACTCGACCGTCTCGCTCAGGAGGGCAATCCCAAAGCGATCCGTTTTCCCCGGCCGATGGAGGGCACCCCTGGCTTTAACTTCAGCTTCGCCGGGTTGAAGACGGCGGTCCTATACCACCTGAGAAAGCACCCAAGTGAGAAGCGGGAAGATATTGCCGCCTCGTTTCTGGAAAGCGTGGTCGATGTCTTGGCCAAGAAGTCAATCGAGGCTACACGGCGTTATCACCTTGAGCGGCTGGTCGTTGTCGGTGGGGTGGCGGCAAACTCGCGCCTACGTCAACAGCTCCTCGTCCGTGCAGGCAAACGCGGAATCGATGTTCTCTTTCCGCCGATAGGTCTTTGCACCGACAACGCGGCAATGATCGCCGCGGCCGGCGCTTTCCACCACCTAAGCTGTGGAGAGTCCCACCCCTTCTCGCTTGCGCCCGAACCCTCGCTATCCCTGTAGCACGCGTAATCCGTAGGATGTCGATAGTTAGGCGAACTTAAGGCGGTTTCTCGTCAGTGATGCTCACTGTTATTTGAGTGATGGGGACACACTAGGTGACTCGGTCACCCGCTTCAGCGAAGCGATTGCCACCTCGACCATGTCGTCGCTCGGTTCGGCCGTGGTCAATCGCTGCAGCCACAGCCCTGGCTTAGTGAGCAACCTTACCCAGCCGTAGTGATAGTGCTTTCCGCTGAAACGCAATGCCTCGTAGGAGACCCCTGCCACTACCGGGATAAGGAGGATGCG
>JAGLXM010000238.1 GCA_023132915.1 Candidatus Bipolaricaulota bacterium
CTCGGACAGCGTGGGACGCAGTTCCACGTCGCTCATCCTCTGTTGGCGCAACGGTTGGCCAATAAACGACTAGCCACGCTTCAGCAGATCGTCGATATCCTGGAGGCAAAGCTCCAGTACATCCAGTAGTAAGAAGCCTTCCGCTTCTATAACAGTGGCCCGTCTCGGCGAAAGCCGCGGCGGGCTATCTCTTTCATGTGCGGCTACTCGTAGTGCGTCCACATCCGAAGGATTTTTACGACTCGTTCGTCTTCGAGCACCTCGTAGATGAGGCGATGCTGGATGTTGATGCGGCGAGAGTACGCCCCTGCGAGATCCCCAATCAACTTCTCAAACGCGGGAGGGGATTGCCAAGAATCCGATTGCAGAAGCTCCAGGAGCTGTTCTGCTTTGAGTTTCAATCCGGTGGCAGCTAGCTTTTGCGCGTCCTTCTGCGCCTGTTTCGTAAAGACAACTTTCCAGCTCACCAGTCGAGTCGATCCGAGCATTCCTTGACGGGCGTGCTCAATCCTTCACGGATTGACTCACGCATACCAGGAATCGAAAGCAGATGCAGCGTTTCCTGAATCGACCGCCAGTCCTCTTCCGAGACAAGAACCGCGTTTGAGCGCTTGCCAGTGATCAGGATCGGCTCGTGCGACTGTGCAACCTCATCCAGCAGTTTATACAGTCTGGACCGGGCTTCAGTTGCGTTTACCGAGGACATATTTTACCTCCGTACCAGGATAATATATCGTACGCGAAACCGTACGGAAAAGCAACTCCACCATACCGGAGAATCTCCCTCACGAGTAGCGGATTCAACTCCGTCGCTCCTCCCACTCAGCTACCGGGCAACAGCCGCGCAGAGTGAACCACCCGGGTTTCTGACCACCAACTGGATCTTGTCACGGTTTAATCAAGGCCTTGCACATGCTGCGCGTGCATATCGAGAGTTTGTCAGAAAAGGGCGTGGCATCAACGTGTGGGATGACCTTCAAGGCGGAGTTCTACTGGGAACGGAACGCTTCGCGGAGAAGCTGAAGCCTCTGCTCATGGAGCAGGCATCTACAAAGGAGATCCCGAGGAAGGAACGACTGACCGCTCGACCGAGCCTGGCCGAGCTATTCTCAGGGATCTAAGACAAAACGGCTCGCAACGATCGGGTCTACCAGGCCGTTCACATTCACGCGTACACACTCAGAGAGGTAGGGGGCTTCGTAGGGCTGTTGTACTCCAGCATCAGCATAATCGCGAAGCGCTTTCATGAAACGATGAAATCCTAAGAATGAAGGTCTGACCCTACTATTCCGAGGCGCATCGCGTAGCGCAGCAACAGCTAGACAACCTGTTTGCACGGTGGGAGGAGTTGGAACAGAAGATGGCGCAGCAGTAGCGGCGATTCGCCGCCGCTCCACTGTCGGCAGGCCGTGGAGTTAGAGGGCAAAATACCAAAAGTAAAGACCTAACCCCGGCGCCTCTCGTCCCTCCTGTTACTCGTTAGCGTCTGTACAGCACTACCCCGCTATCTACAAACGTAAGAGCGGTCTTGCCCGTTCGCCGTAATCTAAGCTCTGACAAATCGGGGAACACTACGCCTATAGTGCCCCCTATCATGTACACGGCACAGGAACGGCTTCCAGCATTTGTCGAGTACATCAGTCCATCAGCAGTGTCGTTATCCGCGTTGAAAATCTTCAGCCGTATAGTAATCCCATTACTGGTAGAGGTATAGACACCCTCCATGTCTCGAAGCGTTACTGTAGATGAGGGTGGGCCAACGGTGTCTGTACTTGAGGTAGTGTTAGGCGATGACGGCGGCTGGTTTGAACTCTTAGAGAAGTGCACCTGAGAAGATTCAGGGGAGAAGCCAGATATGCTCGGTTCAGATGGATTAAACGACAGCACTGATGGATTGCTATCAGGATCAGACTCAGAAGATCCGGGACACCCGCTATAGGGGTGAACCCGCCCAGGTTGGGGAATCAGCGCGACGCACAAGCTTACAATGATGGCTAGGATTACCCCCGCAGACAGCCAAATTCCCCAGTGCGTCCGCAATGACATCTGTGCCTCTTTCGTGGACTCGAACGAAGCATGCTGCAACATTTCCTTCGGAATTTGCGGTTTAAATTCCTCCATCGAAACCACCTCATGGTCAATCATATAACGGATAATCGCATTTGCCAAGAGGTGGGGAAAAAAGTCCAGTGAAGCTCCCCGCCTACAAGGCGGGGCATTCTTCGCGGTTCTCGTAAAGATCTGGGCCCGATCACGTGTACAAGAACAGCGAACACTTCCGCGTGTCAGAGGAGGTTCAAACTTGACTTTCAATACAGCATGTGACCCCTTTGCTCCTTCCCGCAAGACGCTGAACGGCGAGACATCGAATCGGAACTCAGTGGCGCGGCTTGTGGAATAGTCGTGTCTGCCTTCATTCGCTATAATGCCCCTAAATGACCGAGCAAAGCGAGCTTCCCGAAGGAGTCACCTGGGAGAAGCGGACAACGTATACAGCACGCGGTTTACCACGAACCGAGATCGTGATCACACACGAACAACTCAACACGGTCCGAGTCATTCGAGATGCATCGCCCTATGTAGCCACCGAGAAAGCCTCAGCACAGGTCCAATCTTGGGACGCCAAATGGCAGGACCAACGGTTTATCGTTCTGAAGGAGGCCATTGCGGAGCAGAAGACGAAGGAGGCTCAAGCCGCTCTCCGCACGCTCCAGGGCATCCTTCACGACAGCCTGCGTGCTAGCTGCCGTGTTGAGTGGTCAGAATTGGAGTCTCCTTTCACGGAGAGCAAGCCTTCCAGACCGATACTTCAAGATCAACCAGAGCGCCCAACCAAGCCGGAGGAGGCTGGGGAAGAACCACTTGAGAGCAAAGATCGATACCAACCTGAATTGGGAGCTTCCTTTCTGGATGTGTTCATCCCAAGTCGCTGGAGGAAACGCAAAGAGGAAGCCTGGCAGCGCTTTGAGCATGATCATTCTAAGTGGGAGAAGGCCGTTGAGGCTCTAGAACGCTACCCAGTATTGCTCGAAGAGTGGGAGAAATGGATTCGCAAGGAAAACGAGCGGTTGCTGCCCAAGTGGAAGAGTGATGTTGCCACTTGGGAGAATCGCAAGAAACAGCACGAGAAAGATGAGAAGGCTCGTGTGAGTTCTTTCAAGGAAGCGGTAGCCTCGGGCGGGCGAGCCGCCGTTGAGGACTTCTTCTCAATTGTCCTTGAGCGATCAGACTACCCCGACTGCTTTCCTTACGAGTTCACGGTTGCGTACAAGCCGGAGACAAAGATCCTTGTTTGTGACTATCAGCTTCCTTCGCCTGGAGCGCTTCCCACGCTGAGGGAGGTTGCGTACGTCAAGACACGGAAGGCTCTGGCAGAGAAGCACCTCAGTGAGAAAGACAGTCAGACACTGTATGATTCCGTTGCCTACCAGATTTGTTTGAGCACGACTTACGAGCTTTTTGCTGCTGACCAGTTCGGGGTCCTTGATCTTGTTACCTTCAACGGATGGGTAAGGGATGTGGATCGGGGAACCGGCAAGGACATTAACCCGTGTATTCTCTCTCTTCAGGCAACGCGGGAAGCACTTGAAGGGATTGATCTGACCCGGGTGGAGCCTAAGGCTTGCTTCAAGACGCTGAAGGGTGTTGGCAGTACAAAGCTTCATGCTCTCGCCCCTGTTGCGCCCCTCCTGCAGCTGGACACCGAAGACGATCGCTTTGTTGAGGGAAGGAGTGTCGCAAGTGGACTGGCCGAGGGGACAAATCTGGCAGCAATGGACTGGGAAGACTTCGAACATCTGATACGGGAACTCTTTGAAGCTGAGTTTGCAGAGCGTAACGCCATTGTGAAGATTACCCAGGCTAGCCGTGACAGGGGCGTTGACGCAGTTATCTTTGACCCCGACCCGATCCGCGGTGGAAAGATTATCCTGCAGGCAAAACGGTACACAAATACAGTAGGAGCAGACGCCGTACGGGACCTCTACGGTACAGTTGTCAAAGAGGGCGCGAACAAGGGGATTCTGATTACCACATCAGATTTCGGCCCCGATTCATATGAATACGTGAAGGCACTCCCGATTACGCTCCTCAGCGGGAGCAATCTTGTCCATCTACTAGACAAACACGGTCATGAAGCGAGGATTGATCTGGCAGAAGCAAAGCAAATACAGGCTGAGAAAGACGCCGAAGCCCGCCGTCAGGCATCAAGCTAAGACCAACGGATGGTAAAGCGATACGCAGCCAAGGCCAGAATCAACAAAGAACGGCTCACCACACAAGGCCGGTTGCAGATTTATGATTTTCCGCGTTAGGCAAGGGGAAGCAGCAAATGGTTGACATGCCTCTGTAGTAGCGTTGTCCATTGCGTTGCGGAAGACTTCCGGCAGGCTCGGACGACTCAAGAAGCATTGACGTCCAGGCACTTCCTTTAACTCCGCTGGTCTGAAGATCTAATAGCAGCCTCATCGTGGCATGCCAACCCACACTTGTCAATTTGCACATGGACGACATATCGCCCGATCAAGTTGACAGGCCACCGATAAGCTTCCTTGCCACTTGCAGGTGAGCATCTCTTCCGGACTGAGTCTGATCTATGGCCTTCTCAAGACTATGTATGATCATCTGATCGCCGAGGGACAACTTGAAGTTGATCACATTACAAAGGTAGCCCCAATAGAGGCCCGGAAGCTCATTTTGGACGGGGATAAAGGCCTTAACGTCAATCAAGGCATTCAGAACCAAAGGGTCATCTGTGACTTGGAAGATGTCCGCCTCCTCCGAAAAGTTGAGACAGATCTCATGACACCCAGGAGTAAGTATCTGACGCAGCCAATGCCTCTCTTTGTTGTCTCGCGTT
This sequence comes from Candidatus Bipolaricaulota bacterium, assembly GCA_023132915.1. GTDB lineage: Bacteria > Bipolaricaulota > Bipolaricaulia > UBA7950 > UBA9294 > UBA9294. The sequence goes on from JAGLXM010000238.1 coordinate 4,859, forward strand.
TTCAATGCCACGTAGCTCTCAGGCTCGTTCTCAAACACCGAAAGGATAAAGCGTGCGCCACTTCCTGAATCCTCTACGAGTACACATAACCGAAGCAAGTCAGTAGCGATTCGTCGAGCATTCTTCTGGCGGGAAATCCCTGATTTTGACTTCGCACTTCGTCTGAAATATTTCACCTCGAACCAGTTGTCCTGAGCTATCCCATAGGCTTCGCATTGTTTCGAAGCGAGTTTCCCGGATAGGGGAGTTTCGGCAAACAGGTCTGCTCTGAGTTTGCGCCCCGCTTTTTCTGCAATGGCATATGGTTTCTCTAGGCGAATTCGAGATGCTGGGTATGGCTCATTGCGCAGGGTCATCTCAAGCAGGATAGCCATTGCCATGTGTCCCACAAGGAAAGCTTCGCACTGTTCGCGTGGGAACGAGTCCATTAAGAGGTTCTCATGCAGTTTATGAAATGCACCTTCAATAATCATATAGAAACAGAGTCTACGAAGTTGGCATCTCCACTTCAAATCGGCAGGGAGGAAAGCGGCCATGAGCCTAAATGCCCAACGAAACGAAGCAGACGACCCAAACTCACCAATTTTCTGCCGTGCAATTTTGCATTTGGAATGCATAATTGCACGGTAAGGGGTGGTCGATGACAGAAAGGATGCAACCCCAAACCCTACGTCGCACCTGATTCCCTCAGGAATTAACCAGCGCAGCAAAACCGGTTTCCGATCACACGGGCCTTATCAAGGTGACGAGCGATCAGCATCTTGATCAAGGATTGCCTGGGCACACCCAGTCGCTTGGCTTCCTTGTCCAGCAGGGCAATCATCCACACAGGAAAGTCCACATTGACGCGCCTCTGCTCTTGCCCGGGGCGGCGCCTTGGATAAATCAAGGTGCTTTGTGATGTCCTCGCCAACATCAAATTTCTTATCCAGATCCGTAGCTTTCATAGATCTCCCGCTCCTCCTTACGAGATCGCCGAACCGAGATGTCGCTCAATCACCCAACCCTGCTCTCCCTCTCTGCGTGCTCCGCGTTCTCGGCGGTGAAAGTTTCGTCGTCCCTATCATCAAACTCACCACTTTACTCACCACATCACGCACTAGGAAGCGTGAAATGGAAGCAGGCACCCCCAGCGGGAGCGTTCTCTGCCCAGATCCTCCCACCATGCGCCTCGACGAGGGCCTTGGCGATGGCGAGTCCTAGCCCGGCACCACCGCTCTCCCGCGTGCGCGATTTATCCGCCCGATAGAAACGGTCGAAGATGTGCACGAGATCCTCGTCGGATAGCCCGGGCCCGCTGTCACAGATGCTCACCCGCACTTTCCCCCCAGCGAGCACACGGGCTGAGATTCGTATCGATCCTTCCTCCGGGGTATACCGCTCCGCGTTTGAAAGAAGGTTCAGGAGTACCTGTTCAACACGTTGACTATCCGCAGCTACCGCTGGGAGGTCAGCGGGAAGATCGATGACGAGATCGATTCCCATATCCTCCAGCTCTACCTCGATCGTCGCACGAATCTGCTCGACCAGTTCTCCTAGATCGCAGGCATCTTTCTTTATTGATAACTGCCCTGCATCGGCGAGCGCCAGTTGCTGAAGATCGCTGACCAGCCGTGCTGTCAGGAGGATCTTGTTATGCAAGGCGGCAAAGTTCTCCGGGGTCGGTTCGAGAAGACCGTCACGCAATCCTTCGAGCCCGGTCCGGACGACGCTGATCGGGGTGCGCAGCTCGTGGGAGACGTCGGCTATCATCTGCTGCTTGGCATGCTCCGACTCCTCCAAGCTCCTTGCCATCTCGTTGAACGATCGCGCCAAGTGTCCCAATTCATCGCTGCTCGATTCCGGAACCCGACTCGAAAGCTCCCCGCAAGCGATCTGCTGCGCAGCAGCATCGAGCCTCTTCAACGGGCCGGTCAACTGACGTAACAAGAGAGCGCTCAAGAGAATCCCGATCGCTCCGACCGCCGCAGCGGCGATCCACAGTGCTAAGCTGACCGTGCGCAGGAATCCTTGTTCGATCGACTTCCTGTAGTGCATGGTCGGTGGCGGCGGGAGGATCGTCCCCACCGTCTCTCCGTCAACCACGATCGCCACTCCGTATTTGAGATCCTCGCGCGGCACCTTCTCCCCAATCCGCTCGTGCTCCGGGTCGATCACCACCTTCCCTTCGGCATCGACAAGCACAAAGGGCAATAGTTCACGAGCTCTTGTAAACAGGCGCTCCACTCCGTTCCAGCTTCCGGCACGCTCGTAGTAGCCACCCAAGATCTGCTGGAAGATCAGATCCTGCCTCTGAAAACTGCGGGTGGTAAAATCTGCGAAGGCGCGATCGACGGCACGATCAATCAGGTAGTAGCCAACGACTGTGGTGAGGACGATGATCAGAACAAACGAAAGGAGCAGTTTCAGTTGAAAGGAAAGCCGGTTGAAGACGCTCATCCTTCCTCCCCACCTTTCGCGAACTTGTATCCGACCCCAAAGACGGTCTTCACGTAGCGCGGGATTTTCGGGTCTGGTTCGATTTTCTGGCGCAAGCGCTTGATGTGGGAATCGATCGAGCGCTCGAAGCTCTCATACGTGGTTCCACGCAACGCTTCTAGCAGTTCCAGCCGGGTGAACACGCGTCCCGGGTGCTCCATTAAGAAAACCAACAGGTCAAACTCCATCGGGGAGAGTTCGACCAGAAGGCCGCTGAGCCAAGCTTCATGTTGATCTATGTCTAACCGGATATCACCGAATTCAAGCACCGCCGGTTTACCAGAATCGCCTTGCGAGCGACGTAAGACGGCACGCACACGCGCTTCCAGTTCCCGTGCACTGAACGGCTTCACAACATAGTCGTCGGCTCCCAGTTCCAGTCCTTTAATCCGATCTCCTTCATCGGCGCGCGCAGTCAACATGATGATTGGCACATTTGATTGTTGGCGAATGCGCTTCGCCACCTCGATTCCGTCCAGGCCCGGAAGCATCCAATCCAGAACCACTAAATCCGGCCGATAGGTATTGAACTTGGCAAGGGCCCCGGTCCCATCAGCCGCTGTAACGACATTGAAGCCGGCTTGCTCCAAGTAGCCCTGGACCAACTGCAGTACCCACTCCTCATCGTCTACGACCAAGATACTGGTCATCCTACCTAAAGTATACACCTCTACTAACACAGGCAACCTTTCTTGCCAAGATCAATACCTCACCCCCATAAATTATTATATCTTTGCCCCAATTTTACCATACAGTGAGGATGCCCTGCTCATCGATCCTTAGAGTGATGTAATACATTGGAAAACAACGCACGGGTTTCCATCTACTTCCTGGCTCCAATCCCGGCGATCTACCAAATAAGGTTTAAAATCACCTCGAACAGTGCTTCCTCATCTTGACCATTGCTGACATTCTTTCTACCCGAAAAAGGAGATTTGCCGGCGAGCACTTTCCCAAACTAGGATGTGACCAGTAGGAGGGGACCGAGAAAACGGTCACGGGAGCAGCTTTTACAATGAACGCCAAACCGTCGAGAGGAAGAGCATCAGCTTCTCTCTCTTGTTCAGGGTCGGGCGAGTGCGTAACGTGTCGAAACCGCTCTTTTCAATCTTTCTTAGGATAGCCAACCCTCCACGAGAGAAGAGGGCAATATCGACCTTAAGATGCCCTCGAACCCGGTCGATCAGCGGCAGGCCGGCCTTGAAGTATTCCCGCGTGCGCTCGACCTGAAACCGAAGAAGCTCTTTTAACGAGGAGTCGGCCCGATCGGCGGCAAGATCGACCTCCTCCACTCCGTAGCACACCATTTCATCTGACGGGAGGTAGATCCGGCCCATCTCGTAGTCGCGTTTTACGTCCTGCCAGAAGTTTACAAGCTGAAGCGCGGTGCAGGTTGCGTCAGAAAATGCAAACAGGTCTTCATCATGATAGCCAAATAGCATGAGGAAGAGCCTTCCCACCGGGTTGGCCGAGTAATCACAGTAATGAAGAAGCTCTGCGAAGTTCTCGTAGCAGGGTTTTCGCTGATCGATCCGGTTCGCCTCGATCAGCTTTAAGAATGGCTCTTGTGGGAGGTTAAATCGGTCGATTGTCCTTTTAAGGGCGATGAGCACGGGGTGGAGGGGGGTTCCACTGTAGGCTGCGTGGAGCTCTTCTTCAAAGCGATCGAGGAGGGCGTCCCGATCCCCTGGCGCTTCGTCTCCGACGTCGTCGACCGTGCGACAGAAGGCATAGAGCGCGACCAGATGAGGCCGCATCCTCCACGGAACAAGCCAAGAGATAAGGGTAAAGTTCTCATAGTGGGTACGGGCAAGGCGGACACACAGCGCATAGGATTCGGAGAAAGGAGGCGCGACTTCAGGAAGCTCGATCAGCGTAGCGAGGTGTTCCTCTACCATCCCTGCACTTGCACGATGATCTCGCGCTCACGCGGCCGATCGAGTTCGACCAAGAAGATCCGCTGCCACCTGCCCAAGAGGAGTCGACCCTCGATCACGGGGATCGTTTCACTCGTCCTCAACATCAGATGTTGGCAATGGGCGTGGCCGTTTGGGCACTCGTCCTGCGTCATATTCGCCGTGCGGATGACGAAGTCGTTGTGCTTATAATCAGCCTCTCTCGGAGCGATTCTCTCCAGGAAGTATGTCATATCGCGAAGAAGGAGGGGTTCATCCTCGTTGATCTCGATCGCTGCCGTGGTATGGCGTGAGAAGACCAACACGGATCCTTCGCGAATACGGGAGCGACCCAGGACCTCCTCCACCTCTTCTGTGATGTCGATAAACTCAGGGGCTCTACTGGCCGTCCTTCGAATGATCTCGCTGTGGGTTCTAACTCTGGAGCCTTCTTCGGTACGCACATGCATTTCCATAGTTGTTAGGAGATTTAAACAATCCCCGTTCCCTCCTTTGTCGTTCGCTCTCCTTCATAGGTTCTTAATCGCAGCACGACCTCCGCGATCACATCATCCGGGGTGGAGGCCCCGGCAGTCACCCCAAACCGGTTAACCCCGGCAAGCCATGCCTCTTCGATCTCGGCCGCTGATTCGATGTGATAAGTCGGGATTCCTGTTTCACGACAGATCTCAGCAAGCTTACGCGTATTTGCCGAGGAGCGGCTCCCCACCACAATGAGAGATTCCACCTGTTGCGCCAGTTCTCTGGCTGCCTGATACCTCCGGCCGGTCTCCGGACAGGTGGTGTCAATGATGCGAATCTCTGGGACTTTACTAATCTGTTCCTTGGTGATCTGTTGCGCAAACTCAGCGAACAGCTTCGGATTCTTCGTGGTTTGAGCGATGATCGCGATCCCCTTGACACCTGGCGGAACATCGATTTTGGATGTTTGAGTTGCTACCCCTTGTCCGCGGGTCCAGGAAAGGATCCCTTTTACTTCAGGGTGTTCCGCCTCCCCATAAAGAACAACGAAGAAACCGTCATCTACCAAAGCAGCGGCTGTCTGCTGAGCGCGGCGAACGATCGAGCATGTAGTATCGATCAGGCGCAGGCCACGCCCACGTATATCTTCGTACACCTCCTCTCCTGTCCCGTGCGCAGTGATCGCCACCGCCCCACCTGGGGGGACCTCATCCAGGCTCTGCACCAACTTAGCTCCTTTGCTCGCCAGAGCCTCAACGACATGGGTATTGTGGACAATCGCTCCCAAGGTACATAGGGGGGCGTTCTTATCGAGCTCGGTCTCGATCATCTGTACTGCTCGCCGGACCCCAAAACAGAAGCCGAAGACCTTTGCCTTCACGATCTCCACGGTTCCTCCATACGTAATTGATTGAGCGATTTAGTGATTGGGTGATTGAGTGATTTAACACCGCGATCTCCCGATCTATCAATCATCCGATCATTCAATCTCTCAAGCCCCCAATCATCCAGTCTTCCAGTCATCCGATCTCCCGATCTATCAATCATCCGATCATTCAATTTGCAACGCCCGACGGTAACGCCCAAGAGCCATCAACGGGAAGACGTCCCGATAGAGGTGATAGTTAATCATGAAATCCATCGGAAAGCCGGTGCCAGTAAAGTACGGTTCATCCCAGCCGCCGTCTTCCTGCTGTGTCCTGATCAGATAATCGATCCCCCGGCGGGTGACCGGCTGCTCTGTCTCGCCAGCGGCGATCAATCCCAGGAGCGCCCATGCGGTCTGTGAGGCGGTGGATGGTCCTCTGCCTCGCCACTTGGGGTCAGCGTAACCCTCGATTCGCTCCCCCCAGCCGCTGTCCTCATTTTGATGGGCGATCAACCAGTCGACCGCACGGCGGACGTAAGGAGCATCCATCTCCTCACCGACCGCGGCGAGTGCCGGGAGGACACAGCCGATACCGTAGGTGAGGTTAACCCCCCAACGGCCAAACCAGGCGCCATCTTCTTCCTGCTCTCCTTTTAGGTAGCACAGTGCACGGTCGAGTGGCCGAAATCCCTT
>JAGLXM010000239.1 GCA_023132915.1 Candidatus Bipolaricaulota bacterium
GATAAGGCTTTGGATCGAGCTTTTTAAAAAAGTATCCCGATTTTCGCCTCTTCTCTCGCCTCACTGAACCATGCCTCCCAGGTATCAGCTTCGATCTTTGGCAGAAGCTTCTCACGAATCTGATCTTCTACCTCGGTAAGCGGAGGGATGTATTCATCTTCGGAAGCAAACTCATCTCCATGCTCTTCATAATAGGTTGCTATCTCCTCATCGCTCACTGCGGCGTCCTGGACGATCTTCTCATGGAGCCCTTGAACCAAAAGTTGCTCGCGGAAGGAGGTCCGCAATCGTTCCTTGTACTCTTCCAAGGATGATCCCTGCTGTTGCAAGATCCCGTCGATCTCCTCAAGCGTCAGTTGATTCTGTTCCATGATCTGATCGAGTTGCCCCTCGACCCGCTCCTCGACCGTTGCCTCGTCCACCTCAATCTCTTCTTCGATGGCCTTCTGAACCAACAGACGACTATCTATCATCTGGTGGAGCACATCGAGTTGATAGGCGCGTAAGAAGGCCTCTCCTTCAGGGGTGGAGAGAAGGACCTGGCCAAAATGGAGAAATTGCGTAAAAAGCACCTGGAATATGCTGTTTAAGTCCGCGGCTGCCGCCAACTCGTCTTTGCTAATGACCTCACCATTTACCACGGCTGCAATTGTCTCTGATCCTGTCTGTGTTTCATCCTGAGTGGATGCACCCTGCGCGATGGCAATCGATGAGACCAAGACGAAAAAAAAACCTGCCCATAGAAGAATAAGCGTCTGTTTCAACCTGAGCCCTCCTCTTGAGCTTCGAGTATGAAGATCTTTCCTCATCCCGAGTGTCTTTTCAAGAGGACCGGTTTGCCTCATTGATCCTCCTGCACGGAATTGCTACCATGTACGATAGGATGAGTATGCCAAGAGTCGGAGAAAAAGCAGGATTTCAAATTTCTAAACGCTTAATTCCACGGGGGGACCAGCCGCAGGCGATCGCACAGCTCACCGAGGGGGTCTCTTCTGGAATGAAGTTTCAGACGCTCCTCGGGGCGACGGGAACCGGAAAGACGTTCACTATCGCCCACGTCATCCAGGCCGTGCAGCGGCCAACGCTGGTGATCGCCCACAACAAGACCCTTACCGCACAGCTTTGCAACGAGTTCCACGAGCTCTTCCCGGAAAACGCGGTTCACTACTTTGTCTCCTACTACGACTACTACCAGCCAGAGGCCTACCTTCCGCAGACCGACACCTACATCGAGAAGGACTCCTCGATCAACGACGAGATTGACCGCCTCCGCCACGCTGCCACCTGCGCCCTGTTCGAACGTCGTGATGTGATCATCGTCGCTTCGGTCTCCTGTATCTACGGCCTTGGCTCGCCGGAGAACTACCACGACATGTCTGTAAGCCTCACCTTGGGCGATGAGAAGGATCGCGACGAGGTGATGCGCGACCTTGTCACCTTGCAATATAACCGCAACGAAATCGGGTTTGAGCGGGGGACCTTCCGTGCTAAAGGGGACACACTGGAGATCATCCCCGCCTATCAGGAGAACGTGGTGCGCCTCGAGTTCTTCGGCGATGAGATCGAGCGGATCGCGATCCTCGATCCGATCACCGGCCATACACTCCGGGAAGAGGAAGAAGCGACGATCTACCCGGCCTCACACTTCATCACCCCGCGCGAGCGGACGCGGTGTGCTATTAAATCGATCGAGGAGGAATTGGAGGAGCGCCTGGCGCAGTTGCGGGGGCAGGAGAAGCTCCTCGAGGCACAAAGGCTCGAACAGCGAACGCGCTACGACCTGGAGATGATGCAGGAGATGGGTTACTGCTCGGGAATTGAGAACTACTCACGTCACCTCGACGGCCGGGCAGCCGGGCAGCCTCCGTCGGTCCTCCTCGACTACTTTCCCGAGGACTTCCTGATGGTGATCGACGAGTCGCACCAGACCGTACCTCAGATCCGTGGAATGTACCACGGGGACCGCTCGCGCAAGGAGACGTTGGTCGAGTATGGGTTCCGTCTGCCCTCTGCGCTTGACAACCGGCCGCTCATGTTCCCGGAGTTCGAAGAGCACCTGAACCAAGCGATCTTCACCTCAGCGACGCCGGGCCCGTATGAAGAGCGGCACGGCCAACAAGTGGTGGAGCAGATCATCCGACCGACCGGTCTCGTCGATCCAGAAGTAGTGGTCCAACCGGTCACAGGCCAGGTCGATCACCTGCTTGAAGAGATCCGTGCCGTGATCGAGCGAAGCGAGCGGGTGTTGGTCACCACCCTTACCAAACGCATGGCCGAGGACCTCACCGAGTACCTGGTCGATTTGGGGATCAAAGCGCGGTACCTTCACTCAGAGATCGACACCCTTGACCGGGTCGAGATCCTGCGCGACCTGCGGCTGGGAAAGTTCGATGTGCTGGTGGGGATCAACCTACTGCGAGAGGGGCTGGACCTTCCCGAGGTGTCGCTGGTAGCGATCCTCGATGCAGACAAGGAGGGGTTCCTCCGCTCGGGGACCTCCCTCATCCAAACGATCGGCAGAGCGGCGCGGAATGTACGCGGAAAGGTTCTCCTGTATGCCGACACTATCACTGATTCCATCCGCCACGCTGTCGATGAGACGAACCGGCGCCGCGCCGTCCAGGTCGCGCACAATAGGAAACACGGGATAACTCCAAAGACGATCGAGCGCGCGGTCACCGACATCGTGCAGTCAATGCGTGCCCCGCAACCGGTAACCCACCCGCCGCTAAAAGAGATCGAAGGCCTTTCGCCAGAAAAGATCATCGCGGCGATTAAACAACTCGAGAAAGAGATGTTGCAGGCGGCCGAGCGGCTGGAGTTTGAGCTTGCCGCGGCGCTGCGCGATGAGATAAGAACGCTTAAAAAGAAACTATGAACTTCCTGCGTGTAAAAGGCGCCAGAGAGCACAACCTAAAAAACATCGACCTGGAAATTCCACGTGATCAACTGGTCGTCATCACCGGGATCTCCGGATCGGGAAAGAGCTCGCTCGCCTTTGACACGATTTACGCCGAGGGGCAACGCCGCTACGTGGAGTCGCTCTCCGCCTATGCCCGACAGTTCCTCGGCCAGATGGAAAAACCGGATGTTGATTTTATCGAAGGGCTTTCACCGGCGATCTCCATCGATCAGAAGACGCGTAGCCACAACCCGCGTTCGACCGTGGGAACGGTGACTGAGATATACGACTACCTGCGACTCCTCTATGCCCGCATTGGGCATCCTCACTGCCCCCGTTGTGGCCAGCCGATCACGCAACAGTCGGCGCAACAGATCATTGACGCGATCATGGCCTTCCCACAAGGGACCAAGGCACAGATCCTCGCTCCGGTGGTGCGGGGTCGCAAGGGGGAGTACAGAAAGACGTTTACGGAGATCCGTCAGGAGGGGTTCACCCGCGTGCGCGTCGACGGGGTCACCCGCACCCTATACGAAGAGATCGAGCTCGTCAAGCAGAAGAAGCACACGATCGACATCGT
>JAGLXM010000024.1 GCA_023132915.1 Candidatus Bipolaricaulota bacterium
CCGCTGGATGTCAGGTAGGCCGATTTTCCCCATCCGGACCGCGCCCATCAAACCATTCAAGTCATACTGCACCTGCGTAAACAGCGTTTTGGACATGTCACCCCCTGCGATAGACGGCCCTGAGATGATCTTTCCTCTTGACTTCACGGTCTGAATCACTACAATGTTTTTGACCTCTACTCATAGTTTGGGTCCTACAAAGGCTTCGACCGCTGGGCCAATACTAACCAGCGGTCAAACACTTCAGCCTGCACTCAATTGTCACCACCTTGGCCCTGAGCGAATCTTTTGGGGGGTCGGCGTGTCTGCAACGTAGGCAGTGATGAACGCTCTATTCCGGGCCATGTACAGTACGACAACGTAGTTGCCGTAGACAACGCATACCCGGCGCCGTCGGCTATAGCATTTCTTATCGCGGTCCCAGCCGACGTACAGCTCTGCTGTACTTTCTTGTAGCGCGGCTTTGATCCAATCAATCCTCTTGGCACGTTCCATTGAGAAAATGCTCTTGTCTCTCTTCCGTCGGCTTGCGCTCTCGAAAAAGGCGTCATCGAACTGCTGTTTCGGGAAGTAGACCCGCAGCCCATCAAAGGTGTGGATAGTCGCACTGCAGTAATTGGTTTCATAGTGTCTCCTGTACTCTGCCTCGCTTGAGTAGAGGACGCCCTTGGGAGGCACCCTACCAACCTCCCCCAGGACGCCATACGAAGACGTTGAACTTCTCGGTGTAGCGAGGGGTCCCACGGATCGGATGGCCGAGACGCTCTTCGATCCTACTCACAATACTCAATTTCGCGTTACTACTTTCCCGTGAGTGGATACCGTAGCCAACGGCTCCGATGAGCACATCAACGAACTGCAATAGGTCAACCTCGTTCGACGGCAATGCCTGGATCTGCTCGACAAGCGCAAGGCGGTTGGCACTTGCGAGGACCTCCCGTAGCCGCTCTAGACGTCCGCCAACGCGATTCGTCTTCATATCAACAAAGATCCGATAGGTGTTTGAGTCCTTGATCCAGTTATGCAGCAGCTGGTAATAGAACTTGTAGAACATTAGCTCAATGTCGCCGCCATGAAACTGAACTGCATCGAGCTCGGCCGCCGGAAGCACCAAACAACGGAAACGCATCGAGTCCACAGCAAAGAACAGGTTAACTAGGTCAAGATAGAAAGCGTGTTTGGACGGACTTACCCTGGTCCACTTAAACTCGCCGTGCAGGTCGTGCTTGTGTCGGAGTTTCTTAATCCCTGCCTTGATATCCTCTCGTGCAGCAGCTTCTATCCATAGACCACCGATAAGCACAAACCTTCCTTTGCGGCGTTCATCAGAGCTTCCGAAGAGCTCCTGTTGGCTCTCATCGCAGTAGACCTCGAAGTTCATTCCATCACCTCCTTAGGTAGGTGGATGTGGGGAGGCCAGTTGGCGAACTTGGGCTGGCCGGGTTCTTCGCCGTCAGAGGACGGAATCCATCCAGAGATAAATGTTATGTCCCCCGAATACAGGGTAT
>JAGLXM010000240.1 GCA_023132915.1 Candidatus Bipolaricaulota bacterium
GTGGCGTGACAGTGAACGATCCGCTCTTCATCCTTGCGTGCGAAGTTTCCTTGCAAGGATAGGAGCTCCACCGGCTCGGCGATCCTTTTTACCTCGTAGCTTGACCCGTTCCAGTAGCCGAGTTCTAGCTCGCGTAGCATCCCTACCCCGTTTAGGAGAACCCCTGAATCGAGCGAGAGTTCCGCCAAGGAAGAGATCAACCCCTCCCCGTCCTTCAGCCTCACCATCAACTCGCACTCATGCTCTGCTTTGATCATCGTGATCCTCCCTTTTGTACGGATTGTAGCGAGTCTTCAGTTGCCCGTCTCCTCAAGTCGGATGCCTCGCCCGGCACGCAGACTTTGCCTGGCTGCCTCCACGCGGCGAAGGAAACGCGGATCATTCTCCAGACGGTAATCGAACCAGTCGTCCTCCGACTTAAATCCAATCAGAATTCCTGCTGGTTTACCGTGTCGGGTGATGATGACTTCTTCCTTCTCGGCTAAGCGTAGATACTTGGAAAGAGCATCTTTGACTTCCGAAAGCGCCACCTTCTTCATGTTCACTCACCTGCCTTTTCAAGCCACTGATCTGCATCCACCGGCTCAAGGAATAACTCGATGGCCTCCCGGATGTTCGTGAGGGCTTCGTCTTTCGTATCCCCCTCGCTGATGCATCCTGGAAGCGACGGCACGTAGACTGTGTAGCCGCCTTCGTCACTTGGTTCGAGAACCACTCTCAGATTCATGATTGACCTCCAGAAAATAGGCTACCCCAACGCTCACATCGGTTCAATACCATCTAGAAGACAACGTGGCCTTTTGTTTAGTCCCGTTTGAGTTCCTCCACACTATCAGGGGCAAATCTGTGTCCTGCGGCGCCGAACGGCTCGCGGTTCACCCGTCGCGTGGCCCCATTGAAGCCTTTCGTATAAAGGCCCGTCACAAATGCGACGAGCCGTCGATTTGCACGCGCGATAGCGCGGTCAGTTCCAGCGAATGTCAGGCATCCGCCTTGCTTCATGGGATTACCTCCTCGGCTTTACACCTATAAACACATCACACGATCCTGGTTCTATTTTACTATGCTCAAAAGGGATGGCTCGAGCTTGGAAGCCTGCTTCGGTGATCATACGGAGCCAATCCTGGCGTCCGAAGAGCCCGCACACATGCCGGTCGTACTCGCAGCACATCTCACCGTCAGCATCTCGTAGGAGGTACGCGAAGTCAACGATATAAGTGGAGTCACTAGGATCAGGATCCCAAGTCCATTCTAGATACCGCATGCTACGACCTTTACCGTCATGGCCACCGTATTTCGTTGACGGGCTAAATGTCTCTCGGATGTGATCGGGCGCGAAGAGGGCGGCTCCACCTGGCTTGCAGTGCATAAACGCGGTTTCGATTGCTCGTTGAAGATCCGCCTCAGTGTTCATATATACGATTGCATCGTGGACAAAGACCGCATCGAACTCTCGCTTAAGTCGAATGGTGCGCATGTCGCCTTCGATATGCTCGCACTCTGGATTGAGTGAGCGGCTAACGATGAGCATATCTGGGGAGAGATCAACTAAGGTCATGCGAAAGAACTTCTTCAAGTGGGAAGCGTTATTACCGCCACCGCATCCTAATTCAAGCAACGTCTCCGGTGAAGTCGAACATGCTGAGATGATAACCTTGCGATAGAACGCGGCCTCCTCAGCATAATCCTCTGGGGCCGACAGAATCGGCCACCAAGAGGAGAATTCACTGTAGAGCCGCGGGAGTGGGTTGCCGTAGTTCATCCGAATCAATCCCATGAGTTTTTGGCGGATGCCTAACAGTAATTAGTATCCCCATCGGCAATATAGTACAATCGCTTTCGCCATCTATCAACTGTCCGTAGTTATGTATCTCTTCACTTTCGTGCTGACATATCGACATTGTAGTTTCCGTTAGAGCCAGACGCCATCACTTCAGTCATTCCTGCCTGGGAAAGGCACCGACGTAGCCAATTGCACCGCCTGGACTCCTTCCCCTATCCTAGTTGCCATGAACCCTGATGCGATGATCCGCTGGATCGCAGAGCGCCTCCAGGATCACTACGGAGAGGTCACACGTTCAAGGAGCGATCCGCTTACGACTCTGATCGGGACGATCCTCTCGCAGAACACGAACGACGCAAACCGGGATCGCGCGTATCGCTCCCTTGTTGCGCGATTCGGGAGCTTCGATAAGGTAAAGGAGGCTCCGGTAGAAGAGATCGCAAAGGCGATCCGGATCGGGGGACTGCACCGCCAGAAGGCGGTCCGCATCAAACAGATCCTCGAAAGGATCGAGCAAGAACGCGGATCGCTCGATCTTTCTTTTCTCGCTGAGTGTTCGCTTGACGAGGCGATGAGATGGCTCCTCGCCTCCCCGGGTGTGGGGAAAAAGACGGCGGGGATCGTTCTTCTCTTCTCCTTTGGAAAGCCCTATTTTCCTGTTGATACGCACATCCGGCGGGTCACGAGGCGCCTGGGACTCGTGGGGCCAAAGGAGGATCCTCACGAGCGGATGAACGCGCTCCTCCCTCGCGATCCCATGTTCATGGCGAGGCTTCACCTTCACTTGATCCGACTTGGCCGCGAACTCTGCCATCCGCGTCATCCCGAGTGTCCCATCTGTCCGTTACACGATGGGTGCGGGAGGGCGGCAGAAGGGATCTAATTACTAAGCCAGGATTTGCCTTTCGGCTTGAAAGCACGGAGGATGTAGTGTGATGGGTTCATAAGAAAGGGAGGGGTCGTGCGCCTTGAAGAGCGACTGGGAGAGGAGCTAAAAGCACGGGAAATGACCCTGGCGGTCGCAGAATCGTGCACAGGCGGCCTTTTGGCAAGTCGGATCACCGATGTTCCAGGTTCATCCGCTTACTTTCGTGGAGGGATCGTCGCTTACACCAACACAGTGAAGGAAACCATTCTTGGAGTTTCGAAGGACGTGCTCTCGGTGCATGGTGCGGTTTCTTCTAAGTGCGCCCGAGAGATGGCGTTGGGGGCTCTTCGCGTGTTCGGCGCAGACCTCGCGTTGGCGACCACGGGAATCGCAGGTCCTGATGGGGGAACTGAGGAAAAACCCGTAGGGCTAGTTCATATAGCTCTAGCAGCGCGTGACGGGACACTTATGCTACGTCGTTTACGGTTTGACGGAGCCCGGAAGGAAAACAAGTGGTCGGCTACCGAGGCTGCTTTTCAGCTTCTTCTAGAATATTCAAAGAATAATATATGGAATGTCTTCCAGAATCATTGATGACACTTAGATGGCGCGCTATTTTGTAAATGAGCGGGGTGGGATGCTTATGACGCGTGGGAAAATGCCATGGCAGGGAAAGCGGAGGCGCTTGCCTCCAGTGTTTGCTTTGGTTCGGAGGATGTTTGTCCTCCGTAGTTCATAGCTATTAGAGAGGCAAATGGGCAGCAGGGATTGTTGTGTGTGGGCAGTTAGTGGTTGACATTGGATGCGGTGCTGTGCAACATTTACAAGTAGGTGCTCGCGATTGAATCTAATTCGCGTCTTCTGCGGTGTAACGGCATGACTTTGAGCCTGGCTATAAACGATATGGGGAGGTGTTTTCCAACATGCGATTTCCTATAACGATATTCCAGATACTCGCTAAACAATTCATATACTTATCCCGTTCTAAGGTTGGATACCCCATCAATGCCATTTACCATTTCCTGTATTCCTATTTAAGAAAACGATCCAGAGTAATAAATGTAGCGGGGCACAAAATGTCTCTTAACATAGTTGATGTTATCTACAACTTGGTTTTTGGGCTGGGAGAACCGCTTGAAACAGAGATTCTTAGGAAGGAGATCAAGAATGGTGACGTCGTTCTGGATCTTGGAGCAAACATTGGGTTCTATACATTGATTGCTGCAAAGCTTGTTGGAAAGAGGGGGAGAGTTTTCGCTTTTGAACCAGAACCGGCCAATTTTGCTCGCCTGGAGATGAATGTGCGACTGAACGGTTACGAGAATGTGGTGTTGGTCCAGAAAGCTGTATCGAATAGGACTGGTAAATGCACATTGTACTTAAGTGATCAAGATAGAGATACTCACAGAATATATGACATCCGTGATGGGCGTCGGTTCATCGAAGGTAAATCAATTCGCTTGGACGACTATTTTCATAATCAAAGAGTCGACTTCATTAAAATGGATATTGAAGGAGCAGAGTGGGCTGCGCTTCAAGGAATGTCTTTGCTCTTGGAGAAAAACAAGCGCGTAAAAATCCTTACGGAATTCTTACCTAGTGGGCTCAAGGGGTTTGGTATCGATCCGAAAGAGTACTTGAGACTGCTTATTAAGTATGGCTTTAAGCTGTACAGCATTAATGAGCGCAAGCGAAGAATGGAACCTGCTACAATCGGCGGCATCATGTCGAGCCTGAATGCATTGGGATATATAAATATACTATGCAAACGCCTGGGAACGCCTGAAGCAAAAACCTGCTCTGAAACTGCGCCCAAATCGAGTGCTCCGAACTAATGTAACGGATTGAAGTCGGGCCTCATTTCTCAAACAAATGGTGATAGCTTCATCACGCAAACCGTGGATCTCTTGTGCTGGTCGTCCCAACCTGGGAGAATAGGGGATCTTGTTCCGGGGTCTTTCGACTCTACGGACGCAACCCTATCTGAATTTCGAGTTGATCGTGGTGGCTTCCGTCTTCACCGATCGGACCGTATGGGTTGCCCGATCGTTTGTGGTAAAGTGATAAAGCTTGAGGAGACGGCGTGGGCAAAGGCGCGCGATTACACTCTTTTCAAGCGACATCGCCGTGGCTGTTACCGGGATCGCCGGACCCGGAGGAGGAAGTCCTAACAAGCCGGTTGGGTTAGTATATATCGCCGTTTCTGCGTTAGACAAAGTGGCATGTGAGCGCTTTTTTTGGTCTGGTGATCGAGTCTCGAATAAGGAGGGTTCGGCACGCGCTGCTCTTAAGATGGTGGTTCGCACACTCAAGGATGTCGAAACTGGCTGGCAGCCAGAAGGAATGTAGGCATCCCTATCGCTTGACCCTCTCGTCAACTTAGTTATTCAGCATGTAGTGAAGTATCTTCTCAATGCGTCCCCTTCCTTTGGTGTATCCGAGCAAGAGAGCCAGTGAAAAAGCACTTGCCACTCCTACTACCAGAAGTAAGATAAGCGAATCGCACCAGAAGAAAAGCATAAGGAGGATTAGGCAACATGAGATAGTTATATAGATGAGGCTTCTCTTTGAATATCCTCTGAGGCTTGCTCGGAGGCTGGTCCCTACCTCCGTCAGTTCTCTGTGGCGTTTGAGGGAATTAAACACAAGCCACATACAAGCGATACTGACCAGGGCGGTCCAGTACTGCGCTCCTATGCAGCCAAAGACGCAGATGGCGAAGATAGTGCGTAGCGGGTGCGTCACCGTACTTGCAAATAGGTCCACGTATGGAATGTGCTTGAGCAGCGAACTGTAAAGAAGGTTGATAACTACGAACAAGATCTCAAAAAGAAGAACCGTAGGACTGATAAGGAACCCGAGAACGAAGCCTAAAAGCAAGAAAGCGGTCACTGCCAGCAGAGCTACACCGCGCTTTATCTCACCGGAGGCAATCGGACGATACTTCTTAACAGGGTGTTGGCGGTCCCGTGGCAGATCAATCAGATCATTGATGATGTATATCCCGGGGTATACCAGGACCGTAAAGGAAACAAAGATTAACAAAAGCGTACCGAGATGTCCCACATAGGCAGACACGGGAAGGGCGATGAGGTAGCCGACGATGAAATCAAAGAAAGTGCCGTAGCTCTCAGGTTTTGTTAACCTCAAGTATTTCCGTATCCTATTCATGGTGTAAGAAAGAGTTTACTAGGCATCCAGGAGCACCAAGGTGTCACTGACGATCAAGCCGGCGACAAGAAAAGACGCTATCTTCCAGGCCGATGCATTGAATCATTCGATGTAACCCAAGCTCCGGAGGCGTTGCATGAGTTGTTGATCGCCATCTAAATCAAGCTTCGCGCCTGTGTTCAGGTTCTCTCGTTGCCGATTGACTTGGTCGATCATCTGTTTCAACTGCTGGTTCAGGTTTTCAACGGTCGCTTTACTTTCAGAGAAGATGTTTGATAGTTCAAGCGGGTCAGTCTCAAGGTTGAACAGTTCCTTCGGCTCCTCGTCGATTTGAATCATTTTCAGGTTATCTTTAACAATGGCACGGCGTAGGGAAAGGCAACCAAATGGTTCGATCAGCTCCGGTTGATGTCGCCTCATCTTCCTGACAATATAGAGTGGCGGGTAGACTTCAACATATGCAATGCCCTCTTCGGGATCACGGCTATTGAGTGTCTCTTGCAGCGTGAGCGCGTTGATTTCAGCTCGAGCCAGATCCGGCACAGTATTGGGCAGACTTCCGGTAGCGTTCAGTATCGTGTGGAAGATACGTCGGGTACTGACCGGGATACTTACCCGCCCGGCGGCTATCTGCGCTGGCCAGTGCATGATGAGAGGAACGTGCACCAATTCCTGGTAGGCGACAAAGGAATGGCCCACGTAGCTGTGTTCACCCAGGCCCTCACCGTGGTCACTTGAGATGATTGTCAGTGTGTTCTCTTGATTGTCGCGCGCGGCCAGTACGGCAAAGAGGCGGCCCAGGTAGTCATCCTGGTAAGAAACCTCTGCGTCATACGCATCGCTTAGCACGCGGTGTTCCAATTCGCCCAACGGCCTGTCCAGTGGCGCACTCCAGCGGCAAGTTTCACGGTTCCAGGTACGCATGATGGCGCGGGCTTCTTTGCTTTTGCGCAAATAGGGGGCCACCTTATCAAGGAACTCATATGGCGGCCAGAATGGCATGTGGGTCTCCATCAAGTTGACAAACAGGAATAACGGACGTTTTCCCCTTGTCCTTTCCCGCTGTTTCAGGAAACGGCAGATATCGTTTACTGAGTGCTCATTCTGCCCCTTAAAATTCGCCAGCCTTGTCCAGAACGGCGTTAACCAGGCATTAAGTGAGATGCGGAAAGCCATCTCTGATTGGCTGACGAAGTTCTGGATGGGATAGGAAATGCGGCGTAAGAAACGAGTAGAGGCTTCGGCGATGGGTTTCAAAGGCCAGGGCAAGTGGGTAGGGGGCCTCAACAGGCCGGGCATGGCGCCACTATAGTTGTAAAAGGCGTCAAAACCCTGTGTAAGCCCGTTTTTAGGAACTCCTACCAGCGGATTATTGGAAAAACCGAGTGTCTGGTATCCGACGGCGCTTAGCACCTCAGCCAGATGCGGCACGTCGGGACTGAGACTTTGTCGGTATTGGGTCATCTGATGTGCCGTAGGGTAGAGTCCAGTGAACATGGAGGCATGGCTGGGGATCGTCCACTGGGCTGGAGATATCGCCTGCTCAAAGAGAGCCGCTTCGCCAGAGAAACTGTCCAAGTTAGGTGTAATTGCGGTGCGGTGACCGTAGCAACCCAGGCGATCCGCCCGTTGGGTATCGAGGATAAGAAGAAGGATATCAGGGCGTGTCATAGCCCCGTAATTCTAGTTGCCCTCGGCAAGGTTAGCAAGCAGCTACACGAAGGTCCGGATGAAGGGTTTACAACCCGTTCCTTGTAGCGGCTTTTCTGCGTCTCAGGCTTGCCGCCCAAATTTTCTTTTCATCTCAGCACAGTGCGCATTCCAGACCAGCATCACTTACAATTGAAAATTGCGGGTTCTTCATAGTAAAGGAGGTTACCTTAACGGCTCTCGAAAAATCGCGGGATCGGGTTACGTTGGCGGTTTCGCTGCGTATTCCTGCTTCTACGTATGACCAGTATATGTACCTCGGCCGCAACGGAGCCGACCAGCAGGCTCGATGTGTCATCTCGTTCGCAGGACGGATCAACGCAAACCAGATGGCTCACGCAGTTCGGCTCACCATTGACGTAGAACCGGTCCTTAGTTGCCGATTTGTGGTGCGGCCCTGGCGTCCGTATTGGGAAAGGCGTGACGATCTGGACCAAATCGAACTTCTCTCTGTAGTAAAGGGGGCACACTTAAAGGATGAACTATGGCGGTTCGTCACAATGCCGTTGGATCCCTTCGCGGATCCTCAAGTGCAGGCCAGTATCTTTCGCTCTGACCGGGACACCCTGTGCATCAAGCTGAACCATGTGGCGGCAGATGGCGAGGGAGTCAAGCAGTACGCGTATCTCCTGGCCACCACCTACCGGAAGCTTACCACCGATCCTTCCTACAGACCGGAGCCAAATCTGCGGGGGAGTCGGTGCCAGGTCCAAATTATTAAGCATCTAGGGCTCATGGCAAAAGCCAGGGCATTCCGGCGTTCTATCAGCCCGTGGCCGGTTTGGGGCTTTCCCGCGGTTAGGGGTGATCTCTCCGATCGTGCCTTTGTGGTTCGTCGCGTCAACCCCATGCGGTTTGGTGTTATCAAGGAGTACGGCTACCAGCATCAGGCTCCAGTGAATGACATTATACTGACCGCATTCTATCGCGCTCTTTTCGAGATCGTCGATCCGCCAGAGGGTATACCGTTGCCAGTGCAGGTACCCATCGATCTGCGGCGTTATCTCTCCCAAGGTGAAGCGTCACCGATACGCAACTGCTTGGGTGCCCTCTATCCATCGATCACGCGGGAGCCCGATGAGGATTTCGATGACACCCTGACCAGAATACAGGAGGTAATGAAGGCCATTAAGGCCGATAACCCTGGCCTGGGCGAGCCACTTTACCTTGGGCTGTTGTTCAAACTGGGGTTCGGAGGGGCGAGACGCATATCGGACAAAATCATGGAAAGGTTGATCAAGTCAGGAAAATCGCACCCATTTCTCTCGAACCTTGGAATCATCGATGAGCAGCAATTGGACTTCGGTGATGCCGAGGTGACAGATGCCTTCGTGCTCAGCCTAGTTGACTACCCACCTCATTTTATGCTAGCGGTCAGCACCTACCGCAATACGATGACTTTTACCGTCGGCTTCTGTAATGCGATGGCTCAGAGGCCCCTTATAGGACGTTTTTTTAACCTGTTTGAGAGTGAACTGCCAGGCTGACGTGACGGCTTCCCATTTCAAGTGATCGGAGGCTGACTGGCAGGGAATTCTCCTTTTTCTCGCTTCGGTCATCCATCATGCCAAAATGTGGACCTCATTGACTACATGATTTCATTCCTGGACCAATTCTTTGGTGGCCAGAGCCTTCTTTTCGCAACAATTGCGCATCTGTTGACGCTAGTGAGAAAAGGAGGCTTACTTCCCCTTAAGCGTATTTGGGGATGGCTTCAACCTTGACTGCCCGGTCCCCACCTACGTGGACGAGCGGAATTTTAAGGAAGCGTTTCTCCCGAGAGCTTTCGCCATACAGCCTTTGCACTACCAAGAACAAGCGTTTGCCTAACCGGAGCGAACTGGCGCACTCGGGTAAGGAGGGCGATGAAGAACTGGACCGCCGATTGAGGGGGTTTGGATACCTCAGTTAGGTTTGATCTGCCTGGCGCGCTTGTGGTAGTATCCCCCCGTGAATAAGTCACTTAAGAAGTGGTTTAGTTACATCCTCTCCGTGGTTGTCGGGTTCGGCATCCTCGGCGGTGTGCTCTACTACGTTGGTTGGCGCAGTATCTTTGCTCAGATTTGCGCCCTCGAAGTGGTGGGGATCGTCGCGGTCGCTGGCGATGTTCTCCTGGCGGTGAGTGCTTGGATTATCAGTTGGTGGGTGATCCTACGTGTCTATGGGATCGAGCTTTCCTTGCGCAGCATCATCGGAGCACGGCTGAGTGGATACGCGGTGAGCTACTTGACCCCTTCGCTCTACCTCGGCGGGGAGCCGATTCGGGCGCTGATGGTCGTTGACCGTACCTCTGCTCCGACGACCCGCATCTTTGCTACCATTATAGTCGAACGGTTCCTTGGCGGTCTGAGCATGGTGATGTTCATCAGCATCGGGGCCTTCTACGCTTTGGCCTCACCGCAGATTGCGCCGGACCAGAAGAATCTTGTCATAATCGGAGTTGGCTTCATCTTCTTCTGGATCATAGTTGGGTTGATCAACTTTGCTGGGAACTTTAAGTGGATTAGCCGCCTGATTCGGCTGTTGCGGTATCCATTGTCGCGTTGGCGAAAGGCTTTTGAGCGGGCGGCTGATAAGGTCGCCGAGACGGAAGATGAGATCTACTATGCTTTTACGCGCCACTGGAAGGGCACGTTGCTTGCCTTCTTCTTTCAGAGCCTTGCCACTTTCTTTATCTATATGCGTCCACAAGTCTTCTTCCACTTTTCCGCTCATACGACGTTCAACTTCGCGCAACTGTCTCTCCTGTTCACACTGAGCATCGTACTGTCCTTCTTTCTTTGGATCACTCCAGGAGGACTAGGAACGAGTGAGGCGGCCCTGATCGGGATCTTCAGGCTGGTCGATGTGGGGAAGGAGGGGGCGGTTGCTTTCTCACTGATGTTCAAATCCGTCGAACTTCTCATCGTGGTGGTTGGCTTGTTCTACCTATTTAACAAAGGAATCGGTCAGCTGGTCCACCACCGCAAAAATCGCAGCCACACCTGATCGATCCAAGGGCTGTACCCTTGATTTCTATTCAGGAGTGACTCTGGACAGTCTTCAACAAAGGCGCTACCTTGTGGAAGTGGTTAGCGGCGTGGCCGAGGTTGTTCTCGGTCTAGGACTAAGCTCGGTGGTAGAGGCGTTATCCGCTGCCTCTTCTATGTGGACATGATGACTGTGGCCAGTTGATCTTGGAAGGTCTCTTCTTGTCATTTCTGCTTAGCAGTTGCTGGCCTGATTTCAGACCACCGGGGAGTGAAACTCTCGCTGGTTGATGCATTGCGTTACGAGTAGGTCTGAAACTCGCGGGAACCGGTGAGGCTTGCCCCCAGCACCCCAATAAGGCCTCCCATGACTAGGCCGAGAAGAAGGCTCAATAGGCTGACCGTCAGTACTCTCCCTGGCTCGACTAGGCCGGAGGCGGTACGAAGGACAGCTTCTGGATGTGATACTGCAAAGAAGTGGAAGAGATAGGCAGCCACGATTAACAAGAGGCTTGCCACCAAGCCGCAGAGGATCCCAAGAGCGATGATTGGAGTCTGGATCATTCGTTCCGCCGTTCCGGAGAGATGCATCAGCCGGATCTCCTCTGCGAAGGAGCGCAACAGTTCCCTAAACCCGTATCGCGCGGCCAGCATGCTTGCCACAGCACTCACCGCCAGCCCGATTAAGAGCCCGATTCGCACTGGTGTGGAGAGAGAAAGTGTGCTTTGCGATTTCGAGGCAGAAACGACCCGCACGATCCCCTCGATCGATCCGAGCGTCTCTAGGAGAGGGGCAACCGCGGAGGGGCTGGTTGTCCGGATCAGGAAAATCCCGCCGGCCTGATCTTCCTGCAATTCCTGAGTGAACAGGTAGTTGATCCGCTGGACGTCTTTCCATTCCCGGATCTTTGAGTAGAGTTCCTCCACTTCCCCTGGCGAGAGGCGAGGAGAGAGGTAGGCCATGATCTCTCGCGGAGCCAGGACTGGTCCGTTCTCTTCCTCGACCGGTGTTCCAAGAAGGAAGAAGCTGGAGAAAAGGGCGAGAAAGGAGAAGATGAGAAGTACCACTGCGATGAGGATCGTCCCACTCTTGGTTCTCACCGCACCGAGGAGTTCACCGAGGAGGAACAGAAACGTGCTTATCATTCCTTCACTCTCCCATCGGCTAGGAGAACAACCCGGTGGCCATCTGCTGCGGTGGGAAGCGGGCCGCGGGTTGCAGTAAGGACAGTGAGGCCACTTAAGTGGATCTGTGCAAGCAAAGAGCAAACCTCGGTCCTGCCCCCCGGATCAAGGTTGGAAAAGGGCTCGTCGAGCAACAGTAGTTGGGGCTCATCGCAGATGGAAAGCGCAAGCCCGAGTCGAACTCGCTGGAGTGGTTCGAGCTCGGTTGCCGAGGTGGCCAGCTTGGCGGTCAGCCTCACCCGCTCCAGAGCGGCGAGCGCCTTCTCCTCGGCCTGCTCCTGGAAGTTTCCTAGACAGCGCAATTTAAACATGACATTTTTAAGGACAGTCTTTGGCAACGGGGCAAACCCTTGTGGAAGAAAGCCGATCCGCCGCCGTAGCTCGAATGCCTTCTTCCGACTGAGGCGGGCAATATTCCGGCCGTGCACGAGGATCTGCCCTCTCTGTGGAGGGATCTGCGCGGCCAAGAGCCCGAGGAGTACAGATTTTCCCGCTGCTGCCGGCCCGAGGAGAAAGATCATTTCTCCCCGGTCAACACGCAAGTGTATGTCCTCCAACACCTTAATGCCATCGGCTGTGGAAAAATGAAGTTCGGAGACTTGGATTATCACGGACATCGTGCGATCACAAACCTTTCGTGTCCTGCGAGATCCATCTCCGCCCTCGCTTCCACTAGACCAGCTCGATTCAATAGTTCCACGACTCTACCTCCCTGGCCATTGCCGATCTCAAGGAGGAGAACTCCACCCGGGTGCATGTGTCCCCGCAGGCCACCCGTTAATGTCTCAATCCTTTCTATTCCACCTCTCCCTCCGTCCAAGGCGATGCGGGGTTCGTGCTGACGCACCTCCGCTGGTACCTTCTCCAACTCCTTCTCTTCTATATATGGTGGATTGGAGACGATTAAGTCAAACGCGTTGCTGATGTGCTCGAACCAGTCACTCTCCAGAAAAGTGATCCGGTCAAGCACACCGTTTAGCTCAGCGTTTTCGCGTGCTAGGTCTAACGCTTCGGTTGAGAGATCGGCCGCGGTCACCGTAGCGCGAGGGAGAAACCGGGCCAGGCAGATGGCGATGACGCCCGATCCGGTCCCCAGGTCTAGGCAGGCGATTTCGCGGTTGCGCGGGGCAAGGCGAAGAGCCTGCTCCAGGAGTTGTTCAGTCTCCGGTCGTGGGATAAGCACTTCTTTGCTGACACGAAAACGCAGCCCGAAGAAGGAAACCTCGCCAATCAAGTACTGCAAGGGAATCCCGTCTCGACGCTGCTTGATTATCTTCCGGAATCGTGTGCGTTCCTCCGCCGTGAGAGGCTTATCCGGGTTCAGATAGAGGTGTAGACGGTCAAAGCCTAGCGTGTGAGCGAGGAGGGTCTCCGCTTCCAATCGCGGTTGGACGATCCCGGCGTTCTTGAAATAACCTCGTGTCCAATTAAGAATTTCGCGCACGGTCCACTTGGCGTCCAGCGTCGTCCCCCCCCTCATCTCAGGCAACCGTTGAACAGCCGATTTTACTGTATACAATAGCAGAATCTTGCGGCGAAGTCAAGCACTGTATATAATCAACGTTGAAGGAACTAAATGGAGAGACGAGAGAGGGATCTTGGTCAATCGATCGGAGGAGGAATCATGTTTAACCTTTCATTCTTCCTTGTTTTAACTGTAGTAGGAGCAGTGACCGCGGTTGGTCACGGACTTATCCCCATAGTGGGATCAGTCCCGGGATGGGTGATGAATCTGGTGGGGGGTGGGGCGGCAGGTGGCACTCTGGCCGGAATGTTGCTTCTCGGTTTGGGGAAGCTTAAGTCGGAACTGGAGAGGGAGGGAGTGGAGACGCGCTTGGTGAATAGTCTCCTGTTAGGATTTGTTGTGTCTGGAATTGGAGCGATTTTCTACCTTGCTATCGGACTCATCTTCGCGGCTGGTGTGGGCGTGCGGATCGCACAGGGGAGCGTCCTTGCTGGAAGCCTCCTCCTTGGCCTGTGTCTTGGTTACGGGCTCGAAAGGCCCATCTTGGGGGTAGGAAAACCCAGGTTTGTGACGCACCGGTCCCACAAGAGTGGAGCGACGGCGAGCAAGGTCCTCGATACAAGCGTGATCATTGACGGTCGGATTGGCGACCTTCTACGAACTGGTTTCCTTGAAGGGGAGATTGTCGTTCCCGAGTTCGTTCTTGCTGAGTTACAGAATATTGCAGATTCGTCAAACAGCCTACGACGGCGCAAGGGACGACGCGGGCTGGAGGTTCTCCATGAGTTGATGGAGGATGATTCTGTTGATCTCCGCGTTTCCTCTCAGGACTACTTATCCATTAAGGAAGTCGATCGAAAGTTGATTCGCCTGGTGAAGGAGAAGGGTGGGGCACTGATCACCACCGACTACAATCTTAACCGGGTAGCGCAGGTGGAGGGAGTGAAGATCTTAAATATCAATGAACTCGCCAACGCGGTTAAGCCGCGGTTTATCCCTGGGGAGGAGATCACGGTGGAGGTGATCGACCGCGGGGAAGAGATCGGTCAAGGGGTTGGTTACCTCGACGATGGCACGATGGTTGTGGTGGAAAATGGCCGCCGTCATATCGGCCGTAAGGTCAAGACAACCGTTAAGAGCACCCTGCAAACCGAGGCGGGGAGGATGCTGTTCGTCGAACCTGTTGGAGAACCCCCCCGATGGGGGCGATGAAAGGAGGGGAGATTGAAGAAGCCAATGCTCGTTGGACTTTGTACGATGATTCTTCTTCTATGGATCGCAGGCTGTTCTTTTCTTCAGCAAAAGGGACCGGAGATTGCAAACTGGGAACCGGCGCTTTCGCCGGATGGTACAACCATCGCGTTTGAGTCCCCTGGTGAAAAGGGATTAGAGATTTACACACGCGTCCTTGAAAACGGAGAAACAACACAATTGACAAAAAATGAAGTGGACGACTGGTCCCCTAGTTGGTCGCCTCAAGGAGATCGGATTGTCTTCGTCTCCAATCGGGAGAAGAATGTGGATTTGTACGTGATTGAGTTTGAAAGCTTTGCAGTGACCCGCCTGACTACGCATGAGGGGAATGAAGTCAATCCGTGCTGGGGAATAAACGATAAGATCTTGTTCAACTCTGACCGCTCCGATATTTGGGAGATCTACATGGTTGACCCAGACGGGCAGAACCTGATCAAGGTGACGGAGACCACTGCTTCTGAATAAAAAGAGGGAGCACAAAGAACGGATGAAGCCGGGGGTTACAGCCGTTCTTCTTGCTGCCGGTAAAGGGACAAGGGTCGGAGCAAGGCAGAACAAAGTCTACCTTACGATCGCTGGCCGACCTCTCCTCTCCTATGCATTGGCTCCGTTCATCGAGTCTCCATCCATCGATCAGATCGTCCTCGTTGTTGGTGCAGGTGATGAGGAGCGTGCAGCCACGCTCGTTGCGGAGGCTGCAAAGGTGGTCCAGATTGTCCATGGTGGGGTGCGGCGGCAGGACTCCGCCCTTACCGGGGTGAAGGCGGCCGAGGGAAGGGTTGTTCTTATCCACGACGTGGCACGGCCGTTTCCGAGCCGGGCACTGATCGATCGCGTGGTTGAGGGGGCGCGTGAACACGGAGCGTGCGTGCCGGTGATCCCGGCAGTGGACACGCTCCGCCACCGAGATCAAGACGGCTTCCTCCTTTCCCGACCAATCGAGCGCGAGGGGCTCCTGCAGGTGCAGACCCCACAGGGCTTCGAGCGGGGGTTGATTTACCGCTGTCTTAAGGCAAGTGATAAGACGTATACCGATGATGCGGGGGCGGTGCTGGCGAAGGGCATACCGGTGTGGACCGTCTCCGGCGAGCCGACCAACCTTAAGGTGACAACTGAAGCAGACCTCGCCCTTGCTGAGGCGATCGCCTTCTACCTGATCAGTGGTAGATGATAGCTCTCGATCGATAGGGCATCGCCCTCGTTTGCCGGACTGAGGGAATGTGGCTAGAATGCTATCAACTTTTTAGTTCGAGGAGGTTATTCGATGACGAAGGTCAGGGTTGTGTGTGTGGTGCTCGCGGTAGTCTTGTTCTCTCTGTCTAGCGCGGCGCTTGGTGGAGGAGTGGAAGCGGTTTTCTATGGGGCGGGCACAATGACGGTGGGGATGTTCACTAACACAGTTGGGGCAGCGGTAACCGGGTTGCACATCGAGTTTGATCAACAGGTGACGATTGTCAACAAGGTGGAATTCGGGGGTTATCTCCCCCTCCTTGGTGAGCTTACCGGTACTACCTTTGACTTCGCTGGTGGGGGACTAGTTGCTAGCGGAACGGTAGAACTCGACTGGGAGCCGGTAGAGGCCAGGCCCATCCTCATCATGTGGATGGCTGGGGAGCGCCCAACCGGCACGCCTTACTTCACGACGGTGGAGATGCTGGGGTGGCTTCTGGGAGAGGGAATTGTGCATATGCGGGAGGCGAATCCGGAACTACTGGCGGCGGCGTTTGAGCAATTCTTTGCCACCAATGCGGAATTCTTCGGCGCACTCGAGGAATCCCTGGGGATCTCGCTTCAAGAGTCACTCATGCCGATCATCATGGCCGCTCCGGCTGAGGCGATTGCGAACTTCTTTAACACCATCATCGGGATGCTCGGCGTGACGACGCTAGACGAAGTTTTGCAGGGAGATGTCGACTTCTCTGCCCTCTTTGCGCTCCTTGGACTGTAGGACAAGCGGGGGAGGTTGTAGCCTCCCCCGACTTTCCTTTATCAAAAAAACGTTCCTTGCAGGAGGCTTCTTCCTCGCTTTGCGGGTCCCTTGCATGGCTCAGTCGACCGAAGGGACACCGGACGTCTCTTCAGCGCAGGAGGTCATTGATCAGCTACTCGCGTTTATCTACAGCCTGGGTCACCTGATTGGGCAAGGGATCGTTCGGTTGGTGGCAACAATCCTTCCCTCGATGCCGGTTCCGAGTGAGCTGGTAGATCCGATCGGTCTCCTCGCTATTCTCACGATCTTCCTCGCCGTAGCGACGATCGCCAAGAAGCTCGTGTGGATCGTGGTAATCGCCGGCTGGGCTCTCATCCTCATCCGGCTGATCATGGTGATCGTGCAGCAGAACTACCTTTAGGCTACTGACCCTTTCACTCGCTCCGGAGAGAGTGGATAGGTATTGACCGCCGCACCGAGCGCGTGGGCCACGGCCCGGGAGACGGCGGTGTGGGCGGCCATCAGCGGGACCTCTCCGAGCCCCTTGGCTCCGAACGGGCCAGCTGGATAAAGGGCTTCGACAAACGCTACTTTGGTGTCCGCCGCGATGTCACGGATTGTCGGGATGCGATAGGTAGTGAAGCCTGTCGTCATCAAGCGTCCATCTTTTTCCGGAATCTCTTCCATCAACGCAAAACCCAGTCCCTGCACGATCCCGCCTTCCACCTGGCCAGAGGCGAGCTGCTGGTTGACGATTCGCCCGGAATCGTGCACGGCAACGAAATCCTCTACCGAGACTTCCCCGGTTGTAAGATCGACCTCAACTTGAGCGATGTGAGTAGCGTAGGAATAGACGAAGTAGGCGTTCCCCAGGCCAGTCTCTTCGTCCCAATCGACCGGCGCACCCTTCGCCCACCCTTCGGTTGCCGGATCGAGGTTGCGCATGAAGAACGCCTGTGCGATCTCCTGCAAGCGGGAGGGGATCTCCTTTTTGGGGATATGAAGGTCTTTGGCTACGGCACGAATTCGTTCCTTGAGCTTCGCCGCCGCGTCGAGGATGGCAAGTCCGCTCATCATCGTCCCGCGGGAGGCGACCGTCGGTCCGGAGTCGGGGACGCGGGAGCTGTCCACCGGAGCGAGGTGAATACGGTCAAACGGGACGCTTAAGGCTTCAGAAGCAATCTGAGTGAGAGCGGTCGTCAACCCCTGTCCCATCTCGACCGTTCCTACAGCGATGCCGATCGAGCCGTCGGCTTCAAGCTTCATATACGCGCCGGCCTTATCCAGGAACGGGGCTTTTCCTCCTAGTCCAACCCCGTACATGACAGAAGAGATCCCCAGACCGCGGCGACGATCTCGCGATGCCGCGTTGAACGCCTCCACCTTTCGCAGCCGCTCCTCCCAGTGAGCCAGTCGGCCCGCCTTCTCGATCGTCTGAAGCACACCCACGCTCTCGCTCAGCCGCTGTTTCGTGGCGGTCTCATCACCTATTTGCAGGGCGTTGCGGCGGCGGATCTCCAGCCGGTCGATTCCCAACCGCTCGGCGAGGCGGTCCATCTGCGACTCATGGGCAAAGATCACCTGTGGACTCCCAAACCCACGAAACGCGCCGCAAGGGACGGTGTTCGTTGCGACCGAGCGGCCATCGATCTTTACGTGGGGGATCCGATACGGCCCGGCAGCATGCATCAGTCCGCGCCATAGAACCGCCGCGGAGAGGGTCTGATAGGCGCCGGCGTTGTAGACGAAATCAACCTCAATGGCAGTGAGGGTCCCATCGGCCTTCGCCCCACTCTTGTAGCGGACGATCGATGGATGTCGCTTGCTCGTTGTCAGGATATCCTCCGTTCGGTCGAACACGAGCTTCACCGATCGGCGTACCTTCCACGCAAGAAGAGCGGCCAAGCAGGCGACGAGGGAAGGAACGTCCTCCTTGCCGCCGAACGCCCCGCCGGTTGCAGTCTGTATCACACGCACCTTCGATAGAGGCAGGCCGAGGACCTTGGCCACAGCGGCCTGGACGTAGAACGGGCACTGCATCGTCCCGTAGATAGCCATCGCTCCGTTTAGCTCGGGAACGGCGATCGCTCCTTGCGTTTCAAGGTAAGCATGCTCCTGGTAACCGGTGTGATACTCCCCCTCGACGATAACGTCGGCCTGCGCGAACCCCTGGGCAACGTCTCCTTTGCGAATGCGCATGGCGTTAAACAGGTTTGGCGCTTTTTCCGTTGCCGCGGAAACGGCGACTGTGGGTGCATCCGGTGAAAGGGCTGAAAGTGGATCGAAGACTGCTGGAAGCTCCTCATAATTAATCGTAGCTAACTTCACGGCTTGGTTGGCACTTGTGCGGTCCTCAGCGGCCAGAAGCGCGATCGGCTCGCCGATGTAGCGGACGATCTCATCGGCGAGCGCCGGTTGATCGTCGTAGATGACGTGCACCACGTTCTCTCCGGGGATCTCGTTCGCGGTTAGGGTACAGATGACCCGGGGGTGCTTCGAAACACTTTTAAGATCGAGCTTGCAGATCTTTGCATGGGGGACGGTGCTGCGGATCACTGCGGCATGTAGCATTCCAGGGAAGGCGAGATCATCAACGAACCTCGCCTCCCCACGGACCTTATCGATCGCGTCCGGACGGAGGACGGCGGCGCCGATCATCCCACTGGTCCTCTCGTTCACCTCTACACTCGGCCTCCCATGGTGAGTGTAAGGATTGCCTTCTGCGTGTGCAAGCGGTTTTCGGCCTGGTCGTAGATCCAGGAGAGCTCGTTGTCACAGACTGAAGACTCGGCCTCATTACCCCGGTCGATCGGCATGCACTGCAGGAGGTACCCAGGAGCGCAGAGCTTCCTCTGCTGCTCGGCGGTGTAGCGCCAATCCTTGTATCCGTTAGCGATCTTTAGCTCCTCTTCTTTCCCGATATCGTAGCGGCGAGCGGTGTACCAGTTGCGCGGGAAGACAACGGTTGCGCCTTCGAGCGCCACCTCCATGTCGTGAACGATCGCGAACGAGCCACCGGACTTACTGGCAAGATTCTTGCACATTTGCATCACGTTCGGGTCGAGGTCGTACTCAGGCGGGTTGGCGACGACGACGTCCATCCCGTACAAGGACGAGGTGAGAGCGGTCCCCTGCACCGAACAGCGACCGCGGATCCACGGAGTGTAGACCCAGGTGATCACGATCTTCTTTCCCCTGACGTCGCCTAACTTCTCTTTCATCGTGTAGATGTCTGTCAGGGACTGACAGGGATGGTTGATGTCCGATGCCATATTGATGATTGGAACCTCGGCGTACTCAGCGAACTTGCGCATGACCTCATCGCCCTGACCGTAGTAGCTGATCTGATCATCGAGGAGGCGGATCCCGATCCCGTCGCAGAACCGGGACATCGCCCTGGCCGTATCCTTCACCGTCTCGCCTGCCCCCGGTTTGTCCTCAAGCGACAGGCGCATCGTACTCGGATTGAGGAACTGTGAGTGTCCCCCAAGCTGCGTCATCGCGGTCTCAAACGACATGCGTGTCCGCGTCGACCCAGCGAAGAATAGCATGGCGAAGGTCTTGTACTCGAGATACGGATGGGATTTCCCGCTGTAGTAGAGTCCCTTCATCTGATCGGTGACCTTCATCGCGATGTCATACTCCTCACGCGTCCAGTCAAGTTCGCTGATCAGGTCCCTGTCTTTCAGGTCGTACCAACTCATTTTCGCCTCCTTCTTTGCTCGCGCTTTACTACCCCAAAAGAAGGGCGAGCATCCCCTTCTGGCCGTGTAGGCGGTTTGCCGCCTCTTCGATGATGACCGAATTCGGACCATCGATCACCTCGTCGGTCACCTCCATGTCGCGGTCGGCCGGGAGGCAGTGCATGTAGAAAGCATCGTTTGTCAAGGCCATCTTGTCTTGGGTGCAGATCCAATCCTTGTTCGCCTCGAAGATAGCCTTCGCCTTCTCCGGATCCATCAACCCACTGCCGTCGGTCGACTGAACAGTCCATGCCTTCGGGTAGACGACGTCCGCTCCCTTAAACGCCTCGTCCATATCGTAAACGATCTTGAACGCTCCACCGTGCTTCTTGACGAGGTTCTTGGTCGCATTAAGCACGTTCGGGTCGAGGTCGAGCCCCTTGGGGTGAGCAAGGGTGACGTCCATCCCCATCATCGCTGCGGAGATGATCGCGCTCTGTGGAACGGCAAGCGGTTTCTCCACCGATCCGGAATAGGCCCAACTCATGACGAACTTCTTCCCCTGCAAGTTGTGCCCGAGCTTCTCCTGCATCGTCATTACGTCGGCGAGGGCCTGACAGGGGTGATACATATCGTCCTCCATGTTGATCACAGGAACGCGCGACCACTTGGCAAATTCCCGTACGATGAGGTCCCCTTTCCCGTACTTCCAACCGGTGTGCTTCCCGTAGATGCGGATGGCAATAGCGTCTCCCATCTCGGCGAGGACGCGCGCAACGTCTGAAATCCGCTCGGTCGAGTATGCCTTCTCCTCCCCTTTGAGCGCCGGGGTGTAGACCGCACCGGGTTGAAGGAAGTGCGCATGACCACCGAGCTGAGTCATCCCCGCCTCGAACGAGTTCCGCGTACGAAGCGAGGCGTTGTAGAACAACATGTGAAGCGTCATATCGTCCAGGATGTGGTGCTTCTCGCGCCGGATTTGCTTTAGCTTTAGGTCGTGGGCGGTGTTAAGCATCGCCTCAATCTCATCGCGTGTAAAGTCAAGCCAGGTGAGGAAATCTCGTCCGCGTAAACTGGTGTTAGACATATAAACCTCCTGATATTTTTGGTTTTTTGGGTTCGCTGAGTTCATGGGGTTCGTTGGGTTTGCGGTCTGCATTTACCATTCACCATTCACCCATCACCTAGTTTGTTATGGTTGTTCCTGCTTTACCTTCTAATGCGTCCACCGCCCGATCGAGTGAGGTGATGATCGCGCGCTCGCCGCCTGACTCGATGAACCGAATCGCCGCACGCACCTTTGGCTCCATCGACCCCTTGGCGAAGTGCCCCTCTGCGTGGTAGCGCTTTGCCTCTTCGAGGGTGGCGTGCGAAAGCCCTTTCTCCTGCGGTGTCTTGTAGTTCAGCTTCACCTGCTCAACGTCTGTGAGGATGAGGAAGATCTTTGCCTCGACATCCACGGCGAGCCGCTCGCCAGCGAGGTCTTTATCGATCACCGCATCGACTCCGAAAAGACCGCCATCTTCCCTGACAATCGGGATCCCGCCTCCCCCGGAGGCGATGACGATCGAGCGTGCCTCGACCAACTGGCGGATCGCCTCCTTCTCGAAGATCTCAATCGGGTCCGGCGAAGGCACGACCCGCCGCCAACCGCGACCGGCGTCCTCGCGCACGTGGTATCCCTTCTCTCGTTCGAGGATCTTGGCCTGCTCTTCATCGTAGAACGGGCCCACCGGCTTGGTTGGGTTCTGGAATGCCCGATCTTTGCTATCGACGACGACCTGTGTCACCACAGTGGCGATGGGGATACTGCCTTTCCCCTTCTGCGCAAGGAGATTGTGTAGGGTCTGCTGCATCATGTACCCAATCAGCCCCTGGCTCTGTGCCCCACAGACATAGAGCGGCATTGGGGCGGCGACCTCTTTACTCGTCTCGTTCTGCAGGAGGATGTTCCCCACCTGCGGCCCGTTCCCGTGCGTGATCACGATCTTGTAGCGTCCTGATTCCACCATCTGCGCGAGCTGCTCACAGGTTGTCTTGACGTTTGCCATCTGCTCGTCGAACGTTCCGCGCTGCCCAGGCTTTAAGATCGCGTTCCCACCCAGGGCGATGACCGTTACCTTTTTTTCACTGATCATTGGATCACCCTTTCTTTAGTTGTGTGAGCAGAGCTCATCTCTTCTGTTGACGACCGCAGAATGATACTCGATCCCGCCACCTAAATACTTGTCTCTTTCATCCTGAGCTTTCACTAGCCTTGTAGGAACCGAGCGAAGACGTCCAGCGCCTCATACAGGGACGAAAGCTCCAGGAACTCATCGAGCTGATGCGCCTGGGCGATCGACATTAACTTCCTTCCCGGGATCCGTGCCACGCTGAGCTACGTCCTTCTTGCAGTGGAACAAGCGTGGTGTCAATGCCGTTTTGGGCGAGGAACACCTTGATGAAAGCAATTTTATTCTCATTACCTGGCGGATTAACGCTTTGAATTTGGATAAGCCTCTGAAGCAGTTCTGCAGTTTCCTGCTTTGCTTTCCCATCGACGGTTAACAACGATTCTCATTCTCCTTCTTACATGAGTCTTCTGGATTTCGGATCCAAGCAAGCTCGGAGCACGTCCCTCAGCAGGGAGAATGGCAGGATAGCAGTCTCAGCCTAAAGGGGATAGCAGCAGTGATTTATGCTTCCCAGATCTCCCGCATTCTCCGCCAGTGCTCGCACATTCGTTCAAAAGCCATCTCCGGTTCCCCGCGCGCAATCACCTCCAGGATCTCTTCATGAAGGTCGACGACGTGTTCAAGATCGGTCACGTTTTTCAAGTAGTAGTGGTGAGTGAATTCACGATAGAGTTTCTGATCCATAGTATTGATCAGTGGGATAAGAGCAGCCGAAATCAGGCGGTTCTTCACTGTTTCAGCCAGGGTAATGTGAAATTCCTTGTCGGCATCGAAATAGGAGTCGAAATTACCGTTACGAGCGAGGGTTCGCATCTTGCCGATAATTCCTTGGAGTTTGGTGACCTCCTTGGAGGTACGATTGAGGGCGGCGAGTCTAGCGAGAGACGGTTCCAACGCCTCCCGTGCTTCCATCACCTCCAGGCAACCGGCCTCGGATTCGATCAGGTGCGGTGCCTCCTTCTCTTCCTCAGAGGTCGGGGTTTTGAGCACGTAGTTCCCACTTCCTGGTTTTGCCTCGATCAGCTTGACCGCCTGTAGCGCGGAGAGCGCCTCCCGAATTGAGGGGCGGCTGACTCCCATCTGCTCAGCAAGGTCGAACTCTGATGGTAGTTTGCTCCCTACCTGGAAGGCTCCACGCTTAATCGCCTCGACAATCTGCTCGGCGGCGATCGCGGAGACCTTTCGTGGACGCACCTTCTCAAAAGGCATCTGGCTGCTCCTTGTTCTTCTTAGCCTGTCATTTGGCCAAGTTGTATGGTAGCATTACCGGTGTCGGTTGGCAAATCTATTAAGAAGTAAGATCGAGGAAGTGCTGATAAGAACGAATGGAACCAGGGAGGATAGGATGATCGATCTGAGAGTTAACGAGGAACAACTAAAGCGGACGGCACAGCGGGCGCACGAACGGGGAATTATCGTCCCTACCTTCGCGCAGATGAAGGAGCCCGGGAAGATCCCAGCGAAGATCAAGGAACTGCTAAGCGAGATCGGCCTTTGGGACCTGCATCCATTGAACCTGTTTCGCATCACGTGGAAGAATGAGCCGGTGAAGCACGGCGGTGGCTACGATGGCGTGAACTACCTGGAGATTCCGCACGAGCTCACCGGGGTCAGGGCACGCATTATCTCGCTTGTCGGAAAGTGGTTTCCCACCGGATCGCATAAGGTAGGAGCGACCTTTGGGTGTTTCGTGCCGCGGTTGGTCACAGGGCAGTTCGACCCCACCTACCACAGGGCGGTCTGGCCGTCGACTGGGAATTACTGCCGCGGTGGAGCCTACGACGCTCACCTGCTCGCCTGTGAATCGATCGCCATTCTCCCTGAGGAGATGTCCCGCGAGCGTTTTGACTGGTTGGCACAGGTCGCCGGCGAGGTGATTGCCACCCCAGGGTGCGAGTCAAACGTGTGGGAGGTCTTTCAGAAGTGCAAGGAACTTAAGGCAACTCGCAACAATATCATGACCTTCAACCAGTTCGACGAGTTCGGAAACCACCTGTGGCACTATGATGTAACCGGACACGCCATGCACGAGGTCCTGCAACAGGAACTGGGGGAAAATGGTCGCTACGCAGGGGTCGTATTGACCAGTGGATCATCGGGAACGCTGGGTTGTGGAGATTACTTAAAGGAGGCCTATCCTTTAAGCAAGATTGCTGTGGGGGAGGCGCTTCAGTGCCCCACTCTCCTGTTAAACGGATTTGGCGGGCACCGGATCGAGGGAATCGGCGACAAGCACGTCCCCTGGATCCACAACGTAAAAAACACGGACATGGTGATCGCCATCGACGACGAGCCGTGCATGAAGCTTATTCGTCTGTTCAACGAGCCAGCAGGGCGTGAATATCTACAAAAACAAGGAGTGCAGCTTGATTTCATCGATAAGCTTCCTCTCCTTGGCATCTCCAGCGTGGGGAACCTCCTTGGAGCCATTAAGTTTGCCAAGTACTACGAGCTGACAGAAAGGGACATCGTCCTTACTACTTTCACCGACTCGATGGAGCTCTATCAGACCCGCTTGAAGGAGTTGGAGGAGAAAGAGGGTCCCTATGGCGAGCTACAAGCGGCGGTCGACTATCACCGCCACCTGATGGCAATCGCCACCGACTACATGAATGAACTGACATATTGGGATCGGCGACGAATCCATAACCTGAAGTACTATACGTGGGTGGAGCAGATGGGTAAATCGGCCGAGGAACTCCAGGCCCAGTGGTATGACTGGCCCGAATATTGGGATGGTATTCACAGGCAGGTTAGAATGATCGACGAATTGATCGAAGAGTTTAACAACGAGGTCGGGTTATTGAAGGAGCTTTTAGGTGGACCGGCAGCGAACTCAATGTAGCAATCTGGTGTCAGAGATTTACCTTGCTCGCCTGCGGGAGAACATCGAGCTTGTATTGGAGCACGTTCCTCCGGGCGTGCAGGTGATGGGGGTTGTGAAGGCAGATGGCTACGGGCATGGAGCCGCACAGATCGCTCGCGTCCTTGCTGAATGCGGTATCTCTTATCTTGCAGTTTCGGATGTTGATGAGGCCCTGGCATTGCGGGATGGAACCAGGCTGCGTTCTGGACGCACTGAAAAAGCTACAGGAGCTTCCCAATATCATTGTGGAGGGAATCTTCAGTCACCTCAGCACCACCTATCGAGACGATCCAGAAAGCGATCGCTATAACGCACAGCAGGTGAAAATATTCAAAGATCTTCTCACCGATATAGACAAAGCTGGATTGTTGCCAAAGATGGTGCATGTCGGAAATTCACCTGCTCTTTTAGCTTTTCCCCAGTCAGTTACGAGCGGATACTACAATGCGTTACGGATCGGGACCTTATTCTTCGGCTACGAGGAGCGTTTGTGTGATTGGGACAGAGATCCCGTACAGATCGCCGAAGTGTGGACCAAGATACTCACTGTGAGGGACCTACCTGCAGGACGATCGATCAGCTACGACCAGATGTTTCGCACTCAACGTGACAGCCGCATCGCTGTGCTTCCCGTCGGATACCCGCATGGACTTCACCGCGACCTCAGCAACTGTGGTGAGGTACTAGTCAACGGAAAGCGAGCTCCGATCGTGGGTAAGATTTGCCTGGCTCAGACGATGATCGATGTCACAGGCATCGAGGGGATTAAGTCCGGCACTCAGGTGACATTGGTAGGAAGGGATCTGTCAGCGTGCGAGGAAGGCAGGAAGATTGACCGTGAGACGTGGGAACTCCT
>JAGLXM010000241.1 GCA_023132915.1 Candidatus Bipolaricaulota bacterium
CAAAGAAATTGGCCATAATTAAGCTGAGCATGTTGGGAAGTATATCACTAAAAATTATGCGTAGAGATCCTTCGCCTGCCACCCGTGAGGCGAGGACGAAATCACGGTTCTTGAGGGTCAATACCTGCGAGCGCAAGATACGCGCTCCCCAAGCCCATCCCGTTACCGCAATCACCACAATGATGGGGAAAACCCCTCGTATAGTGATGTAGGCAGCGATTATGATCATCAACGGAAGCCCTGGGATAACGAGAAAGATGTTTGTGATTGCCGAGAGGATTCCATCCACGATTCGACCTGCGTATCCCGCGGTCAGTCCCATCACCACGGAAAGGAATGTCGCCATCAGGCCGACAGAAAACCCTACCAGAAGAGAGAGCCTGCTCCCCCATATGAGCTGGGAGAAGATGTCCTGCCCCATCGCGGTTGTTCCTAATGGGTGTGCGATGCTGGGGCGAAGCCACGGCTGGAACTCCATTGACGTGGGGGAGGCCGGTGCGATCCAGGGAGCCAGTATAGCGATGAGAATAAACAGGGATAGAACAACGAACCCGACGGCCGCCTTGCGGTTTTGCAGCACCAGCCGTTTCCAGTTCATGATCCAGCCCTCTCGCTACGCACCCGGGGATCGAGGAGGACATAAGTCAGATCGGCAAGGAAGTTCGCCAGTAGGACCGCCAGGGTAATAAATAGGAAGCACGCCTGCATCAGGGGGTAGTCCAGGCTGATCACCGCCTGGAGGAGGGTATACCCTACCCCAGGGTAGGAGAAGACCATCTCGGTGAGGATCGCTCCACCCACCACAAACCCCAGGGCCATGGCAAACCCTGTAAAGCTTGGCAGGATGGCATTTCGCGCCGCGTAGTGGTAGATGATCTCCCGCGTGGAAAGCCCTTTGGCGTGAGCAAAGGTGATGTAGTCCTCGGCTAGAATACTGATCATGTTGTTGCGCATCGTCATCACCCATCCCCCTAAGGCGGTGATGAGCATAGTTATCCCAGGGAGGAGGCTGTGGTAGAGGATGGAGAGGACTCGTGCGCTTCCTGGTACGCTTGCGATTGCATACCCTCCGCTTAACGGGAACCATCTTAGAATGAAACTAAAAGTATATAATATTAAAAGAGCGAACCAAAAATAAGGCATACTTTGGAGGAAGAGAGCCAGCGGGACCAAGCCATCTCCTAACCGGCTTCCTCGTCGCCAAGCGGAGACGATTCCTAACCCGCTTCCAAAAATGAAAGCCAGGATTGTGATTGTGCCGCAGAGGCCCAGCGTCCACGGAATAGCCTGCCCCAGAACCTGCCGCACCGGTGTCGGGTAGTAAGCAAGCGAGGTACCGAAATCTCCTCTGAGGATCCGCCCCCAGTACTTCAGGTACTGCTGAAAGAGGCTTTCATTCACCCCAACTCCGAAGGCAATCGACAACGCCTTGATCGCCTGTGGTTCAAGCCTCCCCTGGAACTTAGCGACCATCACCTCGGCCGGATTTCCCGGCATCATATGAGGCAGGATGAAGTTAAACGTCAGCGCCACCCAGGCCGTGAGCAAAAGGAGAAGAATTCTGTAAAGAAGATAGCGCACTCTTACCCCCTACTTGTAATAAGAGAGGGGCGGGCCTTATTGTGAGGCTCGCCCCCCAAGATTTCAGGCAAGCATGTTACTTTAGGTGCACGTTCAGGTACATTATCTCTGCACCAGGCTGTTCCGGTCCACATCCGTCATTGTAAGGATTCTCATCTGATGGGAATCCAATGAAGGTCGACGTATTGTAACAAATAAAGCTAGGTCGGTCGGTCAACGGAATGAATGGAACATTCTCCAGGACCACCTGAGCAATCGTGTGGATAGCATCGAGCTGTGCCGTAGGATCACTCGTTGCGCGATAGCTTGCTAAAGCGGCGGTCACCGCCGGATCAGTGAAACGGGCGTAGTTTGACAAAGCCGTATCCCCGATCTCTGTGGCGGAGAATTCCGGGCTTAGCATCTTATAGTAGAAATAGTATGGGGTAGGGCCAGCACCGGTTGACCAACAGATGGCCATGTCGTAGGTCCCGTTCTGTATACCACCGATGTACCCACCCCAGGACTGTTGATCGATCGATGTTTTGATGCCCAGCACTTCCAGATTATTGGAGATGATCTGAGCCATGCCGATGAAATCAGTCCAGCCTGAGCCAACGAGGATCTTGAAGACAGGGAGGCTCTCCCCATCCAGGCCGAGCAGGTTCCCATCCGCATCCCAGCTGAAACCGGCATCCTTAAGGACTTTTCGTGCTCCATCAGGGTCATAGCTGTAGCTCATGGCCTTGAGGTCAGCGCTGCCCCACTCATCTAGCTGGGCGGGGAGAATTCCGGTGGGGTCCGCCA
Organism: Candidatus Bipolaricaulota bacterium; assembly: GCA_023132915.1. GTDB lineage: Bacteria > Bipolaricaulota > Bipolaricaulia > UBA7950 > UBA9294 > UBA9294. The sequence goes on from JAGLXM010000241.1 coordinate 2,368, forward strand.
CGCCAGCGTCCCCGTAGAAGATCTTATCGCTCATGGGTTTCTTGTCTATGGCCATGGCCACTGCTTTGCGGAAGGCCACCTGGTCCAAGGTCTTCTTCGCCGTATTCAGGTAGAGCAAGTTGCTGTTAGCCACCGGCCAGTAGTAAGCATGAACCTCGGGATCGCGAGCTACAAAGGTGTTCTTCACGTCAGGGACATAGAGGAACGCATAGTCCACCTCGTCCAGGAGCATCACCATGAGCGCGGAGTCATTGGTCTTTATTACACTGAAGTTCACCCTATCGATGTAAGGGCGCCCCTCCATCCAATAGCTGGGATTCCTCACATAGCTTGCAAACTGCTGTAGGGTACAGCTATCAAACAGGAATGGTCCAGTGCCCACGGGTTGTTCATTGATATAGGTCCCAGGATCATCGATCGTTGACCAAATGTGTTCGGGAACGATAGCTTGCGTGGCAAGGTAAGTGAAGACCGGCGTATTTGGCGCGGAGAAGCTGAAGACCACCGTCTGATCGTCAGGCGCTTCCACTGTTGTCAGTTCTCCTCCCCATATTCCACTGAGATCGAGTGCTGGATGCTCCTTTATGTAGTTAAAGCTAAATGCCACATCCTGCGCGCTGAATGCCTCCCCATCGCTCCAGAGAACCCCTTGGCGGGTCTTCACGGTCAGTTTAAGGTTATTCTCACTCCATTCGTACGATACCCCAAGGAGCGGGGTCTCATCCCCATTCATGGAGTTCACGTAGAATAAGCGTTCGTACACCATCGAAAGCGTTCCCGGCAAGCTCTGACCCGCTGCCAAGAATGGGTTCGATGAGTTGGACGTGATGTTGCCGATTGCTCTTAGCACACCACCACGAAGTATCTCCTGGTCACTAAAAGCCGCGAAGACCAACAGAGATACCAGCGCCAATACCAATACAATTCCTATTGACAGTTTCTTAAGCGTTTGTCTGCTTCTTAATCTACTCATTATATCCTCCTTGCATATGTAATACAGAATTTCATCACTAAGGCTCTTTAGCCCTATACTCCCTGCGCTCTTCAGCTGCCCCCGTTCAGGGCTTGACAGAATGACCTGATTCCTTATGTAGTATTAATCACCTCCTTCTTATATTTCAGAGGAGGCTCGAACAATGAGCTCCGTCCGGAGAATGGCTTTGCATTCCAAGATTTCCTCGCCGTTAATCTCCTGAAGCAAGAGGCGGCAGGCGACCGCCCCCATACGCGCGACCGGTTGCCGTACGGTGGTAAGAGGCGGATCAAAGTGAGGAGCGATGGGAATGTCGTCAAAACCAATGACGGCAATGTCGTCAGGAACACGTTTTCCTGCCTCTTTGATCGCTTTGATTGCACCGATTGCCATGAGATCATTTGCTGCGAAGATTGCTTCTAACGGCGGAGTGATCGAGAGGAGTCTCTCCATGCAGCGGTGGCCTCCTTCCTCTTGAAAATCTCCTGCACATACCCACTGTTCATCCCTTATGATCCCATGTTCTTGGAGCGCAAGCAGATATCCCCGTAAGCGATCCGTGCTGGCTTGAATCTCAGGAGGACCATTGATAAATCCGATTCGTCGATAGCCGCCCTCAATGAGATGTTCCACCGCTGCTAATGCCCCATGGAAGTTGTCTACAATCACTTCCACGATCTTGTCTGAGGCTTGGATATCGCGATCCACCACCACCAAAGGGAATCCTTCAGCGTGGATCTGGCAGATAAGGTCCTCGTCAGCTCGAGGGGTTACAACGATGATCCCATCGACCCTCTGCTGGCCTAATAACTGAAAGTACATTCTCTCGCGAGACGGCCTACCAGTGGTGGTACAGAGCGTCAGGTAGTAATCATGCGCGCTTGCCTCTTTTTCCACCCCACGAACAAGTTCCGCGTAGAAAGGACTACTGATATCGGGGACGATCACTCCCAGGGTCTGTGTCTTCTGCAGTGCTAGACCCCTTGCGAACGCATTGGGCTGATAATTGAGTTGTTTTGCGATCTCCAGAATCCGCTGACGCGTGTGTGGCGCGACGCCCGGCTTGCCATTCAAGGCAAGCGACACCGTCGCTTTGGAGACCCCTGCTTCTTGTGCGATGACCGCTATTGTAGTCATGTTGGTTTTTAAACTGGTTTAGAGCAGTTGATAAAGCAACTTTTTGTTCTTTTTTGGGCTATTTTTCTAAACCGGTTTAAAAACATAATACCACTTTTCTTGAAAATGTCAAGAGACTAGAGTTGTCCCATACAAGATGAGCATGAGATGGCCCTGGTAACGCAAGCGCGTGTGTCGAATCATAGGAGGCATGATCTTGATGATGACAGACGCACGCGTGATGCGTATCGACGAACTGAAGGCATTCCTCGCTTCGAGCGATGTGTTGACGTTCAAGGGAAACTCTCGGGAAGAAACCTACGCGTGGATCGAGCGTACCTTACGTACCTACAGCTACTTCTCTCGCCCCCGATCGGAGAAAGGACTGATCAGATCTTACATGCAGAAGATGACAGGAATGTCTGCTTCACAACTGACACGGCTCATTAACCAGTTTCGTCGCACGAGACAGGTCCGTGTTTACATCTACAAACGGCGGGGATTCCAGCATCTGGATCGCC
>JAGLXM010000242.1 GCA_023132915.1 Candidatus Bipolaricaulota bacterium
CTGATGGCTGAAAGCTACTTGTCACTTCATCACGTAGAGAAGAATCGCCGCTACCCCAAAGACCGCCTCGAACCCCATTAGTGTTAGAGTCAGGTTTCGTTCCCTTATCCCGCTGGTGATTTTCATGATGAACTGGCACAGGCTCACCGGACCCGTTGAAGGACAACGCAGCTTCCCATCCTTTCCCAAAGTGCCCCACCATTCTGTCGTCGGGAACCCATGCACTGCTTTGAACAGAAAATCTATCGCATAGGGGACGATCACAATCACACCGGCTGTTTCGAAGTTCCCCACGATCACTGCAGTGGCGATGAGCGCCCCGATGGATAGCGTCCCCACATCTCCAACGAGGATCTTCGCCGGATACCAATTGAGGAAGAGCACTCCCAGAAGCGCTCCAGCTCCAGCAAGAAGGATGATTAGTGCCGTTGTCTCATGAATCACCGCCGCAATAACTGCGAGAGACCCCATGGCGATCAAGCCCATCCCTGCCTCCATCCCGTTGAACCCAGCGAGCATGTTCACCGCGTTCGCCGCCACCATCACTCCGGCAGGGACCAAAAACAGCGGATAGAAGATCCAAAAGTTGAACCTACCTACAAATGGGATCGCGAGCCAGGTATGCCCAGCACGCACCGCAACAAGGGGAAGCGCAGCCACTGCCGGAAGGAACGCCTTCACAAATTGCCGCATCCCGAGGAGATCGTCGATGATGCCGATAAGAGCCGTAAGCAGGATTACGGCCAGGGCGGCGAGAAGGAGAACCACGTTCGCATCCTGAAGCACGTGGAAAAAGCTCATCATCGCCAGAGCGACAGAGATCCCAACACCCGTCCCGGCAACGATCGCCAATCCTCCCATCTCGGCGACCGGTGGCTTCCCCGGCTTGTGCACGTCCCTTCCTACGATCCCCGCTCGGTGCAGTCGAGGAACCAGAAGGGCAACCGCAACGACTGCTACGAGCAGAGCAGCTCCGAACGGCGCTAAGACCATATATCCTCCTTAGAGTCGGGTTTCCCGAAGCATAGCACGGATGGCTTCGGAGATCAAACAAAAGAATTTTCTCGAGAATGCAGTTGCCAATCCAAGAAAGGGTCCCATACTAAGCTGTAGACTTCTTCATTAAGGTGCTCCTTAGGGCTGTTTCCTAGTACCTCTGTATCATACAGCCTTTTGGAAACCCATTCCGACCTGGAGAAAATGTTCATCTTCCGTTAAGACCCTTTTTATCCCCTTCTCTTCCATGATAACCATCGAGGTAAGATCAGTGAAGGAGATCTTGGGTTTATCTTGAAATTGCTTTCGGAGTTTCCAGGCCGAGGAGAATCGTTCAGAAGTGACCCGTTCTATAATAAGGCGGCTTTCCTCAGCAGATTGGAAGATCCCCTCCATGAAACGGATAGCTTCTTCAAATACCTCCCGTCGGAAGAGAAGTGTGATCGTTTCATCAAGGATGTAGTCTGTGGTGTAACAGAGAGAGCCCTCTTTCTGTAAAGCCTGATAAAACGCTTTGACCTCTTGATGCAGGGCATCTCGGCGATGTCCCAGTGCCAACCACCCCCAAGTATCGATGAAAACCGCCTTAGGCATTAGGCTGGCTTCTCCCCATAGAGTTCTTCCTCAATTTCCCCGGCGGAGAGCGGACTGCCGGAAAGACAACCGGCTACTTCCAGGATGGAATCCTCGTCCCCTCTCTCGCGTGTCCGGAGAAAATCTATGAAATCCAAGACTTCTTGAAGCCGAGCCCCACGTAAGTGTGCGACATTCTCCATGAGCTTCTGTCTAAGGACTTCAGTCTCTCCCACAATTGCACCTCCTCAAAGTCTAGTATCTCTTCATTCCGCCGGGATCTTAGCGGGTTAGCCCGCACGAATCAACAGCGGCTGGTGATGGATGCGTGTGCCGCCTACCCATATCCAATGGTAGACCATGACTACCCGATGTAGTCAGGCCAACCCGCCCATCTCAGCGACAGCGGGCTCCCCTGCCTTGCGCATATCCTTGCCGGTGATCCCCGCCCGCGCAGCCAAGGAGTGAGGAGAATCACACCTATGATTGCGGTCAACAAAGACGCCGCGAATACCGCCAGGATCATACATCC
>JAGLXM010000243.1 GCA_023132915.1 Candidatus Bipolaricaulota bacterium
GGTGAGGTGATGGGAAAGTTCCATCCGCACGGAGATACGGCCATCTACGATACGATGGTCAACATGGCACAACCATTCTCCTATCGTTATCCGCTAGTTGATGGACAGGGAAACTTCGGATCGATCGATGGGGATTCATCAGCAGCGATGCGTTACACCGAGGCCAAGCTTTCACCGGTCGCTACCGAATTTCTCGAGGAGCTGGGGGAGAAGACGGTCGATTGGATACCGAACTTCGACGACTCCCTCCAGGAGCCGGTCGTCCTCCCGGCGAAGGTCCCGAACCTGTTGATGAACGGGGCGTGGGGGATCTCGGTTGGGATGACGACCCAAATTCCGTCGCACAACCTGGGCGAACTTATCGATGGAGTCATCGCGTTGATGGACGACCCGCACATCTCGGCGAAGGGCCTCATGGCGCACATCCCCGGCCCGGACTTTCCCACTGGGGGGATAATCATGGGCCGGGACGGAATCGAGGAGATGTACCGCACCGGTCAGGGGAAGATGAGTGTGCGCGGGAAGGCTACGATTGAGGACGATCGGATCATCATCAGCGAGATTCCGTATCAGATAAGGAAGTCGGCAATTGTAGAGGCTATTGCCGACAAGGTTCGCGCCGGCCAGATCGACGGAATCTCCGACCTGCGCGACGAATCCGACCGTGAAGGGATGCGCATCGTCGTCGAGTTGAAGCGTTCGGCTAACTCGAACGTGGTTTTAAATCAAATCTTCAAGTACACCCCGCTCGAACGAACCTTCGCGGCGGTATTCCTCGTCATCATCGACGGGAATCCACGTACGCTCACGCTTAAAGAGATCCTCAACTGTTTCATCGATTTCCGTCGTGAGGTGGTACGCCGGAGAACCGAGCACCGGTTGGACGTTGCCCGCAAGCGGGCCCACATCCTGGACGGGTATCGCATCGCACTCTCGAATATTGAGCGGGTGATCGAGATCATCCGGGCTGCGAAGGATACTAAGACGGCTGCTGCTCATCTCAAGGAGGAGCTCGCCCTCACGGATGAACAGACCGACGCTATCCTGAAGATGCGTCTCTCCCAGTTGACCGCGCTCGAACAGGAGAAGATCGATGCTGAGTATGAAGAGAAATTGCGCGCGATCGTGGAGTACGAACGAATTCTCGGAAGCGAGATCCTGTTGGACGAGACTATCAAGCGCGAACTGCATGAGATCGCCGAGAAGTATGTGAGTGAGCGGCGAACACTGATCACCGATGAGAGTGGGAACGTCGATTTCAACGGCCTTATCCCCGACTATGACCTTATGGTGACGATTACCAACCGCGGATATGTCAACGCCCCGCGGGCGATCGAGTTCCGCAGCCAAGGGCGCGGGGGAAAAGGGGTAATCGGACTGCGGACGAAGGATGATGACTATATTTGCTCGACTTCCCTCGTCAATGCACGCGATGAGCTGCTCGTTTTTTCCGATCAACGGCGGGTCTATCGGACACAGGGGTATAAACTGCCGTCGATGAAGCGCGACGCGGTGGGAAAGAACCTGCGTACTGTGGTCGCCCTCGAACAGGACGAGGTTGTGCGGTCCATTCTTCCCGTTGCCGACTTCAAAGAAGTGGGGGAGCAGCGCTGCCTGATGGCGACCCATAAGGGGATCGTCAACCGGAATCGACTTGTCGATTACTCGAACGTCCATGCAGGTGGAATCATCGCCATGAATGCTGATGAGGATGACCGATTGGTCGATGTTCACGGAACCTCGGGAGATGGTGAGCTCATACTTGCCACGCAAGATGGAAAATCGATCCGCTTCCGCGAGGCGGACGTGCGACTGACTAAGCGCCCATCGCGCGGAGTGATCGGAATACGACTCGAAGAGGGGAACTGCGTGATTGGGATGGCCGCGATGGAGCGGGATATCACCATGGATAAGAAACTGTTGATGGTAACCGAGCGCGGCTATGGAAAGCGTGTCTCCTTGGTCGATTTTCCGCTGCAAGGCCGTGGAGGAAAGGGAGTTCTCGGGATTAAGCTCGACCGCGATTCGGGCCCGCTCGTCTCGATCGGGATCGTCTCTGGTCAGGACGAGATCATCATAATCACCGAGCAGAAGGTGATTCGCATCCTCGCAGGAGCGATTAACACCTACGGCCGCTACGCCCGTGGAGTCCGATTGATCGATCTCGACCCCGATGATCGTATCGTCTCTGTGGTGAGGACGTAGGGGATCGGTGATGGGGTCGATCGAAGCGATACTTAAAAGGATCGAGGCGGGGACCGCGGATCTTATCCCGCGCGAGGAACTGATCTTAAAGCTTGAACGCTCTTTAGAAACAGGAAAACCCTTGAGGGTAAAACTTGGGATTGATCCCTCAGCCCCGCACCTTACGCTCGGTCATTCTATTCCATTACGTAAAATGCGCCTGTTCCAGGATCTTGGACACACAGGTGTGCTGGTGGTGGGGGATTTTACGAGGCGAATCGGCGACCCGTCTGGCTGCTTGTCCGCGCGCGGCTTGATGACACAGGAAGAAATTTGCCAGAACATGGAGACCTACAAGGAGCAAGCATTCAAGATCCTCAACCCGGAGAGGACCGAAGTTCGCTATAACTCGGAGTGGCTCGGGTTGCTCACCTTCGCCGACGTGATTGAACTTGCTTCTAAGTACACCGTCGCCCGGATGCTTGAGCGGGACGACTTTGCCAAGCGGTTCGCTGAGGAGCGGCCGATAAGCGTCCTTGAGTTTCTCTACCCACTTGCCCAGGCATACGACTCAGTGGCGGTCAAAGCTGACATCGAGCTTGGCGGGAACGATCAGCGATTTAACCTATTGATCGGTCGCGATATTCAGCGAGAGTACGGCCAGGAACCGCAGGTGATTATTACCGTTCCGTTGCTGATTGGGACGGACGGAGTGCGCAGCATGAGCCAGAGCGTGGGGAATTACGTGGGTATCAACGAGCCACCCCCCGAGATGTTCGGGAAGCTGATGGCAATTCCCGACAGGCTAATCCGCGATTACTTCTTCTACCTGACCGATGTCCCTTACGAAGAAGTGAGGGATCTTCCTCCGCGTGATGCCAAGCGCCAGCTAGCTGGAGAGATCATCACCATGTACCATGGCAAGGAGGTGGCTGATGCTGCGCGTGAGGAGTTCGACCGGGTGCATATCCGTCGTGAGCGGCCGAGCGAGGTCTCTCAGGTGACGATTGACCGCTCGCTTGTTAAAGATGATGGCACCATCTGGGTGATCGACCTGTT
>JAGLXM010000244.1 GCA_023132915.1 Candidatus Bipolaricaulota bacterium
GGCCTTGTTTTTAACGAAATGGTCCGCACAGGGGAGGTCTCTGCACCGATCGTGATTGGCCGCGACCATCTTGACTCCGGGTCGGTTGCCTCGCCATACCGTGAGACTGAAGGGATGAAGGACGGTTCGGACGCGATCGCCGACTGGCCAATCCTAAACGCACTCCTTAATGCGGTCTGCGGCGCAACCTGGGTATCCGTCCATCACGGCGGCGGCGTGGGAATCGGGAAGTCGATCCACGCTGGGATGGTGATCGTCGCTGATGGAACAATGGAGGCCGACCGCCGGCTCGAGCGTGTCCTCACCTGCGATCCTGGTTCTGGCATCGTTCGGCACGTGGACGCAGGCTATGAAAAAGCGATCAAAGTGGCCAAAGAGAGAGAGGTAAAAATCCCTCGACTGATGTAACTCCCTGGTTTGAAGACCATCCGGTGCGATCCTGTCTTTGATGGCCATATGGGGAAGGAATTTGACCTTCAGTAAACGCGTGTTGGTCTTGAAGATACCGGATAGTTGTCGTAAACTCCCGAGAAAGAAATGTTACCTAATAACGAACATGAAACATCTATTTCTAAATCTTCGGCGTCTACGATGACGATAGTATAAAATGAGTGACACCTTGTTGTATTCCAGTTTAGGTGGTAGCAACTATCAGATCCTTGTCCAAGGGGACTGCGGAATTAAAGGAGGGAGATGTTCTTTATCGTTGGGGAACTGATCAATTCAACGCGCCCCCAGGTTGGTGAAGCGATTGCGGAGAAAAACGACTCCCTGATCCGTCGGCTGGCCCACAGCCAGGTGGAAGCGGGGGCGCATGTGATCGACTTAAATGCCGGGCAATCCCTGGAGAACGAGGTGCAGGATCTCTTATGGTTGATCGGCGTTGTCGAGGATGAGCTCGGTAAGGACGTTCGCTTGGCCATCGATACCTCCAATCCAGAAGCGATGGAAGCTGGGCTGAAAACGTGCTCGGGACGGCCGGTTATCAATTCCATTAGCAATGAGAAGGGGAGAGAAAACCTGATCGCATTAGCCGCGGAGAGCGAGGCCGAGGTGGTCGGTCTGGCGATGGGAGAGCACGGTATGCCCAAGACCGCTGATGATCGTCTGGAGGAGACCCGCGCACTCCTAGAGAAGTGCGATCGCGTAAGCCTCGATCGTGACCGCCTCTACGTGGACATGATCTGCATGTCCGTCGGGAGCGGCCAAGAACAGGGGACGCAGGTGCTTCAAGCGGTCCGGCGAGCAAAGCAAGAGCTCGAGGTAAAGACGTTTGCAGCGGGGAGCAACGTCTCCTTTGGGTTGCCCAATCGCCGTTTGCTCAACCGAACCTTCCTCGCCATGTTGGTGGAGGCTGGATTGGATGGAGCCCTAATAGACCCCACTGATAGAAGGATAATGGACACCATATACGCATCACGCGCGTTACTGGGACGCGACAACTATTGTATGCAGTATATCAAACAACAAAAACGTAGAAGGGAGAAGTAGATGCTCGATAAGATCAAGCAGGCGGTATTAGATGGGGAAATGGAGGGTATCGCTGAACTTACGAACCAGGCATTGACACAGGGTATTGGGGCACGTGAAATCCTCGATCAGGCATTGACCCCAGCGATGGACATCGTCGGAGAAGAGTACGAAAAAGGGGATCGTTACGTCCCCGAGATGCTCATCTCAGCCGAGACGATGAAAGGTGCCGTGACGGTCCTCAAGCCGCTTCTGGTTGAGGCCGGGGTGAAGGCACGCGGCAAGGTCGTGATCGGTACCGTCGAAGGTGACCTGCACGATATCGGTAAGGACCTAGTAGCAATGATGCTGGAAGGGGCTGGGTTCGAGGTCGTAAACCTCGGGGCGGAGGTAACGGCTGAGCAGTTCGCCAAGGCAGCAAAGGAACACGGACCTGATATCCTCGGGATGTCTGCGCTGTTGACGACGACGATGATCCACATGCCGGAGGTCATCGATGCGCTCAAAGAAGTTGATGACCTGCGTGACCAGATAAAGGTGATTATTGGAGGCGCACCAGTGACTCAAGGATACGCTGACAAGATCGGTGCGGATGGCTACGCCCCGGACGCCGCCAGTGCGACTAAGCTAGCGAAAAGCCTTGTATGAACGAGGCTGTAGCACAAACTCCTTCCTGCATGAAACAAAAGCTTTCACCTTGATTGGAATCGGAGAAGATGAATCTCGCGCGGAGACGCAGAGACGCAGAGAATGACTGAAAATGAGATAGGTACAATTGTTGTAGGGTCGGCGATCGAGGTTCACCGAGAGCTTGGACCAGGACTGTTGGAGACGGTGTACGAGGTTGTCCTCGAGCTGAAATCGGTCGAGCACGTCATCGCCGCACACAAGAAGCAACTCCAGACCTACCTCCGGCTGACCGGGTGTAAGCTTGGCTACCTGCTGAACTTCGGCGAAGCCTTGATGAAGCATGGCATCACCCGCACTGTTAATGGCCTGGAAGAATGATCCTCTGCGTCTCTGCGCGAGAATATCGAAAAGGATGAGAATACCGCAAGCTCATAAAAGTGATAGATGGCTAGAGCAGCGAAAAGAGATTTACTGGAACAGGCTGGAACGATGAATAAAAAAGAGGGTGGGAAGGTAAAGATCACCATCCTGCCCGAGAGGAGAGAGATTCCCGTTTCGCTCGGCGAGAACCTCCTTGACGCTCTTCGGAGGAATAAGCTCAATATCCCGAGCCCTTGTAACGGTGCGGGCACCTGCGGACAGTGCAGGGTTAGGTTCGAGCAGGGTGCTCCCACTCCCGCTGATGGAGATCGTCGCTTCCTCAATTCGCAGGAGATCGAGGGTGGCTGGCGTCTATCTTGCCTCCACAAGGTGGACGGTGAAGCAGCGATCTACCTGGTGTCCCAGACCGGAGATTTAGATACCAAGGCACAAGTAGACATCTCTCTAAAAGGGGGAGAGATCGACCCTGGAGTAAACGCCCACTTCTTTCAGCTATCTCCACCCGGGCGGAATGATCAGCGAGCAGATCTCCTCCGACTGCAGGAAGGGTTGGGGCAAGAACTGAGGGTTCCGCTTCCGGTCTTAAGAAAACTTCCGTCTATTTTGCGTGATAGTGGGTTTTCATTGACGGTGGTCAAAACAGAAGACGCGATCCTCGACCTCCTACCGAACGACCATTCAAAGGACATTTATGGAGTGGCGATTGATATTGGTACTACTACCCTGGCTGGCTACCTTTTTGACCTGGGTAGTGGTAAGCAGATGGCCGTCCATGCAGATCGTAATCCGCAGCTAACGATTGGGGGCGACGTGATATCCCGCATTCAGTACGGACAGGAAAAGGGTAAGGAAGGCTTTGCCAAGCTTCAATCCCTTGTTCTTCATGGACTGAACGCACTTATCGAAAAGATGGCAGGCGAGGTGGGGATAGGGACCAGTAGCATCTATAAGATGACGGTTGTTGGCAATCCTACCATGCTTCATCTGTTGCTCAACGTTGACCCCACCGCTATTGCTAATAGTCCCTACGTTCCTGTCCTGCGTGATGGGTTTGCTCTAAAAGCGAGTGAGCTTGGCTTGGTCATTGCCCCCTTGGCATGGGTGGAGACCCTGCCTGCTATCTCTGGTTATGTCGGTGCAGATATCGTTGCCGGAATGCTCTACGCTAATCTGGGTGAAAGAGAGACCATAGAGCTGCTATTGGATATCGGAACCAACGGCGAAATAGTACTGGCGGTAGAAGGGAGGATGTTCGCCTGCTCTACAGCGGCTGGCCCTGCGTTTGAGGGTGCCTCGATCGCTCAGGGCATGAGCGCACTTGATGGGGCCATCCATCGGGTGACCATCGAAGATGACAAGATTTCTTGTTTGGTGATCGGCGGGAAAGGGGCGCGGGGGATCTGTGGCTCCGGGTTACTCGATGCAGTGGCTACCCTTCGAGGAATCGGGTTGATCGACATCTCAGGACGGCTTTGTCGAACCGAACACCCCCTCTCATTACGAATCGAAGGAGAGGGGACCGAAGCCAGGTTCCTCCTCTCTGATAGAGTCTACCTCACCCAGAAGGATATCCGCGAGTTTCAACTTGCCAAAGGGGCGATCAGGGCGGGAATCGAGGTCATGTTGGAGCGTGCAGGAATTACAGTAGACGATATCGATCGCATTCTCATCGGTGGGGCCTTTGGCTCTTCACTTCGTCCGGAAAGCCTGCTACGCGTAGGTCTTTTACCCCCAATCAATGTGGAGAGGATCATTTCCTTAGGGAACAGCGCGGGGCAAGGGGCTAAACTCGTCCTGCGCGATCGCAAGATCGCTCCGCGATTACAGCAGTTGATCGAAGAAACAGAGTATATCGAGTTGTCATTTATCAAATCATTCTCTTCTAAATTTATGAAATGCATACAGTTCCCTACAGATGAGCAGATCCTTGCGCTGCAACAACAAGGCAAAGAGGAGGGATAGAGGTTGATAATCACGAAGGCAAAGCCGTTTCCTGAGATCCTACAGTCCCTGGAGGGGGAGAAGACCGTCTTCCTTGTCGGGTGTTCTGAATGCGCGACGGTCTGTAAGACAGGCGGAGAAGAAGAGGTCGTGGCGATGAAGGCCCACCTGGAACAGGAGGGGAAAGACATCTCCGGGTGGGTGGTCCTCGATCCCGGCTGTAACCTCTTAGAAGCGAAGAAGGAGTTTCGAAAGGCCAAGGAAGAGATCGCCCGCGCAGATTCTCTGCTTATCATGTCTTGCGGCGGCGGAGTGCAGATCGCGCAAGAAGCGAGCGGCAAGGTCGTTCACCCGGCGAACAATACACTCTTCTTAGGAACAGTAAAGCGGTTCGGCCATTTTCAGGAGTACTGCTCTTTGTGCGGGGAGTGCGTTCTGGACCTGACCGGCGGGCTATGTCCGGCAACGCGCTGCCCCAAGGGACTGTTAAATGGACCCTGTGGCGGAGCAAAGGATGGGAAGTGTGAGGTGAACTCGGATAACGACTGCGTATGGATAGAAATTTACGATCGGCTAAAGGAAATCGGAAGGCTCAAGGAGTTCCTCGCTTCACCGGTTAGGATGCATGATTACTCGGTGAATACAAAGCCGGCATCGTTGGTCCTGGAGCGGAATAAAAACAGGAGGGGTAACCAATGACGTCATTGCAACAGGCTCTTGCAAAGGGAGAGTTTGCCGTCACTGCCGAGGTTGCTCCTCCGAAGGGAACCGATACCTCAGAGATGATGGAGAACGCTGAGTTCTTGAGGGACAAGGTGTACGCCGTCAACGTCACCGACCAGCAGAGCTCGGTGATGCGGCTGGGGTCGCTCGCCTCCTGTTGTCTCCTTAAGGAAGCCGGATTCGAGCCGGTATTCCAACTCACTACGCGTGACCGCAACCGTATAGCACTGCAATCCGATCTTCTAAGCGCCTCTGCCCTAGGTATTGAGAACGTTCTCTGCCTCACTGGTGATTATGTCACTCTGGGGGATCACCCACAGGCCAAACCCGTATTTGACCTTGACTCCGTCTCTCTCCTTATGGCGGCTGAGGGTTTGACGGGTGGAACCGATATGGTGGGAGAGCCCCTGGAGGGTACCCCAGCCTTTCATCTAGGAGCGGTAGTGACACCGGGATATGAGCCGATGGAGCTTCAGCTTCTAAAGATGGAAAGAAAGATTAAGGCCGGGGCACAGTTCTTCCAGACACAGGCAGTCTACGACCCGGAACTGTTCAGGCGGTTCATGGAAGGGGCAAAGGATCTTGGAGTTCCGGTGATGCTCGGGTTTGTGCTCTTAAAGTCGGCCGGCATGGCTCGCTACATGAACAAGAATGTGGCCGGAGTGAGTGTTCCCGACTGGATCATCGATGAGATGAAGAAGACCGACGATAAGGCCGCTACTAGCATTAAGATTGCGGTCCGTATCATTCGCCAGATGCGGGAGATGTGTCAAGGGCTTCACCTGATGACGCTGGGTTGGGAACGTCATGTGCCAGCGATTTTGCAGGAAGCAGGAATAAATATCTAAAGAGGGTCATCACACAAATTTCAAGGAGGATAGCGAATGAAATCAGATCTTCAAATTGCGCAAGAGGCGAAACTCAAGCCGATCATCCAAATTGCCCGGGAAGCGGGCATCAACGAAGAGGAATTAGAACCGTTCGGGATGTGGAAGGCCAAGGTCAAGCTCGATATCCTGGAGCGGCTCAAAGATCAGCCCGACGGAAAGTATATCGACGTCACCGCCATCACGCCGACCCCCCTCGGAGAAGGTAAGTCCACGACCATGGTCGGCCTAGCCCAGGCTATGGGCTCAGAGCTGCGCAAAAACGTAATCTGCTGCATTCGGCAACCCAGCATGGGCCCGACCTTCAACATCAAGGGCGGCGCGGCTGGCGGGGGCTACTCGCAAATCGTCCCGATGGAAGATTTCAACCTGCACCTCACCGGTGACATCCACGCGATCAGTGTGTCGCACAACCTGGTTGCTGCCGCGATCGACACACGTATGTACCATGAGAGCCGCCAGACCGACGAGCAGCTCTTCAAGCGCGGCGTGAAGCGCCTGGACATCGATCCGGACGCCATCACCTGGCGCCGCGTGGTCGACGTGTGCGACCGCGCCCTGCGCGAGATCCAAGTCGGCTTCAATGACGACAAGCTGAAGGACGGCTCACCAAGCTCGGTATTCCCCCGGGCGACCGGTTTTGATATCACTGTGGCCTCGGAAATTATGGCCATTCTTGCACTGGCCACCTCGCTTGAGGACATGCGCGAACGATTTGGCAAGATGGTAGTGAGCCTCAACAAAAAGGGCGAACCTGTCAACGCTGAGCAGCTGGGCGTGGCCGGTGCAGTAATGGTCCTGATGAAGGAAGCGTTGATGCCCAACCTCATGCAGACGCTGGAAGGGCAACCCGCGTTCGTGCATGCCGGGCCGTTTGCCAACATCGCCCACGGCAACAGCTCCATCATCGCCGACAAGATCGCGGTCAAGCTCGGTGCCTACGTGGTCACGGAAAGCGGCTTTGGCGCGGACATCGGCATGGAGAAGTTCTTCGACATTAAATGCCGCACCTCCGGCCTGATCCCGAACGCGGTCGTGCTCGTGGCGACGGTGCGGGCGCTCAAGATGCACGGCGGCGGCCCCACGGTTAGGCCTGGAATCCCGCTGGATGCGGCCTACACCAAGGAGAACCTGCCGCTGTTGGAGAAGGGGCTTTGCAACCTCGGCGTCCACATCAAAAACGCGCTCAAGTTCGGTATCCCCGTCGTTGTGGCCGTGAATGCCTTCCGGGATGACACCGAGGCCGAACTGGAGATGATCCGCGAATACGCCGTCGGCCAAGGTGCGGAGGACTCAGTTGTTACCACGCACTGGGCTAACGGCGGCGAGGGTGCCGCGAAGCTGGCCGAGGCTGTCGTCTCTGCTTGCGAAAAGCCTTCGAACTTCAAGTTCCTCTACCCACTGGACTGGTCAATCAAGGAGAAGATCGACAAGATCGCGGTGGACATCTACGGTGCGGACAGCGTAATCTACGAGCCACTGGCCGAGAAACAGATCGAGAGCTACGAGCGTGCGGGCTTCGGGAACCTGCCCATATGCATGGCCAAGACGCATCTGTCGCTGTCGCACGACCCGACGCTGAAAGGGGCACCGACCGGGTTTGCTGTCCCGGTGCGAGAGGTGCGTGCCAGCGTGGGTGCCGGCTTCATCTACCCACTGATCGGCAAGATGAGCACCATGCCTGGCCTGGCCACCCACCCGGCTTTTATGGATATCGACCTGGACGAGGAAGGCGAGGTGGTCGGCTTGTTCTGATCTCAGGGATAGCTAGACTCCGTTTGAGTATCACAAGAATTGAGATTGGCAGGAAGTCTCTTGGCTTAAAGAGAGGGAATTTAATTCATCTGGCAGCTCCTTCTTATAAGGGGTAGATTGGCAGTTTATGCAAGGTTTTCTTCCAGAGACTTGACTAACTTCCGGGTGATGCTCTCGCA
>JAGLXM010000245.1 GCA_023132915.1 Candidatus Bipolaricaulota bacterium
AGTTCTCTGCCGCCGGATCGGCCGTATTGAGGTCCATGCCGCCCTTAATGATATAAAGCACGTAGGCATAGTCGGAACCCGTATTCGGATTAAGGGTTCGCTTTACCCCGTACACAACTTCGTTAGCATTAACGATGCGCGGATTCCCATCCGCGTCTAGGACCTGCGTGATCTCCCCTGTATCCGGATCACAGTGAACCCACGGGACGTCGGTGCGCATGTAGAAGGTCCACTCGAGTCCATCTGCGGAAACATCCCAGCTCGTGGCTAATTCCGGAACAGGAGCCAAATCTATTTCCCCTAAGTCGGTCAGGCCGAGGAACATGGCCTCATCGATGTCAACCGAGGTGGTGTCAGTTGCAAGGGCCGGATCCGCGGTAGGAGGTTCAGTACTCAGATTGTAATTGAGCACCACCTTCTGCGCCAGCACAGGCCACACTAACACCGACACCGCAAGCATCACTAGAATGGCGAACTTAGTCCACCTCATATTCTTACCTCCTTGATATGATCCTAAAACCTCGAATCGTGTCTCTTTTTGGCTTCTAGCCGCTCCTTTCGAAACGACAGCCACACCTACCTGGTTCTCTGCAATAACCCAGTCGGGCTCTTATTGGGCGGGGTGCTGGTACTCAGAACCAGTAGGCATTCACAACCTGGGCATCTGCGTTGTCGCCGCTTAGCATGACCTGCAACGTCCCGCCTGCGACAACCTCTACTTCAATCTTCACCACGGAATAGGATCCAGCCCCTGAGGGAAAAACGACTTCGGATATCGTTACCGTAGTGACTGCCCCTCCCCCGAACACGGTGATGTCGGCTGCTTCGAAAGTGACCGCTTTGTCAAACATGACCACGAGTTTCGTGATCGCTCCGTCAGTCTCATTATCGAAAAGCAACACACCCACCGCGCGTGGCTCGACCGAAGTTTGAGCAAGCCCAATAACACTGGCCAACAACAGCAAGACCAGCAGCAGGCTAAACTTTTTTCTCACGGTACAACCTCCTTATACTATCGCTTGGTGAACTCTCCTTCAAGAATATTCATGAGAGCTCTCCGCCCACACAAACACCTCCCTGATCCCGGATATGGATCAGGCCCATACAGATCTAGTAGAAAGGCATCCCTAGTATAGCACTTTCCAAGCTAGTCGTCAATGCCAATGCCACCCTTCAAGCACCAAGACATCATTACCAGGATAAGCGCTTGGGTGTGGTTGATAAAGAACGGTGCCCCCCACAAGGAAGTTCGAAAGCTAAGGGAGGGAGGAGCACAACCGATGGACCTTATTCTACAAGAAGGCTACATCGTAAAGGGACTTACTACACCCCCCGAGGTAGAAGTTTCTGCTTAATTAAAATAAAGGAATTTCCGCAACAGCCTCCACTTCTGGGTATCCATTCTCCGCTTGCTGCTCGGTAGTACGCCTCGAACATGATCTTGACTTTACAAGGAGCCTCAGTTAAGCTTGGCGATCGTATTCTTTTCTTGAGTGGGGTCTATCACTCAGCCTGGAGGCCTGAAATATGACGCAGTATATCATTAGGCGAATTTTGTGGGCTGTTCCTGTCTTACTTGCAATCATGATTGCTGTCTTCCTTTTGGCCCATCAACTTCCTGGGGGTCCTTTTGATTATGCGGGCGAAAAGCAGTTGCCCGCGAGCGTAGTCAAGAATCTGGAGCGCAAGTATCACCTTGATGACCCCGTTTATCTGCAGATGGTGCACTGGATCTGGGATGCGCTACGCGGTGATCTTGG
>JAGLXM010000246.1 GCA_023132915.1 Candidatus Bipolaricaulota bacterium
ACTAGAGTGGGTAATGACCCCACGAGCAGACTCCTCCGGCGAGAGGGATAAAATGGCGTTCAGTGCACCCCGAAACTTGAACGAACCGGTTCGCTGCAGATTCTCGCACTTGAAAAACACGGTGTTCTCCGAGACGCGATCTATAGCGGCACAGGTCACCACCGGGGTTCGATGAACGAATGCTCCGATCTGATCGCGCGCCCTGCTCAACTGCTCCCACCAAGGATCGCTCATTCTACTCCTTGAACACGGCTTTACGGTAGTGGCGCAGCTCTTCGATCGACTCACGGATGTCATCGAGGGCACGGTGTTTCGAGGACTTAGTCTCCTCCAGAGCGTCGCCTGGGGACCAGCGGTGCACAAGCTCTTTTATCGTGCTTACATCAACATTGCGATAGCTCAAAAACGCGTTTAGTGTGGGCATATACTTGATCAGGAAGCGCCTGTCAAAGCAGATCGAGTTTCCGCAGAGTGGGCATGCCTGCGGCGGACAATAGGTGGCAACAAAGGCCTTCGTCTCTTGCTCCGCCTGTTCGAGAGAAAGGGTCGAGCGACGGACCTCATCGCTTAATCCAGAGATCTTGTGTTGTTTCTTGCACCACACATCCATCGCCTCAAGAACCTTCTCCGGCTGGTGGACGACCAAGTCTGGTCCCTCGGCAAGCACATTTAAGTACTTGTCGGTGATGATAGTCGCAATCTCCAGGATCGCACAGGGCCCCACCTTGAGTCCGCTTGTCTCCAGATCGAGCCACACTAGGTTGCTTGAATCCTTCTTCACTGACATAACGCTCCTTTCCTTTTGCGCCCTCACTAGGATACCACGCGTTTCACCCGCTTCAAAGTTTAGCCCGCGGGAGCAGATGCTATTCCCCTTAAATCCTAAGTTTGACCAGAGGGTAAAGCGGGGGGACTCGCTGAGTAGTGATCCATGTAGTGATCCATGCGGAATCTCAAGAGAGCCGTTCCTTCACCCATCCTTCTATCAACCTGAAATGAAAAAATGGGGCAGGAGAACCCTGCCCCGCAAGTAAACGTATCTTACTCTCGCTCTCCCAAGGGGAAAATAGTGCGGCCGTGCACAGTGTTGATCAGGATTCCGGCCGATGTGTACCAGGCAACAAGCGCACAGAGGATCCCCTCATAACCTGCAATCTTATGCACGATCGGGCTGAACTCTCCGATAGCAAGCAAGAAGAACAGGATTGTCAGGGTGACAAACACCCAAGTTACAGCCTTGGGGAGCTTAAGCGAGGCGATCGTCGCGTAGCCGGTGAAAATGCCCCAGGCGATAAGAACCACGGCGATTCCTGCCGGAGGGACATCCACAAACGCCTGCACCCCAGCCAGCTTGAAGAAGAAGAACAAGGCAAGGCCCATCCAGAATGCTCCAAAGGAACTAAAACATGTGGCACCGAAGATATCCCCCCGCCGCACGTCCCACATTCCTGCCATAAACTGGGCCAGGCCGCCGTAGAGCATGGCAATCGGCATGACGATTCCTATCGTTCCTGCATCGACTAACCCGGCATTGACGATGTTCAGGATAAACGTGGAGAGAGCAAACCCACCCAGCCCCAATGCCCCCGGATTGGCAAGAACATTCCTGTTTGGTTCACTCAAACTAACCTCCTTAGCCGCTGTATCCGATCATCTCTTTCAAATGATCGACACTCTCGGCGTTCTGCAGCGTAGTCAGATCCCCTACAGGTTCATTACGCACGAGCGCCTTTAGAACACGGCGCATGATCTTCCCACTGCGGGTCTTCGGAACATCATCAACAAAGATGATCTCGTCGGGCCGTCCCGTCGGGCCGATCACCGTGGTGACGGTACCCATCAGTTCCTTGCGGATCTCGTCCGAGTGCGCGACCCCGGCCTTCAACAGGACGAACGCGACCGGGACCTCGCCCTTCAGGTCATGAGGACGCGAGACTACGGCCACTTCGCTCACCTTGTCATTCTGCGCGAGCGCGCTCTCCACCTCTGCGGTGGCAAGGCGATGCCCGGCAACGTTCATCACATCATCGACCCGGCCAGTGATGCGAATGTTCCCCATCTCATCCACCCGTGCACCATCGCTCGTGAAGTAGCGTTCCGGACCGTACTCAGTGTAGTACTGAGCCTTGAACCGCTCCATGTCGCCGTAGATCCCGCGCGTCAGTGCCGGTGGAAATGGGCTAACAATGGACAGGTATCCCCCCTCACCAGCCGGAACCGGCGATCCCCCCGCATCGAGGATACGGCCAATTACACCGGGGAACGGTCTCCCGGCAATCGTGGGAATGAACGGCCCGATCCCAGGGAGGCTGTTGACCAGGGTTGCTCCGGACTCGGTCTGCCACCAGGTATCAATGATCGGGCAGCGGCCGCCGCCGATCTTCTTGAAGTACCACATCCAGGCGTCGACGTTGATCGGTTCCCCGACCGTCCCCAGAAGCCGCAGCGAAGAGAGGTCGTGCTTAGCCGGCCATTCGTCCCCCCACTTTAAGAACATCCGGATCGCGGTCGGCGCAGTGTAAAGCTGCGTTATCTTGTGCTTCTCTATGATTGCCCACATACGCCCGCAATCCGGAGTATCCGGCGATCCCTCATACATCACACTCGTCACCCCGTTCATCAGCGGGCCGTAGTTAATGTAGGTGTGTCCGGTGATCCAACCGACATCAGCTGTACACCAGTAGACATCGCCCTCGTGGAGGTCAAAGTCCCATTTGGCCGTGATGTAGGACTGGACCGCATACCCACCGGTAGTGTGCATGATCCCCTTCGGCTCCCCGGTCGTCCCCGAGGTGTAGAGAAGGAAAGCGAGGTCCTCTGAGTCCATCTGTTCAGCCGGGCACTCCGCTGAAGCACCCTCTATCAACTCGTGGTACCACAAGTCACGTTCCGCCTCCATCGGTACGCTGCCGTCGAGTCGCTTTACCACAACAACCTTCTCCACCGGCGTCCCCTGGATCCCGGCGTCAGCGTTCTTCTTTAGGTTAATCGCCTTGCCGCGGCGGTAGTAGCCGTCGGCCGTAATCAGCACCTTTGCCCCAGCATCGATCATCCGATCACGCAACGAATCAGGACTGAATGCGGAGAAGACGACGCTATGCGGGGCGCCGATACGGGCGCAGGCCTGCATGGCAATGACTGCCTCGGGGATCATTGGAAGATAGATCCCGACCCGGTCACCTTTCTGCACCCCGAGCCCTTTAAGAACGTTGGCTAACTTTGAGACAAGGCGGTGGAGTTCCTTATAAGTCAGTTTTACAGCTTCTTCGTCAACCGGTTCCGGCTCCCAGATCAGCGCGATCCGGTCCCCGTGGCCTGCCTCGATGTGGCGGTCAAGGGAGTTATAAGAGAGGTTGAGCTTCCCTCCGACAAACCACTTATAGTTCTGTGGGGCAAATTCGTAGGCCTTGTCCCAATGCTTGGACCAGTGAAGCTCCTCGGCCTGCCTGGCCCAGAATCCCTCGGGATCAGCCTTTGCCTCAGCGTAGATCGACTCGTCCGACACCCACGCTCGCTCCTTCATTGCCTCATTTGGCCAGAACACGTTCTCCTTCAGCGGATCCTTCTTTACCCACTTGATCGCCTCCGACACAGTTAGACCTCCTAAGTACTCACTTAAAGATTTCACCAATACTAGCCAAAGGCCGCGTTTCCTGCAATACTAAACCGGGATGGCTCGAAGGAGATCACCGAGAAGCGGGAGCAGATATAAGAAGCGGTAGCCAGACCATCCACGTTTCACCCGGGCGAGGTAGGTCTCCGTCTCGGGAAAGATCGTGCCCTCCCCTGCCTTCCAACGTAGGAGATTGGATGCACCTGCGTTGTAGGCGATCAGGGCGGACTCGGTATCCCCGTCGAAGCGATTGAGAAGGTAGGCAAGGTACCACGTGCCGAAGCGAATGTTCAGGCTCGGCTCGTACAGGTCCTCCACCACGAACTTTTCCTCTCCCATTTGCTCGGCGATCCACTGTCCGGTCGTGGGGGTGATTTGCATCAGCCCGATGGCCCCGGAGCGGGATTGGGCGCGAGGATAAAAGCGGCTCTCGGCACGGATCATCGAAGCAACAAGGTACGGATCAAGGGAACGAGCAGCGGCCCAGCGGTCGATCGCATCGGCGTAACGCAACGGGTAAACGATCTTTATTGCGACTACAACCCCGAAGATGAGAAAAAGGCTAACGAGCGCCCATATGATCGTTCTTCGCCAAGGTGCGCACTTGTTCATAATCCTCTATAATACGCCAATGTGGAGGATACGGTTATGAGAGTGGAGCGGGTGGTTAACTCGTGAAGAGATTTTTGCGCCGTCTGCGCGACACGTTCATCAGTGGACTTCTGGCGATCATCCCCGTCGGGGCGACGTTCTACATCCTATGGTTTATCTACCACCTGATCGACGGACTGGTCGGGCGGGAAACGCCGTTCGGTGTAATGGTGGAAAAATCCTTAGGCCGGTGGATCCCCGGTATGGGGATCTATATGACGGTAATCCTCGTCCTTTTGGTCGGCTTTATCACCCGTAACTTTCTGGGAAGGACGCTCCACTATTACATGGAAAGAATCTTCTTCTCCGTCCCCGGGGTACGCAAGATGTACTCAACCCTGAAGCAATTTACGACAGCTTTACTCGACCGCGATACTTCCTCCTTCCAGAAAGTCGTAATGTTTGAGTACCCTAAAGAAGGAATAAACGTCATCGGACTCGTCACCAACGAGGAGCTGGGAAAGCTACAGGACGCAACCGGGGAGGAGTGCCTGTTGGTCTATGTTCCCACTGCGCCGAATCCCCTTTCGGGAATGATGTTGATCATCCCTGAGCGAGAAGTGACCTACCTCGATATGCCGGTGGAAGACGCGCTCTCCATGGTCATCTCCAGCGGATCCGTCCTTCCCGAGAGTCTGCAAACGGTTAACAAGGAGGAGAAGCGACCTCGCTTCAGCCTGTTCAGGCGACACTGAGGGGTGACAGATGGCGATTTTCAAGGACAGACACTACTTTCGCGTCAATCTGGAGAAAAAGACGGACGAGAGCCTGTGGATGAAGTGCAAGTCGTGCGGGGAGCTTGTGTTCAAACGCCGCGTACGGGAGAACAATAACATCTGCCCCCACTGTGGGGAGTACTTCTTCCTTACCGCTCAAGAGCGGATCGAATCGTTGATCGATAAAGGAAGCTTCACGGACATCTCCAAGCCGATAGTGGCTTCAGACCCGCTCTTGTTCCAAGATACTAAGCCTTATCCACAGCGGATTGAAGAAGCACAGGAGAAGACGGCATTAGCGAGCGCGATCATCATCGGGAGTGTCACAATCGTTGGAATCCCTGTAGTGATGGGCGTGATGGATTTCCGGTTCATCGGTGGAAGCATGGGGGCGGTAATGGGCGAACAGATCTGTCATGGGATGGAGGAAGCGATCCGCCGTCGTCAGCCATTCATCCTCGTCTCCTCTTCCGGTGGAGCTCGAATCCAGGAGGGACTTTTCGCACTCTTGCAGATGGCGAAGACAGCAGCGGTGCGCGGCCGCCTTGCCGAAGAGCATCTCCCGTTCATCTCCATCATGACCTACCCCACGACCGGTGGCGTACAGGCTTCGATTGCCAGTCTGGGCGATATCATCATCGCCGAGAAGGGGGCGATGATCGGGTTTGCCGGACGACGAGTGATCCAAAACACAATCGCCGAGGAACTCCCTTCAAATTACCAGACTGATGCTTTCGCCCTCGAACACGGGCTCATCGATCGGGTGGTCAACCGAGAAGACCTTCGTGAGGAATTGGGGAAGGTACTTGGCTTCTTTGTGGAGGCGCAATGAGCGATGAGCGGACGCTTGACCTCCTCGCGGTCAAGATCAAGGAACTGCGTGAGCTTGATAAAACGGATGGAATCAACCTATCCACGGAGATCGCTCGCCTAGAGAAGAAGCTCGAAGCCCTACGAAAGGAGCTTTACGCCAACCTTAGCGACTGGGAACGGGTGAAGATCGCCCGCCATCCCAAGCGCCCCTACTCACTCGACTATATTCGCGAGGTGTTCACCGACTTCTACGAACTTCACGGCGATCGCCTTGCTGGGGATGACCGAGCCCTCCTCGTGGGACTTGCTCGACTCGACGATCGACCAGTCGTACTCCTCGCCCAGCAAAAAGGGCGCTCGACGCAGGAAAACAAGGAACGCTATTTTGGAATGACGCGGCCTCAAGGCTACCGGAAAGCGCGACGAGCGATGAGTCTTGCCGAGCGATTTTCATTTCCAGTGATCAGCCTGATCGATACCCCTGGCGCCTATCCCGGCCTAGAATCTGAAGAGCTAAACATCGGAGGCGCGATCGCGGAGAACCTGCTTGCAATGGCGAATCTGCGCGTTCCTACGATCGCCGTAGTGATCGGCGAAGGGGGATCGGGTGGGGCACTGGCAATCGGAGTGGCCGATCGGGTGCTTATGCTGGAGAATGCGATCTACTCTGTGATCAGCCCCGAGGGAGCGGCAACAATCCTGTGGAAGGAGAAAGAGCGCATGAAGGAGGCGACAGCAGCGCTCAAACTGACCGCTCCGCACCTGCTTGACCTTAAGGTAATCGACGAGGTCGTTCCTGAACCACTCGGTGGCGCGCATAAGGACCCTCATAAGACCGCTTCTTCCCTCAAAGAGAGCCTCCTGCGTCACCTCGCAGAGGTCTCTGATATACCACCAAAGAAGCTGCTGGCGGCCCGCTATCAGCGCTACCGCTCTCTCGGTCGCTACCACACCCTGAACGACCAGCAAAGTGGATCCTCCCTGGCCTAAGAAACCATCTTCCCGACAAGTTCTTGATCATAGCTTAGCTAAAGGTTTATAAATTAGAGGTAATACACACTAAACGCGAGCCCGAAGAGGACCCTGTTCGTCAGATAGGGTCGGGTGATACTTTTAGAAGGCTTGCCTGTGCTTTAGGTGGTCAGCACGCTTCCTCTTTTCACTTGCTCGCGCAAAGGCTCGCCTCGCATGGTTGCACACACCTTGACAGGGCTGGGAGAAGCTGCTATAAAGCCCTCCTGGAGGGTGATGGTGATGGCTTTTTTAAACGGCGAGAAACTGCGACAGATCTACCAACGGGCGAAGGCAGGCGGGTACGCGTTTATGGCAAACAACATCGCCGAGGCGAACGTCCTTGTCGGCCTCCTGAAAGGGTACACTGAGCGCCGCTCAGATCTTGTGGTTCAGGTCAGTCCAGGAGCAGCAGGCTTCGCTGGCGGCGGGGACAAACTCGCCGGGTTGCGCACCCTCTCCCACATGGTACGGGTGCTTGGGGATCAGTATCCAATCGGCATCTTCTTGAACCTCGACCACTTCACCGTTAAAGAGATGGACCTGATCCAGGAGGTGATCAAGGGCTCTCTTGTCTCCTCGATCATGATCGATGCTTCTAAGGAGGCCTTCGAGGATAACGTGCGCATTAGCCATGAGGTTGTACAGATGGCAAAGGGGAGTGGTATCCTGATTGAGGCCGAACTGGGGAAGATCAAGGGAGTCGAGGACGAAGTCATCTCCGACGAGGCGTTCTATACCGATCCAGACGAAGCAGTGGAGTTCATTGACCGGACCGGTGCCGATTTACTCGCTATCTCAGTGGGAACGCAACACGGCGTCTCCAAGGGACGTGATGTGGTCCTGCGCACCGATATCGCCAGGCGCATCCGCGACCGACTGGCTGACAAAGGCCTTGCGGTTCCATTGGTCCTCCATGGTACCTCTGGGCTCCTTGCCGAGCAGATCCGAGAGATCATCCACTACGGGGTGTGTAAGTTGAACAAGGATACGCGTTACCAGTACGAGTACTCCCGCGCTGCCTACGACTTCTATATCTCGCACGCCGACTCGATCATCCCACCAGCTGGAGTACCAGATGATGCCACCGGCCTCTTCTCGGGAAGCGACTGGTCCCCGAAGAAGGCCGATTTCGACCCGCGCACGGTGGGAAAACTCGTGCGAGCGCGGATCAAACAGGTTGCAATGGAGCTGATCGACCAAGCCGGGAGCGCCGGGCATACACTTCTAGGAATAAACTGAAATGCGAAGAGCCGGTGTTCTTACTGGAGGAGGGGATTCTCCGGGTATCAATGCGGCGATCCGTGCGATCGTGCGCTTTGGATACAAGCAGGAAGTAGAGACAATAGGATTCCTCGAGGGGTGGAAGGGACCGATTGACGACCTCACCCGCCCACTGAAGGTTGATGACGTCTCCGGAATCCTACACATCGGTGGCACGATTCTTGGGAGCTCACGTACCAATCCGTTCAAGATCGAGGGTGGGGTAGAACGGATCCTTAACACACTAAAGCACAATGCGATAGACTTTCTGATTGGAATTGGCGGAGACGATACCTTGGGGGTAATCCACCGTCTTTCAGAGCACGGGGTGAAGGCGATCGGAATTCCGCAGACGATTGACAACGACATCTCTATGACCGACTACTCCATCGGCTTCGCCTCAGCCCTTGGAGTTGTAACCGATGCCCTGGACAGACTGCACACGACTGCTTTCTCTCATCATCGCGTTCTCATCCTCGAAGTGATGGGCAGGGACAGCGGCTGGCTGAGCCTGCTGGGGGGAATTGCCGGTGGGGCTGACGTGATCATCATCCCAGAGCAGGAGTTCAGCGTTGAAGAAGTACATAAAAAGATCCTCCGCCGTCAGGCGAGGAAAAAACACTTCAGTATCATCATTATCGCTGAGGGAGCAAGACCGGCTGGCTGGGAAGGCCAGGTGGTCTCCGAGACTAAGGTGGACGCCTTCGGGCACGTTCGTCTCGGAGGAGTGGGGCAGTATCTAGCCAACCAACTTTCGGAGCAACTGAAAATTCCTTTACGGGTGACCAATCTCGCCTACCTGCAACGCGGCGGGAGTCCCAGTCCCTTCGATCGCATCCTCGCCACCCGCTTCGGTGCTGCGGCAATCGAGTTCGCTCTGGATGGACTCTTTGATGTGATGACCGCCCTACACGGGACGAAGATCGAACCGGTCAGCCTGGAAGACGCTCTGAGTACACCACGGCCGGTCGACCCCGGCCTTCTCTATCTGTTGACTCTGTTCGAGTGAGCAGGCGGCGTTAGAGGAGTGTCTGGTCGCTCTCGCGATCGAACAGGTGCACGGTGTCTATATTGACTTTGAGCCTGATCGTTGAGTCCACCTCCACCCGGCGGTGAGGATCAAGGTTTGCCACCACTCGCTCCCCACCACAGTCAGCGTAAACCAACAACTCGTTTCCCAACGGCTCGGTCACCTGCACCCTCATCTCTATAGTGTTCTCCCCATCGGGCGCCGGACCTTCCAGATCCTCCGGTCGGATTCCCACAATCACCTCCACCTCGCTAGGAAGATCCTGTCCCTTCCCCTGAGGGAGGACCAGCCGGAACCCCTTCCCAATTAGAACCACCCTTCCGTCCTTGATCCCAACACACGCGTTAAGAAAGTTCATCGCCGGACTCCCGATGAACCCACCCACAAACTGGTTTTCCGGATGGTCGTAAGTCTCCTGTGGCGAGGCATACTGGTGGATCACCCCATCCTTCATCACCGCGATCTTGTCCCCCAGCGTCATCGCCTCCACCTGGTCGTGCGTTACGTAGATCGTCGTCGTCTTAAGCTTGTGGTGCAATTGTTCCAGCTCCGTCCTCATCTGCACCCGCAGCTTGGCATCCAGGTTGGAAAGGGGCTCGTCGAACAAGAAAACCTTAGGGTCCCGCACGATCGCTCGGCCGACCGCCACCCGCTGGCGCTGTCCACCTGAGAGCGCACGCGGCTTGCTCTTTAACTTGTCCTCAATCCCCAAGAGCGCTGCTGCCTCGTGTACTCTCCGCCTGATTTCCGCCTTGGGGATCTTCCGCAGCTTGAGGCCGAACGCCATGTTGTTGTACACATCCATGTGGGGATAGAGTGCGTAGTTCTGGAAGACCATCGCGATATCGCGGTCCTTTGGGGGGACTCGGTTCACCACTCGCTCCGCAATCTGAATCTCTCCCTGTGTCGTCTCCTCCAACCCGGCGATCATTCGCAGTGTCGTTGTCTTTCCACACCCCGATGGTCCCACCAACACGGTGAACGTTGCATCCCCCACGTTTAGGTCGATATCGTCCACCGCCACAAAGTCACCAAACTTCTTAGTAACATTGGTAAGCGTTACTCCTGCCACTTAAACCTCCTGCGCTCTTCCGCTATCTCGTCCCGATAGGAAAACCGACCCAACTATACATCATACTATACAACAAGAAGAAAGAAGAAAAAAATTTCCTGCACAGCGCGGGTCAATGAGGGCAGGCTATCAAACTCGATCTATAATGATGCCGCGGCCTATGAAAGTCCACCCTTGACACAGAGAAGAGCGGACGTTAAGTTGGGAGGGTGGCATCGACG
Organism: Candidatus Bipolaricaulota bacterium; assembly: GCA_023132915.1. Classification (GTDB taxonomy): domain Bacteria; phylum Bipolaricaulota; class Bipolaricaulia; order UBA7950; family UBA9294; genus UBA9294. Next base: position 10,391 of record JAGLXM010000246.1, read on the forward strand.
GATAAGGTGATAATTATGGCGGGGTTACTTGCGCAAGCTCGTAAGAGAACAGTGTCTTTTCGAAGGGCAAACAGATTCTCACCTAGGAATCCCTCACCCATCATCATTACAAGATGAAAGAATACTTGGCAGGGTTCGACATCGGCGCCACTAAGCTGGCCTTGGTCATTGCTGATCGAGACGGCAACATCACACACAGACTCAGGGAGAAGATCGATATTGCCTCAGGCCATTTTGAGAACTACAAGGATAGCCTAGCATATCTGGGTATAGGCGATCAGATGAAATGCTTACTGCGCCGCGCAATGAAAGAAGCCGGGATCGACAATGTAGCCGCACTTGGGATCGGTTCTGCCGGCCCGTTAAAAGACGGTGACATATGGGACTCGACGAATATCAGGCCGATCCACCGTCCAGAATCTACCTTAGCTCAACCACTATACATCCCGCTAGTGCAGCCGTTGGAAGAGGAGTCCGGTATTCCGGTCAGGTTGGCGAACGATTGTGTCGCGGCCGTACTGGGGGAGGTCTATTACGGGGTAGGAAAAGATGCTAAGGACAAAAGTGACCTCTATTTGGTCTATGTAACGTTAAGTACCGGTCTAGGAGGAGGTGTATGGGACGGAGGGCATCTCTTGATCGGGAAGCAGGGTAACGCCGCCGAAGTAGGACATTTCTTCGTCAAGAAAGATGGGTTGAGATGTGGCTGCGGCAACTACGGTTGCGCTGAAGCCTACTGCTCAGGGACGGGAATCGAGAAGAATGCGAGGACCAGGCTGATCAACGGAAAACTCCAACTTGGGGAGGACTATGGGGCTATCCTCATAGAGCTAATCCGTGAGGGAGCAGTTAAGGATAGACGATTTCAGAATAGAGAACCCTCCAAGAGTGAGTTGCTCGAGTTTGTCACCTCGCCGCTCGTCTTCGCTGCGGCTGAGGCAGGGGACAGGCTGGCCCAGAGTGTCATTGGCGAAGCGTGCTACTATGGAGGGATCGCCTTCGCCGATATTGCCAATGCCTATGATCCTCAGATCATCACGGTCGGGGGAACACTGGTTCTAGAGCATCCCGAGATCCTTGAACCCATGAAGATCGAGATGCACAAGCACCTGAATGTCGAGGCACCGGAAGTTCTGTTGACTCCGTTAGGCTATGATGCCGCAGTATACGGCGCGATAGCACTCGCTCAGCAGGCCGCCAGCCTTCAAAGCTAACGAGGCACTCACCTTAAAGCCCGATATACTTCTCACTGAGCGTAAACAGCCTACGGCAAGGAAAATTCTCGAACATCTCCGGGCTTAATAAGGTGACTGGCGCCATCGACCAGCACCGGTACGACCCTCAGGGCGCTCTTGTCCACTACTACCCGAAGCTCTGACTTGGTTATGTCCAGATCTATCCAGTCACCTCGGTACGCCGCGCGGAAGCGAACCC
>JAGLXM010000247.1 GCA_023132915.1 Candidatus Bipolaricaulota bacterium
ACCAAGGGACAGATTGTTATTCCTAAGCAGCTAAGGGAGAAGCTGGGGCTGCAGCCCGGAGACCCCTTGGCAATGGCTGTGGACGGTGACCGGCTTGTTCTTCGCAAGATCACACTCGATGACCTGCTTCAGGAATCGCAGCGCAACTACCGTGAGGGAAAGACCCTTGCACACGAAGAGACATTCGAAGGCCTAGACTAGCCACAAGATGTGGACCCTCCGATACGATCCACGAGTCCGAAAGCAACTGGAGAAGATCCGTAACAAGAACGTTATCCGGAGGATAGAAGAATCAGCTAAAGGTCTTCGCGACAATCCCTATACAGGAAAGATCTTGCGCGGATATCCAGGCGTGCGAAGCAAGCGTATTGGAACACCGGAAGGCGAGTATCGCCTCATCTACCGTCTCCTCGAAAAGGAGCAAAAAGTCTTCATCATTCTCGTCGGTCCCCGCGAAGAGATCTACGATCTGCTAGGCCGTAAAAGAACCTAAGCCGCGAAGCGGGAGACATCAATTTAACCCGACGTGGGCTTTCAGAGAAGTCTCAGGAACCACTTGCTTCTCTCGCCAGAGCGTCTATAATGACCATTTAGGTGGTCATCATGCGACTAGCAACCGTCAAGGAGTTCAGGGACCAGGCGACGAAGTTTCTTCGCAGCAGGGATCCTGTTCTCATCACTCGGAGGGGAAAGCCAGCAGGTATCTACGTTTCCCTCCATGAGGGGGAGGATCTTCCCTTTGACTTTCGCAAGGAACTGATGCTGACATTGGCAAGCCAAGTGAAGAAGAGCTTGGAAGAGCACGGCCTCACTGAACAAGCAGTCCTCGATGACTTCGAAGCCACCCGAAAGACTCGTCGTTGACGCCAACCCAATGATATCTGCCCTCCTCGGAGGAGCGGCGCTTCGCGCCTTCTGGAATGAAGCGGTGAAGGAATGGGCAACAACGCAGTTCACCGTAAACGAGGTCCTCTCCTACCTTCCGCGGTTGGCGAGCAAGATCCACGTTCCTGAAGAAATGCTCCGTTTGGAACTGGAGTTGCTCCCACTGAGGATCTGCAAGAAGGCGTCCTATCGCGATTTGGTGCTCGAAGCAAAGAGAAGAATCGCAGCAAGAGACGCAAACGACGTTGACCTTTTGGCCCTGGCGCTGAAGCTTGACTACCCCATATGGACCAACGATCAGGACTTCGAGCAAACCGGAACGACGCTCTACACTACAGCGAAGCTGCTGAAATCCCTCTTGTGACTTCAGCTCTTGATTTCCAGCACAACTTGCTGAGCTTCAGAGCTGCTTGGAAAGCGAAGAGATGACTCCGACAGACCGGGCAACAGACCTTAAGAGTGGACTAGAAGCGAGGAAAACCGACAGCCACCCACTTTGCTCAGTGCGCGCTTTCAAAGATGTCACCCGAATTCTTCCGATTTCGGGCTGGCGGGAAATAGGTGTTATCTCCCCCCGAATTCCCCTATAGAGCCCCTTCTCAAGAGAGGTCAGCCATTAGGTCGATCACCCTTTCCCAAATATCCTGCCACGTTACGCCGCCTGCAACTGATAGCTCGTGACGAAGCTGTACGATTTCGTTCTGAAGATCGACACCCTGCCTGCGCAAGTACGATGTCGTGGATAGGATTGATGATACCTTCTCAACTACATAGGTTACATCATCCATCGTGGAGTTCGGATTTATTTCCACTTCCTCTAGACGGCCATGTCCATGCTCCGTACGACACAGCCTTCTCTCCAGCTTCCGATCTCCTTGCGCAGCCATCCAGACTTCCTCCAGGGATGCGAGGATGAAGACCTGATTCAAATCGTTGTAGTACTCATTCCTTTCGCTATCGGAGGGATCCCAAAGCGTCTTCAGAGCTGCAAGAGCTTCCTTGTCCACCTCATCCAGAACGACAATCAGAGTTGAGTATTCAGCTTGCTCTAGCGCATAGCAGAACATCCTGAAGAGGCGCGCTGGTTCCTGGAGTTGTCTAAGAGTCGTCTTGAACTTCTGCTTCATCTCTCTGGTGGGTCGAAGTAGATAGCCGACCCAAGCACAGAGAAGAGAAAGGAAATCCGGATCTGAAGACCATCTTTCTCCTAGTTTCCTTCGAATATGACGCTCCCGTCGTCGCCGCCACGTGAGGAATTTCCTGATTCCGGCCACTGCAAAGAGAGAAGGAGAAGGGATACCAGTCAAGCCAGATGCCAGGTCTATTCCGAAAGACACTGTCTGCTTCACAACAGGATCGACCTGACTGCCTCGAAGAATAGCTTTGCGGACATCCTCTATCTCAGCCTTCAGGCCGTCCGCGAGGCACGTGGTAACCAAGGCGGAGACCACGCCAGGTAGTGTCCGAGTGGCTGAGTCGTCATCCAGCTTCAGATGGGCAAGGACAGATTTCCCTGAAGCTCCGAGAGACTGAACTCGGAGCATGAACTGCCACAGAGACTGCGTCTTGCCTTTTCCGGGATCACCGGTGATCCAGAAGACATCGTGGGTTCTACTTGGATTGAGACCAAGAGCTTTCTCGACTGCCCTCAGTGCCGGATCGATAGCAGAGTTCACTTTGGGATGAAGGTACGCTTCTCCCTCTTTGCTTGGTATGGGCTGCCCATCGCGCAGCGCTTTCAGAAGCTTCCTTGCATCCACCATCAGAACTCTCCTTCATGGCGATAGTGTTTCTTTGATGGTGTCTCGTTTCTCCTGTCGAGCCCCGCTTTCTCCTTTTGCATCTCAGTTCCGTGTTCGTTACAAGATCGCATCTGAGAGAACTCCAGATGAAGATATCAGCACCACTTGCAGCACGCGGCTTTCACTTGGGGGCTCACAAGGGTTCGCGTATTTCCACAGGTCGTGCATGGTTTCTCCTTGTTCTCCGGATCAGTATCTTGTGACTTTGATGCACACGGTTGCCACGATCCGAGTAAATCGCGAACATGGGAGGTATGCACGAGCAACCGTCATGCAGAGAGGGCGCATGCAGTAGCAAAAGAGGTTGCGAGTGTCTCAGATTATTGAGAAACCGGGAAACCCAGGAGGTACCTAAATACTACCCTGCTGGCAAGCTCTGGAGAGCTGTGGACTAGAAGCAGTGAAAAGGAAGGCTCTTCGCGCAACGTTCGTCGGTATTGAGATCAATCACTTCTTGCCAACCTTAGGTTCACCAAGAAGGCCCACAGCGCGGCATTTCTCTTCCAAGTCAGGGTTTCCGGAGACGAGTCGTTCAACGGAGTCCTGCATCTTCTCTACACGCTCCTTCGCGACCTGCGCGTCCAAGAACGTCACGGCCTTCTTGACGCCGTAATCACGTCTCATGAGTTGGACAAGTCGCTCCACCAGAAGTGCATGGCCAGGACTCATTTGCAGCTCGTTGTTGCGTCCTCGCCAGGGGGAGATCAACCCAGCCTTACGAAGGCAACCGACTGCTCGATTAAGTCTCTGGTAGGAGATATCACTGTGTTGCCTTTGAAGATCCTTGATTGTAATATATCCCTCTCTTCTTCGCACGTTCTCCCCTCACCTGTGGCCGCTGAGAGTGCCTGAGCCACCCGGTAGCATGAGATTACATCCTAGGGATCGCCTTGAGTGGGAAACAGGGGATCTTGATAGAGGACGCTCCTCCCGTTCGTGGATGTGATGAATGTCACATTCCCAGTCGCGACATACGAGACTTGGATTCCGTTACTAGGTCTACATCTTTGGCTCTCCGACATGTATCTCCAAGCGTGCAGAGGGTGCGCCATTCCACACTCGAAAGCCTTCGATTCCTTTGGGAGTTCGAATTTCGCGAAGCCTGGGGGGACACATTCCGATCTCTGGTCAGTCCGCGGTTCGTTCGCCCGAACTCCTTACGAAAAACGAGCTCTGGCGATTGGCCGATACCTCCCGTCCGACTGCCCTGGGGACAAAAGCTGAGCCTGCAGTGGCACTGTGGAGACTGCTGGGAGACGCCTATTCTTTGAAGACGGTGTCCATCACCTCGAGCGCAAATCGGGCCGACACGGTGGCCGGGCCGCCGCCCATCTCCATCCCTACCTCAATGGCCTCCAGCACTTCCCTCATCGACGCGCCGGCCTGGGCGGCCTGTTCGATGTGCCACTGCATGCACGACTCGCAGTCGATGACCACCGAAATCCCAACCGCGATCAGTTCCTTGATCCTTTTTGACAGCGCACCATCCGCGTAGGTGGCCTTCTCCATTTCCAGGAACGCTTGATAGACCGGCGATTTCAGGGCCAGCAGTTTGGCGTGGGCTTCCTTTCTGCTCTTGACGATTCTCTCTATCTCGCTCATGAGTTCCCTCCTTCAAGAGTTCTTCGAGCAACCCCAATGCCAGCACCAAAGATACGACGCCGATCTTCCCGTCTTCAAGGCACTACGACTTCTCGACTACCCAAGGCTCGTCAGCCTCGTCCACAACGTGGTCTCCGTTTGTCTCAACGAGGAGGAGATTCTGGACTGATTTGCTGGGAAGAGGCAACACCAAGAATGAAGGTCTGACCCTCGATATGACCGCTCTTGTTGGTGACCGCTCTTGTTGGTATTCGCGGCGCGGGATGTCGATCCGTACAATTTCGAAGAAAGACGATGCAATTTCGAGTGGATCAAGCCCTGTTTCAGAGGTTTCCGGAATTGGCGATCGGCGTTGTGATCGCCACAGGCATCGATAATCGCCAGGGAGGCGAACCGGCTGCTGCCTTCCTCCGCAAGCAGGTCGACGCGGTTCGCAGCGCCTGGTCCCCCGACCGCCTCGAAACGGAACCCAGGATTGCCTCGTGGCGCGAGGCGTATCGCTCGTTCGGGGCCAAGCCGAAGAAGCACCGCTGCTCGGTCGAGAACATGATCCGGGCGATCCTAGACGGTGCACAGTTTCCCTCGATCAACAAGGCCGTCGATGTTTACAACGGGAGAGCTTGGGGTCAGACCTTCATTCTTAGGGAGAGCTTGGGGTCAGACCTTCATTCTTAGGATTTGCATCGAGATTGGGGGCCACACACTCCGCTCCTTGCGCATTGGCGCTGGCTAGGTGACGGATTGCAGCGCCCGTCGGGCGGACGCCATGCCGTCGAGCGCCGAGCTGACAATTCCCCCGGTGTAGCCCGATCCCTCGCCCATCGGATAGAGCCCGCTCACACCCGTCGATTGGCCGGTCTCCGGGTCGCGCGGAATGCGCACCGGGCTGGAGCTGCGGGTTTCAACGCCGTATAGAAGGACATCCCTGTTTCGGATGCCATTCAGTTCGCGAAGCATCTTGGGAAGCGTGCTGCGAAGCGTCCGGGCGACCTCGTCTGGGAGGAGGCTCGCCACGTTGGCCGGCACGGCTCGCGTGCAGGAACGGGCTTCGGGTATGCCAGCGGACTCGCGCCCCTCAAGGAAGTCGATCAGCGGTTGCGCCGGCAGTCCGTAGTCCCCGCCACCCGCGAGAAACGCCGCACGCTCCATGGTCCGCTGGAGTCCGACTCCGGCGAGGGCGGCGTCCCCTCCGCCGATCGGGTAGTCATCCGGACCGACGGGCACGAGAATGGCCGCGTTTCCAAACGGTTTGGCTCGACTCGAGTAGCTCATTCCGTTGGTCGTTAGCAGGCCATCGGACGATGCGCAGGCCATCACGAGTCCGCCGGGGCAGTTGCAGAAACTGTAGCAACCTCGTGTTGTCTGCCCGGGCTTGCGGGTCAATCGGAAGCCGGCGCTCCTGAGCCTCGGGTGCGTCGCCCAGCTGCCGTACTGCGCGATGTTGAGGCGACTCTGCGGCATCTCGGCTCGCACGCCGACCGCGAATGGTTTGGCGGCCAGTGGCACGCCCGACTCAGCAAGCATCGTGTAGACATCGCGTGCGCTGTGCCCGGTGGCAAGGAAGCAGGTGTCGGTCGCGATCTCCTCGCCTGAGACCGTGACGCCACGCAACGCGCCGCCTTCGATGTGCAGGCCGTCGAGCCGCGTGCCGAACCGGACTTCGCCTCCGAGTTCTTGGATCCGGTTCCGCAGCGTTGGGATGATCCGGCTGAGGACGTCACTCCCGAGGTGCGGTTCGGCATCGATCAGGATGTCGGACGAGGCTCCGCAGTCGATCAGAATCTGAAAGAAGTGGCGGATTGCGCCTCGGTTCTTGGAGCGTGCGGTCAGCTTGCCGTCGGAGAAGAGCCCGGCGCCACCTTCGCCGAAGAGGACGTTGCTTTCGAGGTTGAGGACCCCCTCCTGCCAGAACGTCTCGACCTGGTGGCTACGAATTTGGACATCCGCTCCCCTCTCGATGAGGAGAGGCTTCCATCCGGCTTCGGCGAGCGTCAGTGCCGCCATCAGGCCGGCCGGCCCGGCCCCGACCACAATCGGGCGATGCTTCCTCGGTGCGACGTGCGGGATCACCGGCATCGATTCCGGCTCAACGGCCAGATTAACACGCCCCGGCGCGAACGGCGGGTCGGCCTCGCCGAGATAGTCAACCTCGGCCGACAGCACGAAGCGGGGCTGCACGTCCTTGCCGCGGGCGTCGATCGATCGACGCAGGAAGACGAGCCGATCGAGCTCGTCCTCGCGGCAGTTCAGTAGCCGAGCGATCGTTGCGAGCGCGTCCGGCTTCTCATAGTCCAGTTTGATCGAGATCTGGTTGATTCGTAAGCGCATGGTGTGCCTTTCGACAGTGAGAATCCATGTCCATTGTACGGCGAGGCGCGACGACGCACATCAGGCACGTGAGCTAGAGCCTGCAGAACACAGAGGGGATTCCCTGCGAACCGCCCGGCGGGATCATGGGGTCAGACCTTCATTCTTAGG
>JAGLXM010000248.1 GCA_023132915.1 Candidatus Bipolaricaulota bacterium
AACGTTTAAAAGGGGCACTGGGATCCACGCGCGGCTACTACGTTGGAGACCAACTGGCAGACATCCAAGCCGCCCAAGCTGCCTTGCTGGTTCCGATCAACATCGTTCGTGACGGAAGCGGGGGCGATATCCGAAGCCTCACCGAATTAAAGAGATTCCTGATATACGAAGAGGCAAAACAACACGACTGATTGAAAAACGTCGCATACAAGATGCTTGGGGGGTGTAGTATCTGCGATCAGTTACCACACCCCCCAAGAGCTACAGAAGGTCTCGCTCTTGTCGTAGCATCGGGGCTTGCCTGCCTGTCGCGTCCATGAGGCAGACAGGTCCCCGGCGTTTGGTTTGCGTCGCACACAGGTTGCGACGCTACAAGAGCTGACCGCTGAAAGCCTGTCCTACCAGCCCACCTCAAACCCGAAACCGAAATGATCGAGTCCGGGCGTATCGTCGTCGACCTCGGCCTCAACGGTGAGAAAGATCATGGAGCTAATGGGGAACCTTCCCTCCACATGCGTCATTCCCCAGCCGAAGATGCCTCCTGCACCTCGTTCAAAGTACGTGTTGAAAAGGAGGCCGGTGATCCCCCCACAACAACCGTCTCCTACAACCGCGATCGAGAAGAGCTCCCAGTAGTCGGGGTAGAACTCATGCCCGTCTTTCAGGGCTTCAACGATCTCCTCGAGCACGCTCCCGTACTCCGGGGTAGTAATGACATAGTGCACTGTGTCAAGCACGGTCAGCTCCTTGATCGTCACCCCGTTCCAAGAGTAGGTAAAGCCTAACCCGTAGAGACTGATCCCGGTAAGGAAGCTGTAGTCCCCGAAGATGGTGTTGGTCGTGTCCGGCCCTACGGGTGCATCGGTAAGGACGGCTGCGTACACCTTGATGCAAGCGGCATCTCCGAGGTTCAGCTGCGGGGTAAGTACAAGGCTCTTTGTCTGGGTCTGGAACTTCAACTCCACATCGAAGGTCAACCAGTTGCAGCCAAGCTCAATCCCAGTGAGCTCAAACTTGATCGAGTCAAAACCTGAGCAGGTCATGTAGAGGGTAGTGGCGATATCCGCCACACAGCCGAAGTGCCACCCGCTTACGGCGAGCTTCTCTCCTGTAAAGCCTTGACCGAGCACGATCGGGTTGGTTATGTAGCGCTTGTAAAGGCCAGTGGCAGCATGGTAAATGGTGATCCCGTCAAAGTCATCGTCTTTGATCCTTGCTCCAAACTCGGTGATGCTCGTGA
>JAGLXM010000249.1 GCA_023132915.1 Candidatus Bipolaricaulota bacterium
CCGAGGAACGAAATCACCACAGCGATAATCCCCCGTGAACCAGTGAGCCAATCAGGGACCTTCTTCATCACCTTTTCACCGTTACTATTTTAGTGGAGCTGAGCAGGTAAGACAAGAGGCTCCTCCGGATAAGCGAACAGAGCGGGCCTGTATCAGTGCTATTGGTAAAGAAAGGGTGAGTAACAAAGCTAAAAGGGGAAACAGGAGCATGGGTAGTCTCAGCATGTCATCGATACTCTCCACGTGTTCGCTGGTAAGCCCCAACAGGCGCTTTTAAAAAATCGGACTAGCTCCTCGTAGAGACCAAAGAAGTTAGGAGTGGCAACCCCAGCAGTTTGTGTCATCCTATAAATTGCAAGGAGGCGGGTTGATAAACATCTCTTCTCACAATCCGATTCTTAGAAGAGACTCACGGATCCATTACATAGCCATGACACGCTCTCTAACCCAGGTAATGGCAAGCCATCCCTAGGCGGGGGTGATAACATCAAGCGCCTTAGGGACCACGGTGACCTTGAAGCTGTCACCAGGGAGTCGGTACTGCTCGCCGTCGATGTGGGCGATCAGCTTTGTCGATGAGGAAACCGTAACCGTGCGCTCCTGACGATAGTGAACCTTGGCGAGCCCTAAGTGGTTCCCCTTTCGTGCCTGGGGCAGGCGGATCAGCCGCTCAAATTTTGGGAAGTCCTCGATTACAGCGATGTCAAGCAACCCATCGTCAATCTCGGCCTGCGGGGCAAGCTTAAACCCCCCACCGCAATACTTACCGTTGGCTAGCCCGAGCGAGATGCACGTATGCTCTTCGCTCCAGCCTTCACCTTCTAGGGTCACCGGGAATGCCTTAAACCGGAAAACTTCCCGTATCGCCGCGTACAGATAAGCTGGAACTCCCCTAAGGCGCTCCATTTGGAGGACATCGCGCGCCACCTGGGCATCGATCCCGATCCCCAACCCGTTGACAAAGTAACGATCCTCGACGATGTAACCCAGGTCGATCTTGC
>JAGLXM010000025.1 GCA_023132915.1 Candidatus Bipolaricaulota bacterium
TGTTCCTCAGGCTCTACGGGCAGGACTTCGGTGAAACCGAACAGGCGAAGATCCTCGATTCGTGGAGGCTCTGTAATATTTAGCCTGAAGTTCCTGCAGCTAAAACAGCGAAATCTCTGTTGGGATGGGAAGTAGCTCAGGAATCGTAGTGCAGCGTTCTGTCTACACCACGATGGTGTCGAGTAACTCCAGTGCCCGCTTCTGCTTGGCATTGGATATCGTCGTCATGGTGAACCTCGGTTCGCCTACTACTCCTCCCTTGCGCTGACAGGTGTTCCGCACGATGGTGGCAAGATCTGTAAGCAACGTGTGGAAGCTGTGTGTCTCGGTTCCGTCGTCCAAGGTCCTGCTGTGAACCTTCTTCAGCGCCTTGGCTGATCTCTTTGCCGGGGCCACTGGATCACGGGCCAGTTTGGCTTGTTGATCCTCATCACTGAACAGAAGCTCACGCCAGGCCTCCTTCATGTGCCACTCCACGTAGTAGGCCAACATGCACAGGAAGATGTGCGCACGTACCCGCTCCTCCAGGTGGTGGTAGATCGGCCGTACCTTGAGATCGATCCCCTTCAAACTACGAAAAGCACTCTCTACATTGGCTAGTCGCTTGTAACTCCTTACCGCCTCCGCCCCACTCATTTGCTCTGTGGAAAGACTGGTGCGGATCACGTATAGACCATCCATCGCCGCCTCTTCCGCTACCTTCTCTGGCAGAAGATGGTAACTGAACTGTCCTTTTTTGATGGCAAGTTGGAAGTGCTTGGCCACCTTGTACTTGTTCACTACCTTCCCTACCCGTACTCCAATCTTCTCTTTGGCCTTGAGCTTCCCCCGCTTGACCATCCCCCTGACCTTCTCTAGCTCCTGCACCGTCGCCTCGATCAGGGACTGACGTGTGCGCGCCCGCATCTCCGCCATCAACGGGTTACGACAGACCACTAACCTCTCCAAAGGAAAGTCAGGATGGGTAAACTCAAACAGGTCTCGTTCGTCAAACAGGCTCATCGTGATCGTTCCATCCTGCATCAGCTTGCTGATCCGACCACTCCGTAACGCGGTGATCCAGTCGACACCCTCGATCCCTTTCAGCTTGTCGATCTGTTTCTGAGAGATCATCCCCCGATCGCCAACTAGTACCAGACTGTCAATCTTGAACTGTTCCTTTGCCTTCGTTACCTGCGGCATGAGAGTGTTTGGATCACCGGTCTTTCCCGAAAAGACCGATATCGATACTGGACAGCCACGAGGGTCGGTGAGCAGCCCATAGTTCACCTGTAGCTTCCCTTTCTTCTTGTCCCGGTTGTAACCACGCGCCGCCAGAGGACAGGCCCTCCCCTCGAAGTAGCTCGAACTCAGGTCGTACAGGACCAGGCCTCCCTCCTCCAGGTGCCGTGCCGCTAGCTTCTTC
>JAGLXM010000250.1 GCA_023132915.1 Candidatus Bipolaricaulota bacterium
ACCCCGGTCATCTGGCGCGGACCGCTGCGCTCCAAGGCGATCGATCAATTCCTCGGGGAGGCGAGTTGGGGAGCCCTTGACTTCTTAATCGCAGATCTTCCACCAGGGACGGGAGATGAGGTACTGACCATTACCCAACGTACCTCACCACAGATGGCAATCATCGTCACCACCCCTCAGGAGGTCGCCCTGATCGATGCCCGTCGGGCGGCAAACATGGCAAAGAAGATGGAGATCGCCCAGATTGGCGTGGTGGAGAACATGTCTGGCCTCATCTGCCCGCACTGTGGAGCGCAGATCGACCTCTTCGGCGCGGGCGGCGGCGAGCGGGAAGCAAAGAAGCTTTCTTTACTCTTTCTCGGAAAGATCCCCATCGATCCCAGTGTGCGGGTGGAGGCGGACGCGGGGCGGCCGATCGTCCTTGCAAACCCTGAAGCTAGAATCTCACAGGCATTTTTCGCCATCGCCGCGCAGATCGAACGCACCCTCAAAGACGCCCCCAAGGAGGCGTGATGAAGATCGGGATCCTCGCCGACAGTCACGATAACATGCCGATGATCGCCCGTGCGGTCGAACTGTTTAACAAGGAGAAAGTGGAACTGGTACTCCACTCAGGCGACTTTATCTCCCCGATCACCGTAAATGAGTTTAAAAAACTCAAAGCGCCCCTTATCGGCATCTTCGGAAATAACGACGGGGACAGGCTTTATCTCACCGAGCGCTTCCGCGATATTGGGGAACTTTATCCGGATTTCCATGAGTTCGAGATCGACAGCGACCGCTTCGTGATCATGCACGAGCCAAAATTTATCGACGCCCTGATCAAAAGCCGACATTACGACCTCGTGGTCTACGGGCATACCCATAACATCGACATCCGGGAAGGGAAGCCTTTGATCATCAACCCCGGAGAGTGCGGTGGCTGGCTCACCGGTCGGGCGACCGTAGTGATCCTGGATACTGAGACCATGCAACCCCGTCTCATCGATCTCTAAAGGAGAAACGAGATGAATATCGTCTATGGGCCGGTGCCATCGCGGCGCCTGGGCATGTCCCTTGGAATCGATCCGATCCCTAAGCTCACTTGTACTTTCGACTGCGTCTACTGCCAGCTCGGCAAAAAGCGCCATAAGGTACGGGGTAAAGAGGAGGTGAAAGAGCCGTTTCCTACCCCACAGGAGATCACCGCCGGGGTGGAGGCAGCCCTTGCGGAACATTCCCACGTTGACTACATCACCTTTTCCGGCTCTGGTGAACCAACCTTGAACCCGCACCTGGCCAAGGCGGTCGAGGAAGTACGCAAGGTCAGTCGATTACCCGTCGCCCTCATCACCAACTCTTCGCTATTAACGAGGTCGGAGGTTCTCGCCGCGGCGGCGCTCTTTGACCTTGTTCTTCCTTCGCTCGACGCGGGCGATCAGGAGACGTTTCTACGGGTGAATCGCCCTGCAACAGGATTTGAGATCGACAAGATCGCTTCTGCGATCGGCCGCCTCGCGCGAAGGGTCCCAATCTGGCTTGAGGTAATGCTCGTTAAATCAGAAAAGTTACGGACGAACACCGACCCTGATTCGATAGGCCATCTAATCGAAAAGATCAGGCTCATCGATCCACATGAGGTGAACCTGAACACATGTGTGCGTCCACCGGAAGAACCGGTCGATCCCGTCCCTGAAGAAACGTTGCTTAAGATCCGCGAGCGGATGGAGGTTGAACTTCCCAAGATTCCAATCGTCATCGTCCCTAAACGTACACACTCGCGGTCAAGGCTTCTTCGCGAAGAGGAGCTCTCGGGAGAAATCCTACAGCTTCTCGCGGTGCGGCCATGCACTCCAACCGACCTCTCCGATGCGTTGGGGATCAACCCGGCGGAGGTGGGAAAGTACCTGGCGCGGCTCGCTGAGGAGGGGAAAATCGGCCGCCGTGTTCAAGCAAGTCAGCTATACTACACATTCAAGGGGGAATAAGAATGGGGCGGATCCTGGTCATCTATGATAATCGGACAACAAGGGAAGATCTTACTCCAGAATGGGGCTTCTCCGCATTGATCGAGCTTCCTGAGAGAAGGATTTTATTTGATACCGGGGCAGATGGAAGGACCCTCCTCACCAATATGGAGCGACTCAAGCTCGACCCAGCAACCATCGATACGGTCTTCCTTTCCCACCCTCATGGCGACCACACAGGGGGATTGGAGGGCCTGCTTCGGGTTAACCCGCAATTGACGATCTACCTCGGCCGCTCGTTCTCCCGGGGATTCAAGAAAGCCCTCGAACGCCCAGGTACAGAACCTGTCGAAATAACCGGGCCGAAACAACTGTTTGACGGCGTCTATACCACTGGTGAACTGGGGGCCGTGCTCAACGAGCAAAGCCTCATCATCGATACGAAAAATGGCCTGCTTGTTGTTACAGGTTGTGCTCACCCCGGGATTGTAAAGATAGCGAAGACCGCGGTGGAGCAGTTGAATAAAAAGATCGCCCTCCTCCTTGGTGGGTTCCACTTAGGCGGCACCCGCCAGGCTGAGGTTTATTCAATCATCGACTCTCTGCGGGAACTTGGAGTAAGCAGAGTCGGGCCTTGCCACTGCACCGGTGATGAGGCGATCGAGCTTTTCAAAAGAGCCTACAAGGAGAATTTTATCGAGGTGGGAGTCGGCTCGAGGATCGAGTTTTAAAGGAGGTGTAAGATGAGTCGGCATCGTTTGGCTTTGGTGCTCTTGCTAGGGGGACTCCTTACCTTTAGCCTGACTGCGTTCACTGCAAGGGAGCGCGTCATCACCATTACAGTAGAGGAGGTGAGCCTTCACTACCGCGAGGAGGTTTTATGGGACGAGGAGAGGTTTACCCACGAGTACAAGGAGTATACCTCGGATAAGCGAGGGTACGTAACGGATCTAGCGGCGGCAACTGCGACCGGCTGGGGAAGCTACGGAGTGACGGTCGGGGAGTGGCAGCTTTCCTTCTGGGAAAACTACACCCTGGAAATTGACAAGGCTACCTATAGCACCTTTTTTGAGTGTTTTGTAAAAGGAGCGGTGAGTAAGAGGGGTACAAACTATACTGCCCGTTTCCAGTGGCTGCTCACCCCCTTGGGCCTTGACTTCATCGACGATTCGTTTGTCCCTTCAAAGACTGGACTATCTTGGGAGGGAGAGCGAAACGGCACCCCTACTACCATCATGGTAAAGGCGCCCACACAGGAGGCTGACTACACGGCCTGGCATCATCCCAATGGCCACTGCCACGCCCACGTATGGTGGACTAAAAAGGGAGGATAACATGGCAAAAGACCACATTCTGATCCTATACGACAACCGAACCGACAAAAGTGACCTTCAACCCGGCTGGGGATTCTCCGCCTTGATCGAGCTCAAAGGACGTAGAGTCTTGTTCGACACGGGAGCGGACAATCTCGTGCTGGAACACAATGCCGAAGCACTTGGAGCCGATCTCGCCTCGCCCGACGCCCTCGTCCTTTCCCATGAGCACTGCGACCATATCGGGGCGATCACCTCAGCGCTACACAAGAACCTCGAGGTATTCTACCCCACGTCGTTCTCCACCCTGTTCCAGGGAGAGGTATCCGGGGAGGAGGGATGGCACGCTCATCCTGTCTCCCAACCGGTCGAGATTCTTCCCAGGTTCCGCTCAACCGGCGAGCTCGGGGAAAAGATCGTGGAACAGTCACTGATCGTCAAGGGAGATGAAGGGCCGGTACTCATCACAGGCTGCGCCCATCCAGGAATAGTCGAGATTGCCCGTAGCGCAACCAAGATCGTTGGAAAGCCACTCCAGCTTGTCCTTGGTGGGTTCCACCTCTACAAGAAGAATGAGGCCGCGGTCGGGGAGATCGCTGCTGCACTGAAGGAGCTGGGTGTAAAGAGAGTCGCTCCGTGTCACTGTACCGGTCTTAAGGCGATGGAAGTCCTGAAAGAGTCCTTCGGTACCGCATACCTTGTGATCAAAGTGGGAAGTGAGGTTAAGATTTGATGGTCAATACGGTCGGAATCGCAGTCTTGGATCACCTCCCGCTTGGGGTTGACCATGTCGATGCCTCGGGACGGCACTGCACCTTCGTCGGTGAAGCCCGCCAGGGCAAGATCATCTGGGCAGGAGGTGAGGACATCACCTGCCCACTCGCGCGATTCAACCTGGGAATCGACACACCGGACGAGGGAACCATTGACGCCCTCGCGAGCACCATCGTCTCCTGGGGTGAGGCGATGGATATCGAAACCGCACAAAGGTACATCGCTTCGTTGTCCCCATTGCCGTTTGGGAAACGCGTCTTCGTCTATTTTCCTCTCTCAAAGATGCCGTTTCCACCCGACCTCGTCCTTTTCATCCTTCACCCAAATGAGGCGATGGAGAAGCTCCTTGCAATTACTACAGCCACAGGAGAGCGGTGCGAGGGGCGTATTGGCGGGCTTGGCGCATTATGCGGAGAATGCACTGCTTTACCATTGTTGAGCGAAAGAGCGGTCCTGTCACCTGGTTGTTCGGGAAGCCGACGTGAGGCGTTCTTGGCCTCCGACGAACTCTTCCTCTCTATTCCCTATCCCTTGTATCGTTTGACGATCGGTTTGTAAGATCAATCCTCCACTGTAAACCGGAGGCGAACGGTCCCTTCTCCTTTCATCGTATAGCTCTTGATGCGGAAGCGACCGATCTTACGCGTGTGGGCGACGTGCTCCCCTCTACAGGGGGTGGCGTCGAGATCGCCGATGTGAACAATTCGAATCGCGGTTGCGTCCTCGGGGACCTTCACCAGGTCGTAGATGGCTTGTGCCTCTTCGATGGGAAGCGTTTCTGCTGTGATTCGATGGTCTTTCTCGATCTCTTCGTTCACCGTCTCTTCGATCGTCCCGATATCCTGTGGGGTGAGCGCCCTTGAGACGGCATAGTCGCACTTTGACTTCTTTTCCCCGAGGTGCATCTCAAGGTTACGTGGTGAGCCAAACATCTGGCGCATCACCGCGGTCAAAACATGCTTAAGCACTCTCGCATCCTCGCTAGTCTGTCCATCATTCACCGACCTCACCGATTGCGACCGTTTACTCATTATATTACGAGGATACCGCTTAACAGACGAGTCAAGGAGCCATGAAGCAGCGACTAGGGCGTATATACACAGGGCAGTTAGACACTCCAAGACCTTTGTGAACGGCAATGTACATACAATAGCCGGCAATTTTTGGTCGCTGCTCAAGTGGACGGTGATCGACGTTTATAACCGAGTGTCGCCAAAGTACCTTCAGGCGTACCCTGATGAGATTGTATTCAGGTTCAATAGTCGGCACAATGAAGGAATCTTCTAACTGGTCTTGCAAAACTGTCAATGTCACGATCGCAGACAAAAGGTGACATTTTTGCTATAATCTTAGCCGGAGAAGGAGGGAATTATGATGACTCGGACCGAAAGGCTTTTGCGCTATTCTGATAACGCACAGTGGTTCTTCGAGCATCTTGATGAGCTTCGGGCTGACGCTCGTTTCAGGGGCAAGTTTGTAGCAATAGATCGCAGCGAAGTCATTGCTACCCACGAGTCTATTGAAACACTAGAGGCCCTCCTTGATGCAATGAGGGCTCGCGATCGTGCCAAGGCTGCGATGGTTGACTACGTTAGCGAAAAACCCTGTGCTATGTTGCTTTGAAGGTTCCGCTTCTTGTTAATGAGCTAAAACCGCCGAATTGTCTACCTTCCTATCAATTCTTCTTGCCAGTATTGCTTGTCTGCAAATACCCAATGTTTGAGAAACAGGTTACTTTCCTGGTGGATACCGGGGCAACGTACACCGCACTTCAGGATCGCGACATCAAGCGGCTGAAGATCCAATACAGGGATCTGGAACGCAAACCAGAGAAGGAATGGGCAAAAGGTGTCGCTGGTGAAGGTATCGAGACATTCCTGATCCGAGATGTAAGAATGTTGCTCTTGTCTGCCCGACACGCAAAAGTCATTTGGGAGACCGATTTGCCAACTATGGAGGTTCTCCGACATCCGCAAGAGAAATGGGAAGAAACAAAAGGCCTTCCATCCCTTCTTGGCATGGATTTATTGGCCAACTTCCGCCTAGTAATAGATAACTCAGTTCCTGAAGCCTATATTGAAATTCCAAGCCTATAGAAAAGACTCAAACGCATCGGGAACGCCTGCGTGAGTCAAGGGAATAACCGTATGATGTTCTGATTTTATTGGACAACCTCTCTCCCCGTGCGAGCGCTCTCCTTTTCTGGGCAAGATGCGAGCTCGGGAAGAGAAGAAGGGGCAGGGAGTCGGTGAAGGACGATCAAGGAGATAACAAGGAGGATCGAGGCCACTACGAAGGTTGCCTGGTAACCAACACGCTCGGCCAACAATCCGCTAGAGACTCCGGCAGCGATCATCCCCAACCCGGCGATGGCATTGTACAGCCCGAGTGTCTGGCTGCGGTACTTGGGCTTGGCCAGACGAGAGGCAAGGGCCACCCCGGAGAGTTGAAAGTAGGACCAACTCACGCCGATGCCGAGAAAGAACAGCACAAGCACCGGCACCGGCGGAGCCACCGCACAAAGCGTGAGGTACAGGGCCGCGGCGACAAACAGCCCCAGACGCATTAGGAGCGCCCATTGCTGAACCGCCTTGTTCCCCAATCGCTTGATCCGCCGAGAGGCAAGCGGGTAGGCCAACACCACTCCGCTGTTTAGCACCACGAAGTATGAAAAGACTGTGGATGAGGGAAGCGCAAACTGCTGCGAGAGGAGAAGCGGCAACGGCACTGCGAAGAATCCGATCGCAGCAAAGGCAAGAAAAGTCGCTACCAAGAATCGTTTCGTTTCCCCCCGCAAGCCCTCCTCCCCCCACAGGAGAGCGGGGAGTCGCCGTGGGTTGAAGCGATGGTAGAGATGGAACGGGCCGAACCGCGCCCGCTCGACCAAGAAGTTCCCCAGGGCAATGATCACTCCCCTAAACCTCCGCTGGGTGAACCTTGGGGTAGTGCGCGGGATCAACCGGAGGGCAAAAAGGCTCGCCATACCTCCACCAAGGGCGAGGATTAAAAAGAGGATGCGGATCGCCGTTATCTCCCCAATCTGCGAACTTGCCACTGCCAGGGCAAGGCTTCCAAAGAT
>JAGLXM010000251.1 GCA_023132915.1 Candidatus Bipolaricaulota bacterium
TGGCTGCGCCGTAACAGCACGCGATACCAAAGTCGGCCTACCTGATGACGGATCTGGTTCAGCGCATACTTGTTGCCGGGTACACCATAATACTGGTAGTGTCCCTTTAAGACCGACTTTAACCATCGGCCCACTTCTGGAACGGGAACGTGCATCCGCCGCCTAAGCTCTATCTTCAGCTCGTTCAGCTTGGCACGCATCCTGTGTACCATCGTCTGCCTGATCACCTGAAACTTCCCCTTCCTGGTCTTGCCGCAGATGTGCGTTAGCCCAAGGAAGTTGAACGTCTCTGGTTTACCCTCTCCACGTCGTCTCCGGTTCGTCGCTGCAAAGCGACCAAACTCGATCAGACGTGTCTTCTCAGGGTGCAGCTTGAGGTTGAACTTCTGGAAACGCTCCCCAAGCTCCTCCACAAACTGCTTGGCATCACTCTGATACTGGAATCCAACAACGATATCGTCAACGTAACGCACGACAATAACATCTCCTCGTGCCGCACGCTTCCTCCACTGTTGAATCCATAGGTCGAACACATAATGGAGATAGATGTTCGCCAGCAGTGGGCTGATACTTCCTCCCTACGGCGTTCCTGTCTGTTGGTATGTTCGCTTCCCGTCCTCTAGCACGCCGGCGCTTAACCACTTCTTGATATGACGCACGACGCGCTTGTCCGCAATCCGGTGCTCGACAAACTTCACCAGCCACTCGTGGTCAATGACATCGAAGAAACCACATATGTCTGCGTCAAGCACCCAGTTCACCTTCCTCCTCATGATCCCTACCGACAACGCATCAAGCGCATTGTGCGCGTTGCGTCCTGGCCGGGACCCATAGGAGAAACCAAGAAAGTCAGTCTCATAGACTGCACTTAGCACACAGACGGTCGCCTTCTGGACAATCTTGTCCTCCAGTACAGTGACCCCGATTGGCCTCTGTTTTCCGTCCCTCTTGGGGACGTAAGCGCGTTGGACTGGCTTTGCTCGATATGCACCCCGCTTGAGTCTCGCTGACAGGTCGGTGAGTCTTTCCTCCAAACCTTCTGCGTACTGCTTCCACGTTACACCGTCTACTCCTGCTGCACTCTCTCGCTTCAAGCTGAGGAATGCCTTGCGTAGGCAATCGACGCTGTATACGTGGTGCCAAAGTGTGGTAAACCGCCTCTTCCTATCCCTCTTTGCTGCCTGCCGTATCCGTTCCAGCGCATGTTGCAGGGCATCCCGCCACTGAGTGCGGACCCTGTTTTGCTGAACCAGATTCCCCTTGGCCGACTCCCTTCCCTCTGCTCCCTCCGCAGATGATGGCGCATCACCGCCGTTGTTCGGAAGCTTCATCGGTACTACGGAGTCGTCCGACTTCCCATGGCCGTTCATCACCATCGTGTTCCCTGAGGATTCATGGTGCGGACCACAGTGCCATCCACCATGGTCAACCATGGGATCTCCCGTCTTCCGTGAGGTGTGCTTAGATGCGCGCACGGGGTCTAAAGACCGCGCAGGGTCCGAATGTACCTCGCGATTTAGCGGTACACTCGATGTCGCCCCTCGCCTACCTTCATAACGGAGGCACCCTGAAGTATTAGGGTCAATTTCACGGCTGTATACCCGGCTTGCATCTACCCCTGTCAACGCTTCGCCCGTGCCCTTACGGACACCAGCGCATGACTCGGGGTCAGAGTGGGTCGCTAGCCCTTCCCTGCATTGGACTTTCACCAACTACACACCTCCGGCTTTTGACGGCGCTTTCGAAGGTCTGACCCTCTCAGCGTGCTAATCCCATGTGTTCATACAGACGTTTGGCGAGGGGATTGTGGACGTGTTTCCAATGCCGCGATACGCCGTTAGAGCAATAAAATCCCAATTCCGCACTGAGCGATCACCGACCAGCCGAGCGCGGCAAGTTGATCGAGGAACGGCTTCTCGACATGGCGGTACTCACTCATGTGGTATCTCCCATGCTCTTAACCAACCGGCGTCCCTTCTCAGTCAATCGGTATTTCTGCTTGCTGCTGCGCGGCTTGTCTGGAATTGTCATCTCGATCAGTACGGCATCAAGAGCAGGAACCAGGTACGCTTTCCGGAAGTTCTCCCGATCACGGAGTCCTAGGCGCTTTTGAAGCTTCTCTCTCAGTAGCTCGCCTTCGCAGACACGAAGCAGACGTTCGACTTGCGGGGTGACTTGCGGGGTGACTTGCGGGGTAGCTTCCCCCTCAAGTGGCTCAATCGCACTGGGCTGAACCGGCAAACGAATCAGAAACGAGGTGCGGCCCTCATCGGTCTCGAACTCCGGCGGCGGTGAGCCGTTTCCCTCCATCACCCGGATAATCTTCGGAATGCCGGTGGAACGGCCCTCGGCCAGATCCAATTCCTTGAGGAACTCTCCGATCCGGCGGTTGCGATACCGGCGGCTGACCGCACGCCCTACTCGCAGATCATCCATCCGGATCGATCGATCCGGACCGGGAAAGCTCAAGACGACCAAGTCCTCCGGGCTGATCCGGACTTCGATCGGCTCTCGTTCCTCGTACGAGCGGTGGTAAACAGCGTTGACCACCGCCTCTTCGATGGCGGGATATGGGAAGTTCCAGACACGCTCCGCTTCAGCTCGATCGGGAAGCTTGACAACCGTCTCCTTGAGGTAATTGCGCTGGATGTAATCGAGTGCTTCACGCGTCATCCGCGCCAACGGCCCCTGGAAGACCTTCTCCTCGAAGCGATCGCCGCCTGCCCCATCAGGAAACCACACCACGTCAATCTGCGTAGCAGGAAAGAACCGATGCGGCTCCTCGTTGAAGAACAGCAATCCCACATTCTTCGGAAACGGGGCTTCCGGAGGTCCGCCCACAAGGTTCATCTGGCGTTCCAGCGCTTCGACCGAGAGATTCTCGACCTCATCGGCGAGGTCGCTGCCCACTTCGCGCAGGAACGCCTCCATCAATCGCGACGACAGGTCATCTAATCCAGCCGCTTGGTTAAAGCGGTCGTCGAACGGGACAGTCGCAGCCAAACTGAGCAACTCGCGCTCGTCATCCCCGCGTGCCTCGACGGTGCTGGAGTAGCGGCGGATGTAATAGCGATAGTCCTTCGTCGTAGCTGTGACCTTCTTCGGCACCTTGTACGGCCGATTCTGGCCGCCGGGCACCCACAGCACGATAAGGTTCCGACCTGCATAGCGTTCGACGCTCAGGATGGGAAAGTAGCTCGGCTGAATCAGATGGCAGTACTGGAGCAACTCACGCTGGATCTTGTCCAGCTGATTCGTATGCAAGCCCACCGGCGGGAAGTTGGGCACACCATCTTCATCACAGTCCTGGCCGATGACAACATAGCCTCCGCCGAGGTTCGCGAAGTCGTTGGCGAACGCGCAAACCGTCTGGAGAATCGGATCCGGATTCCATCCCGCCTTGTACTCGATGCGCTCGCGCTCGACCTTTCGCCGGCGGAGCAGATCATCGAGATTAATTGGGAGGCTACTCATCATCATCTCCTTCGTTGGCTCCTGGTGTGAGAGCGAGATCGTCGGATATGACTTGCAGTTCTTCGAGGGCGGATTGGAGGTCTTCGATGATTTCGGCAGCGAGGACATGGGAGCGAATTTCGATGGACGTCATAGCGTCGTGTACCCCTCTTCCTCGATCATTCTGATCTGCCCCAAAGCCTCGAGTGTCTCGAGGATTTCCTGGAGACGGTCCCTGCGGGCTCCTTTGAACGAAGCGGCGAGTTGTTCCATGTCAAGAGGTTCACGACTCTGGGCAAGCACAGCTGTGATGGCCGCAGCTTGGGCAGCGAGCCCTTTCGGCCAAGGAATCTTGCGTCGGCGCTTCTTGCCTTTGGCCTTCTGCGTGTCCTCGATCTGCGTCTGCACCGTGCCAGCCGGGTTTTGGTACTCAGGACGAAGCCAGCGGATCTGGCCCTTTGCTTCTTCTGTCGCACGCTCTCGGTTCAAGGCGACGAGATGCGTGAGAATCTCGGGCGTGGAGAGATCGGCCGGCCAGCCGTAGGCACGCGCGACGGCCTGGTCGAGTTCGTCATGAAGCTGTCGAAGGACAGCAACGAGGCCGTATTCGTGGATCGTGCGCTCGGCCTCGGTCAGCTGTTCCTCACTGCGTAGCTTCTCCAGCACGTTGTACATCGCGGTAAGCATGAGAGTCGGATGCAAGTCTTGTTGGCGCTTGCGCTGGGCAGCAAGTTTCTCCGCCAAGTCACGGATCTCGGCTTTCTGAGATTCGTCAGCATCCGGAAACGGGAACGTCTCGAAGCAACGTGTCTTGTTGTAGACGGGGCGATCCTCAAGAGTTCCACCCTGCGCCAATGCCCATGACACGTGGATCCAACTGGAGAGAACACCAAGAATGTAGGCGTCGTCCGAGGCGACGTTGACGAGCCTATTGTCGGGAAGGATCTCCTTATCGAGAAAGACGAAGAAGCGATGCTTCGCCGTTTCCGAGGTAGCAATGTAGCGATTGAGATCCGCCAACGCGGGCCTGAACGTGCTAATCGGCTCTCCAAACAGCCACCAGTTTCGCCTACGGATCTCGCGCGGATTGTGATCACGCTCAGGCTTCACTCGCTCAAGAACCCATTGATAGACCTCGGGAAAGCGATCGCGAACCTCGGCTTCGGTCAGTCCGAACAGATCAATGACCATCACGTCCCGCGATATTTGTGTGATATCGCGACCGTTGCGATAGGGTCGGATGTGCTGTTCGAGACCAGGTATCTGTCCTAGGCCGAAATCGGCGGCCTGTGCTGGAGTTACAATGAAGCCTTTCCCATGAAGCACAACACCACGGCAACTGATGCCGTTGTTCGCCTTCAACTGCAGCGCATCGGATACAGCTGGGCCGATCGTCAAGTCAGAGCGAATTCGGCCGGTTCGCTCGGATAGAACGACATTCCGTCCGAGTTCGCCTGACGGCGACTCACTCTCGACGGTGACGAGTCGACCGTCCATCTCACCTGTACCTGCGACGGTCATAGCAATCCGAACGTCGGCGCCATCTGCAGCATCAACCCACGGATGGTCGGGGATCGCGAATAGTAGCGAGATGGGCACCTTGGCGCGCTGGTGCTTCTCCAGCACGCGGCGGTTAAAGGTCTGGCGCACGCTGTTGGTGGTGATGAAGCCGAATCGCTGGATTTTCCCTTCACGGACGAGTTGAGCCGCGTGGTCCCACCAGTACATCACGAAGTCACAGGTCTCGGGAAGATCCGGGTGTGCGGCGCGAACGGCTTCCGAATAGCCATCGCCCAGTTCGGTTCGCATTCTCCAATTGCCTATGTAGGGCGGATTGCCGATGACAAAATCGGCAGGGGGCCAGTAGGCCTTCTTGGGGTTGATGTAGCAAACAACGGGGGCGCTCGCGGTTTCGTCGGGCACTTCTTCACCGGTCGTTGGGTGAAGCTTCTTGGTCCGCCCGTCCCATCGAGTCATCGGATGCCCATCGGCATCGAGCACGGGTTTTTCGCGATCCCACACGAGCACTGCATCTTTGCCTAGCATGTTGCGAACCTTGCGAATGATCGGTTCAGGAGGACTGACGTCGCCCCGTGTTCGCACGTGCCACTGGAGATAGCCAATCCAGAGAACAAGGTCCGCGATAGCGACCGCGCGTGGATTGATTTCGAGACCAGAAAACTGATGCGGATCCACGGTGAGCCCCAGGGTCTCCAAAACACGTGCCTCACCCAGACTCTCCAAGGCGTCGAGCACCTCTCCCTCTAGCCGTTTCAGGTGTTCCAGCGCGACGTAGAGGAAGTTGCCCGATCCGCAAGCAGGGTCGAGCACGCGGACCTTGCAGAGGCGATCATGAAACGCATCCAGTTCGCGCTTGGCTTGGTCGTCCTTGTCCTGTCGAATGTGCGTCATGGCGGCAGCTTGCACGGCCTGCCACTCGGCTCTTAGTGGCTCGATGATGGTGGGCAACACGAGGCGCTCCACATAGGAGCGCGGGGTGAAGTGTGCGCCCAGTTTGTGCCGCTCGACCGAATCGAGCGCTCGTTCGAGAAGCGTCCCGAAGATGGCCGGTTCGACATCGCGCCAGTCGGCGCGAGCCGCTTCGATGAGAAGATCAATCTGCGGGGATGTCAGCGGAAGAGCAGTTGCTTCCTCGAAGAGATGGCCGTTGAAATGTCGAACATCCTCGCGAAGCGATGTGGAAAACGATCCGGCCTTCATGGCGTGCCATAGCTCCGTCACCATCGGGGCAAAGGACTTGGGGTTGTCTCTCAGTGTCTCCAGCATCTCCGTGAAGCGACGTTCGGGAAGCAGGTCGATGTCTTCGGCAAACATGGTGAAGATGGCACGCATGAGGAAGGCAGCCACGTCGTTTGGCTTGTATCCATCGTCTTCAAGGGATCGTGCCAGAGCAGCCAGATGGGCAGCAATCTCTCTGGTGACACGGGCGCTCTGGCGAGATGGATCGAGTGACATCGGGTTTATCCAGATGGAGCGCAAGCGTTCACGAATCGACTCATCGGCAAGCTCTTCTAGCTGGACACGGAAATGAAGAGGATCTGGATAGGGCACGTACATGCCGCCCGTGCAGGTGAATTCCGAGAAGACCTCAATCACGTTGCCTACGTCAACCACAAGGATGAACGGCGGGCGGCCTTCTAAAGCGGGCAAATTCCTGGCGTAACGATCCGCCTGATTCTTCGCGCGCAGCATCACGGCATCCCAACCTCGTAATCCGCGGATGCCCGAGCCTCGACGACGAGGAGTTCCAACCTGAAGAAGGGGGAGTCCGCCCTCAGCTGCCATCTCCTTTTCAACGCCTTGCTTGGCCTCAAGGACGAAACATCCACGTTTGTAGAGGTCAATGAAGCCTGTTGTGGACTCTCCCGTTGCCTTGATCAATGGCACGGAACGCTCAAACACATAAGCATTTCGCTCATTCTCAGGTTTTGCAGGATCCGCATGCGGCACTTCGAGAATATCGCAGAGTTCAGTGAGGAAGAGCTGATAATTCGAACGTTCGGCACCACCAGACTCGCGCCAGTCGTTGATGAATTTGCCGATTCGTTCTTCGGGAGTGGTCATGTTTTCGCCTAACCCCCACAAACCAAAACGCCCCTGGGGTGTTGCCCGGGAGCGCAGTCAAAACTCTTGTTGCAGCTTGTTCGTGACACGCTCACACGCTCCTATCTCCCTCTTGCAGCCTAATTACACTAACGCTCATGTAGTTTACGGTTTGTTCTTAGTTTCATCAACAAGAAACGCCAGCTGTGTCTGAATCTCGTCACTGCGAACGCGATCGCTATCCGGCTTGTCCTCCAGCGCACCAACTGGCACCCCGTCAACGAAGATCATGTAGTCGGCAAAGCCTTCTCCGCCGATTAACGGGAACTCACGGATGATGATGCCGTCATTGGCAGCAAGGTTGATCTCGTCCCGGTTCTGAACGATCCAGCCTGCCTCATTTAGCTGACAGTCGATTCTTTCGCGCGCCTTTTCTTCGGGTGTGGTCATCGTTCCCAGCTCTCTATGATTCCGCGGCGTAGAACGCTTGAGCAATCAGAGGATTCCACGGTCTCGAATGATGCGGCTCACTGTCTGCATCCAGGTGCGAATCCTGTTTTGCCGCAGTCGCGGATTGCGACCTCAAACCGCTTTTTGTGTTTCTCTGATCCTTCATGTAATAAGTGGCTACTTCTTCGCGCACGGTTTCCCCTCATCCTCTCCCATTTACTCACCTATTGTACAGGATTCTCGCACTCGATGTGAAGCCTAATTTGCGCCGGATTGTGCTGCCCGCTGAGCCTATTGAATATCCTTACGCTATCCTACTCTGCGTTCTCATCGAGCAACCATCGCCAAACCGGTTGAACCTGTATTGCTTGACCAGCCATCTCCCTTTCACCGGCCTGGGCGAATGTAAGAATCGTACCGGTTGTAAGCTCAAGGGTCCGGAGCGCCTCTGCCAGTCCGGCAAGTTCCCGCTTCTCGTTGCGGGGCGTAAGCTTCCAACAGACCTGTATGGCTTCCGTAGGTCGGGGGCCTGCCTTCACGATGAAGTCGCACTCGTTCCGATTCTTGAAGTAGTAGGTCTCTTGCCCACGCCGATACAACTCAATCGCAACTAGGTTTTCGAGCACCTTCCCCCGATTCTCAGAAAAAGGACGGCCGAGTGCGGCAAGACCGGTGTCCATGAGGTAGACCTTCTTGGGGTTCATGATCCGGCGCCGGGGTGAGTACGCAAACTTGTCGTTTGCGATGATGAAGAAAGCTTCCTGAAGGTAATGCAGGTAGTTGGCGATTGTTCGCTTGCTACCTGGAAGATCGTTATTCTTGAGCTGTTTCTCAAACTGACCTATGGAAAATGTTTCTGAGAAGGCCTCAAGGATTTCACGCATGAGTGCATCGAGGACGTATCTGGCCTTGATGTGATAACGTTCGAGAATATCACGGTAGAAGATTGTGTGGAAGTAAGATTGAAGGAGCTTACGCATTTTAGAAGGAGCTCTGAGCATGACGACTTCAGGAAACCCACCGTACTTGAGGTATTCTTCAAACGCGGCAACAATTTTCCCCCGAGCCGGGGTGTGAAAGGTGGCCAAGCTGTACGATATCTCCCTGTAGCGTAAGTACTCCACAAAGGAAAACGGCAACATCCTGATGTCCTCGTACCGGCCACGGAGCTCTGTAGCGACCTCCTGGCTCAGAAGCTGCGAATTGCTGCCGGAGACGATGATTTTGAACCGGCGACGATTATGGAGCGTTCGCAAGACTTGTCCCCACTCGGGTATGTGCTGAACCTCATCGAAGAACAGAAAGCGGGGGTACTGGCCGGTGAGCTGCTGGAATGCGGCAAGGAGTTCATCCACATCCTCTGCTAAGAATCCACTCAGGCGGTAGTCCTCGAAATCCACAAACAGAATGTCATGTTTGGCCCAGTTGCCTGTATCCAGCAAAGATTGGATGAGTTGATACATGAAGTACGTCTTGCCGGCACGTCTTGGCCCAACAATGGCCAGGATGTGCTTGAGATGGTCTGGGTCAACCGGGAAAACCTGACGTTGGACGAGGGGCGGTAGCGTGATCTCTTCCAACCATTCGGCAACAACAGCAAGTAAAGAGTCTCTTTCCATAATCGTTTACCTTAGTAAACAATTATACGCCGTATCGTTTACCTGTCAACCCTCCTCAAGAAAGGGTTAAACGCAAGCGTGTCAGGAATGTGCCTGTTAGCTCTGTGCTGCAATGCGAAAGCGCTGGCACGAACACCGCACCGCGCAACCCTCTCACGCCTTGCGACGGATGCCGAACGAGGCTAGGATTTATGCTAAAGAGAGGAGGGAGTATGACAAGAGGGTTTCTTACATCGGAGTCGGTGACCGAAGGTCACCCGGACAAGATGGCCGATCGAATCTCTGATGCCGTCTTGGATGCTGTCTTAGCAAAGGATCGGAAGGCACACGTAGCCTGCGAGACTTTTCTCACCACCGGCCTCGTCCTTGTAGGGGGAGAGATCTCTACAGAGGCCTACGTTGACATCGATCGCATCGCCCGCAGCGTGATCGCGAAGGTCGGCTATAACAAAACAGCCTATGGGTTCAATCATCGAGACTGCGCCGTCCTCTCGGCGATCAAGGAGCAATCTTCCGACATCGACGACGCCGTAAGAAAGGCAAAGGAGGCGCGAAATGGGGTCGCAAAGGATCCCTACGATGTTATCGGTGCCGGGGATCAGGGAATCATGTACGGATACGCCTGCACTTCCACCGAGGAACTGATGCCGCTTCCCATCATCCTCGCCCACCGCTTGAGTAAACGCCTGGCAGTAGTGCGCCAGGACGGGACACTGCCTTACCTGCGGCCGGACGGGAAGTCGCAGGTAACGATCGAATACGAAGACTCTCGCCCCCTTCGTGCCACTACAGCGCTTATCGCTGCGCAACACGACCCAGAGGTCGACCAGGAAAAGCTGCGAGGGGATGTTACAAAGTACGTGATCCTTCCGGTTTTAGATAACTGGATTGATAAAGAGACCTTGATCCTCGTCAATTCCTCAGGGAGGTTCGTAATTGGGGGACCGGCCTCGGACACCGGAATGACCGGTCGTAAAATCATCGTCGATACCTATGGAGGATATGGTTCCCACGGCGGAGGGGCGTTCTCCGGGAAGGATCCGACCAAGGTCGACCGCTCCGGTTCATACATGGCCCGGTATGTGGCGAAGAACCTCGTTGCCGCTGGTTTGGCACGCAAGGTAGAGATCGGGATTGCTTACGCAATCGGCCGTGCTGCCCCAGTCACCGTCAATATCAATACCTATGGCACAGGCACTGTATCGGACGACCGGCTGAGCCAAGCCGTCCTTAAGTTGTTCGATTTCCGTCCCGGTGCGATCATCGATCGGCTGGACCTGCTTAAACCTATCTACGAGCCGTTCTCCTGCTACGGCCACTTTGGCCGGACCGACCTTCATCCCACGTGGGAAAAAACCGATCGCATCGAGGAGCTAAAGCAGGCCCTTCCGCGTTCTGCAAAGATTGCCTAAAGCACGCTATAGGCCGTTACACTACAGGAGTTCTTTGCTTTTTACCTTCTCCTCGACCATGGCAATGAACCCTGAGAGTGGCCTTGGACCAAGGTTCTCCTCGGTGCGCAGCCTCAGGGAGACGGTTCCTTCCTCCTTCTCCCGCTCGCCGACGATCAGCATGTAAGGGATTTTCTCAAGTTGTGCCTGGCGAATCAGGTAGTTCAGGGTGCGGCTGCGGTCGCTCCAGGCCTCGGCACGAATCCCCGCTTTCACCAGGGCCTGTTTTACCTTCTCGGCGTAGTCATTCATCTCCTCGGTGACAGGGAGGACGACCGCCTGCACTGGGGCAAGCCAGACAGGGAAGGCGCCACCGTAGTGCTCGATCAGAATTCCAAAGAACCGCTCCAGCGCGCCTAGAAGTGCCCGATGGATCATATACGGCCGGTGTGGCTTCCCGTCCTCGCCAACGTAGGTCATATCGAACCGTTCGGGAAGGTTGAAGTCAAACTGGATCGTGGTCAATTGCCAGCTTCGTCCTAGGCTGTCGCGCACGTCGATGTCAATCTTCGGACCGTAGAACGCCCCTTCCCCTGGCTTCACCGTGTAGCTTACCCCACATGCCTCCACGGCATGACGCAAAGATTCGGTCGCCCGCTCCCAATCGGCAGGATCACCGACGTACTTCTCGGGCCGCGTAGAGAGGAAGACAGCAAGCTCGTCGAACCCGAACGCGCTCAACAAGCGGATGGAGAAACGCAACACCTTCTCTATCTCATCCTCGATACGCTCCGGCTGGCAGATGATATGTGCATCGTCCTGGGTGAACCCGCGCACGCGCAAAAGCCCATGCAACACCCCACTGCGCTCGTAGCGGTAGACCGTACCCAGCTCGGCTAGGCGGATCGGAAGCTCGCGGTAACTGCGGGAGCGGCTCTTATAGACCATGATGTGAAATGGACAGTTCATCGGCTTTAGGAAGTACTCCTGCCCCTCTACGTCCATCGGGGCGTACATCGCCTCCCGATAGAAGTCAAGGTGCCCACTTCGCTTCCACAGATCCGCTCGTCCAATGTGCGGGGTGTAGACAAGCTCGTAGCCTGCTCTGTAATGCTCATCCGTCCAGAACTTCTCAATCTCATAGCGAATGCGCGCCCCTTTCGGGTGCCAGTGAGCCAGTCCTGGGCCGACCTCCTCGTGCACACTGTACAGGTCGAGCTCACGACCCAGTTTCCGATGGTCACGTGCCTTGGCCTCCTCAATACGCCGCAGATGTTCCTTGAGCTCCTCGGCGGAGAAAAACGAGGTTCCGTAGATCCGTTGCAACATCGTTGCTGTGGGATCTCCGCGC
Source organism: Candidatus Bipolaricaulota bacterium (assembly GCA_023132915.1). GTDB lineage: Bacteria > Bipolaricaulota > Bipolaricaulia > UBA7950 > UBA9294 > UBA9294. The sequence goes on from JAGLXM010000251.1 coordinate 11,829, forward strand.
CAGTAGGCGCCGGCCACACTGGTAAGCTTAAAGTGCTGCACCTGCCCGGTGGAACGAAGGTGTGACCCACGGCACAGGTCGACAAACTCCCCCTGTTCATACAAAGTCATCGTCTTACCCTCGATCTCCTCCAGAAGCTCGAGCTTCAGGTCCTCACCGCGGCGGATGAGAAGCGACCGTGCGTCTCCCTTAGAGACCTCCATTCGCTCGATTTGGAGGTCTTCTGCGACGATCTTCCGCATCTCTGACTCGATGCGGGAGAGGTCTTCGGGGCTGAACGTCTGGGAAAGCTCGAAGTCGTAGTAGAACCCGTCCTTGATCGCTGGGCCAATTCCAAGTTTGACCTCGGGAAAGAGTCTCTTCACCGCCTGGGCCATGATGTGCGTCGTCGTGTGGCGCAGGACCTCAAGCGCCTGCGGAGCCCCCGTAGTGACGAGCGTCAGGGTGCAGTCCGTGGTGAGAGTCTCGCGCAAATCGCGCAGCCTCCCGTCGACAAACGCACACACCGCGTCTTTGAAAAGACGCGGACCGATCGCTTCTGCGACCTTAAGGATCGAGGTCCCGGAAGCAACCTCTCTTTTGGACCCATCCGGCAAAGAGACGTGGATCATGCTACTCCCCCTTTTTAAGAAATACGGTATGTTACCAAGACGGGCATCTCCGACACAACGCTTAGCTCGGAGGTAAGGCCACTTTCTTGGCTAGAGGATATACCGCGACAGGTTTGGGTCCTCGACGATCCCGGCAAGGCGCTCAGTCACGTAATCACGATCGATCACGATCTTCTCACCCTTGCGACTGTCAGCTTTAAATGAGATCTCCTCCATCAGCTTTGCCATCACTGTGGCCAGCCGCCGTGCCCCGATGTTCTCGGTTGTTTGATTAAGCTCGTAGGCAATGTGGGCGATCTCGTCAATCGCCTCTTCGTCGAACTTAAGTCCAACCCCTTCCACAGCGAGGAGGGCCTGGTACTGCTTAGTGAGCGCGTCCTTCGGTTCACACAGGATCCTCTCGAAGTCCGCGGCGGTGAGGCTGTGAAGTTCGACACGGATTGGGAGACGCCCCTGCAGTTCGGGGATCAAATCGGACGGCTTGGACATGTTAAACGCACCAGCGGCGATGAACAGGACATTCTCAGTGGTGACAGTTCCGTAGCGAGTGCGCACGCTCGTCCCCTCGAGGAGTGGTAGTAGGTCACGTTGCACTCCCTGGCGGGAAACCCCAGGTCCTCCGGTCTCCTCCCTCCCGCCGGCAGCGACCTTATCGATCTCGTCCAGAAAGATGATCCCCATTTCCTCAGCCAGGCGCAGCCCGCGCTGCCGCACGTCCTCCATGTTGACCAGGTTATCGACCACCTGCTCAAACAAGATCGGCCTGGCGTCGCGGATCCGGAGGCGCCGCTTCTTGCGCGAAGGCGGAAGCAAACCAGAGAGCATATCCCCCATGTCGATTCCCATCTGGTCCATCCCATCCTGCGAGAAGACCTCCACCTGGGGGATCACCTGTTCCTCAACCGTAATCTCGATGTAACGCTCTTCGAGGTCGCCTGCGAGGAGCTTTTCTCGAAGCTTCTCCCGTGTCTTCTTCGCGCTTTCTTCCCGCTCCGGGTCGCTCTCGGAAATCGGGAGAAGCGTATCCAGAATCTCCTCGGTCACGATTTCCTCCGCTGCTTCTTCCACCCGGAGGATCTCTCCCTCACGGACCATGTCGATTGCCATATTGACCAGATCGCGCACCATCGACTCAACGTCGCGCCCCACGTAGCCGACCTCAGTGAACTTTGTCGCTTCCACTTTGACGAACGGGCAGGTGGTAAGCCGGGCCAGCCGACGCGAGATCTCGGTTTTCCCTACCCCAGTTGGCCCGATCATCAGGATGTTCTTCGGCTTGATCTCCTCGCGGATGTCACCCTCGACCAGCTGGCGCCGCATCCGGTTGCGCAGAGCGATCGCCACCGAGCGTTTCGCCTCTTTTTGACCAACGATGTACTTATCAAGTTCGGCAACGATCTGCGGTGGGGTCAACCCACTCAGTTTGTCGCCAGAGACCTCCACGAGGATGCTCATTTCTTCCCCCCTCACCAAGAGACTTCCTCCAGGGTGATCTCCCGGTTCGTGTAAATATCGATTGCGCTTGCGATCTCAAGCGACTGACGCGCGACATCAACGATCGGCAACTTGGCCACGGATAGGATCGCCCGCGCCGCAGCCAGGGCGTAGGCCCCGCCGGAACCGATCCCGATCACTCCCTCATCCGGTTCGAGAACGTCCCCCGCCCCGGAGACCATCAGGATTCCGTCCTCGCTCACCGTCACCAAAACCGCCTCTAGCTGCCGCAGGATTCGATCGGTGCGCCACTCTTTGGTCAGTTCCACGGCAGAACGCCGTAGCTGGCCGTCGTACTTCTTCAGCTTCCCCTCAAACTTGTCGAGGAGTGTGAGACAGTCAGCGGTGGCGCCGGCAAACCCGACGAGGACCTGATCGTCGTACAGGCGATAGACCTTCTTGGTATTGCTTTTAATCACCGTTGTTTCGAGAGTGGCTTGGCCGTCGCTCGCAACAACACCACGCCGTTCGGCCTCCGAGCGTATAGCAATAACGGTGGTACCCTTGAGATTCAGCATAAGCAATATTCTAGTCCGTTCTCTGCGTATCCTCAATCCCGCCGAATCGACATCCGGGGCAGGTCTCCCCTTGCCCGCGGAAGACCACCCCGCAACGCAGACATCGCTTTGCCCCACCAGCAAGGAGCGCCTTCTCGCGTTGCAACAGGGCAAGGTACAACCGTTCGAATGAACGCCGGAGCTGGGGGTCCATTAGTTGGGAGAACGTTGCACGCGCTGCTTCACGGTCGGAAGCAGAAGGCCCTCCGAGTTTTCGGGGGACCGTCTTTTCGAATCTCCCTGGGACAAACCGTATCTCTCGAAGAATTCCTTCACCTAAAAGTTCGTTGATCCGTTCGATATAGCGCTCCTTGAAGAAGGAGAGCTCTTGAGCGACCGTTGAGGAGGTAACGTTGACCACTAAGGTCCCGGCCGTGAAGCGCTCAGCTCGAGTAAGCCTCGCGATCCGTTCACCCACTACGTCTTCCCAAAAGAGAAGCGCTCGCTGTTGCGAGTAGTCTTTCCACAGGTTGCACTTGCGAAGAACTTCTTCTGTCCAGTTCATAAAGAAAAACCTGTTGTAGTAGCTGGCTTTTTGCCTCTTTGAGGAAAACAGCTGCCTGTGCAGTTGCTCTCTTCTTTTACCCGGTGGAAATTCTTGTGGAAAGACTGTTTATAAAGGTGGAAAACAGTGTACGGTGGTAGTGGAGAAAAGTTACTTCTGTTGTAGACAGGACTTTTCCACAGGTAACCGCTCTTTTTCACCACTTTTTGATACCTTTTCCACAGAGTTCTCCACAGGAAATTGAGCGCCGCTGCGTCTTTGATTGGTTCATTATCCAAAGGATATCTTCGCTAACCCACGAGAGAGAATCGACTACCAAGGCTTTCCTGGATCTCCTGGATCTCGGAGTAGAGGAGCGGGGTTTCCTGAATAAGCGTCTTTATCTTCATGTAGGAATGCATGATCGTCGTATGATCACGGTTACCAAACTGCTTACCGATGGCGGGGAAGGAGTGATCGGTCATCTCACGGGCGAGGTAGATGGCGATGTGGCGTGCCTGGGCGACCTCTTTCTTGCGGCTGGATCCCTCGAGCTCATGGCGCTTCAGGTGGTATTGGGAGGCAACCTCCTCCTTGATGTGGGCGATACTGAGCCGTTCTCGCTGTCCTTCCTTAGGAAGCATGGTCTCTAAGCTCTTCGGGGTAAGGTCTTCCCCTTGTAAGTCGGCGTACGCAATCGCCTTCACCAGCGCTCCTTCTAGGGCACGGACGTTGGAGGAGATACGGCTGGCGATGAGTTCGAGGATGTCATCGTTGACGATGAGGCCGCGGTCATTCGCTTTCTTACGCAAGATGGCGATTCGTGTCTCTAAGTCAGGAGGTTGAATGTCGGCGACCAGTCCCCAACGGAAGCGGGAAACCAACCGTTCTTGGAGGCCAGACAGATCCTCTGGGGGGCGGTCGCTCGATAGGACAATCTGTTTTTCGCTTCCGTAAAGCTCATTGAACGTGTGGAATAGCTCCTCTTGAGTCGCTTCTTTGCCTTGAAGGAAATGGACATCATCGATCAATAAAAGGTCGATGCGCCGGTATTTCTCACGGAAAGAGGCGGTAGTATTGTTGCGGATCGAATTGATAAGCTCGATGGCGAACCGCTCCGACGTGGTGTAAACCACGGTCTTGGAAAGATCGGAGGCGATCAAGAAGTTTCCAATCGCCTGTAGGAGGTGAGTCTTTCCCAGGCCGACATTCCCATATATGAAAAAAGGATTGTACGCCTTTCCTGGTTTCTCAGCGACAGCGATCGAGGCGGCATGCGCCAGTTGATTGTTCTTGCCTCGCACAAATGAGTCGAATGTATAGTGAGGGTTAAGTGGGAGGGTATCTCGTGGTTGTTTCATCCGTGCCGTTTCCTCACGCATCAATACGGGAGGATCCAGCCTCTCCAGATTATTGTCGGAAACCCGGAATGCAATACGAATTTCCCGACCGCAGGCGGCTGAAGCGAGCTTTTGTAGTAAGGGAAGGTAACGCCGTTCGATGCCGCCCTTGATGAAACCGTTAGGAGCACTGAGCACTAAAGAGCCGTTCAAGAGCTCTAATGGACGTACCTCCGCAAACCAGGTTTCAAAGCTGGCGTGCGGAATTTCCTCCTGAAGGTTTGCTTGGATCGTTTCCCAAATAATTACGGGATTATCGGTCATCTGTTTCCCCCAATTGCAGCATTCCAGGATAGCAGATAGAGGGTCTTTCGGTCAAGGAAAAAATGGAGAGCCGGGCTCGGATTTGGCCTTGCGGACACAGAAATCCTTTTGCTTAGTTTGTCGGGGTATATTAAGGACCCCCTTGCAGTGGTTGTGAGTACGTACTTTGCCTGTGGACAACCTCCCTAAACGCTGTGTTCATAAAGCTCTAACCTGTGGAAAAGGCTGTGGAGAAGTCATTCAAAGCCCCGGAATACTGTAGATAAGGGCCGAGGAGAAAAAGTGACTTACCTTGTGAAGAAGGCTTTTCCACAGTCAACCCCTCTCTGGCACCTCTTTTCAGGCCCTTTTCCACAGGGTTTTCCACAGGATGAAACTGAGCCTCTCGTCACGAAGTGCTTATTTCAAGGGGATTTCATCGACAGGAGGCAGAAAAACAGCTTACTGAAGCTCTTCTCCGCGATGGGGGGAGTATCTTTCGCTGACCTTGGCTGATAATGTTACTAGAGGGAAGCTGATTTCTCGCTTTGCAAAGAGATTGGTGCCGAGGCCCAGAATCGAACTGGGGACACCGGCCTTTTCAGGGCCGTGCTCTACCGACTGAGCTACCTCGGCACGCTCCATGCGGGGACGACCGGATTTGAACCGGCGATCTCTGGAGTGACAATCCAGCGTCATAGACCAGACTAGACCACGCCCCCGAGATCTCAAAGCTCACTGGGCGAGACAGGACTTGAACCTGTGGCCTTCCGGATGTAAGCCGGATGCTCTTCCAACTGAGCTACTCGCCCATTATAGGTGGTGATAGGATCTGCCGCAAACCTCGCTTTGACTTCTTGTCTTTTATATGTCCCCAAGGGGATTTGAACCCCTGCCGCCGGGATGAAAACCCGGTATCCTAGGCCGCTAGATGATGGGGACAAAGTTCAATTGGTATTATAGAAAGAGGACCGGTCCGTTTCAATTGGGAGTGGGTCGTGCTGGATTCGAACCAGCGACCCCCTGATTAAAAGTCAGGTGCTCTACCCCTGAGCTAACGACCCGTGACATGGTGTACAGTACTGTGGGTCGTGCAGGACTCGAACCTGCAACCGACGGATTAAGAGTCCGTTGCTCTGCCAATTGAGCTAACGACCCGACATCGCAATGGTACGAAATAGGCTTACGAGCATCAAGGAACCAGTTGTAGCCCCTTCTCGCCTTTTTCTGGGGTCTTGTTGCAATTGTGGTCTTCATGGGAACCTAGCGATAGGTCTTTTCGGTGAGCACGAGAATTGCAGCGATCTCAACGCAGTTCATTGAAGGATTAAGAGAAAAGACGATACGATAACGTCCCACGCGCTTCCGTAAGGCCCCCTTGAACTTCCCGCTCTTTAGAGGGCGAACATCGCCGCTTGTGGGATCTTCCTCCATCTCTTCGATGGCCTGAACCAGCTGTTTTTGTCGGTCTTGAGGCAAACGGCGAAGTTGCTTGACTCTTCCCTGGAGAGCTTACCAACCCAACTCATGTTTCAACTCTTTCCAGGCAACGTACTCGCCCCTTCTGAGCTGTTTAAATCCTCGCTCTACGGCCTTTTCCTCTTCCGGGCTCAAGGTATCTTCAACAGCAACTAGCCGTTTGGGCTTTATGACGATATGGGTGCCCTTGAGACTGACTTCAACGAAGTCCCCCTCTTTAAGGCCGAGCTCATCGAAAATGGCTTTGGGGACGGTTACCTGACGGTTGGTCCGGATCTTTACAATGGGCATGTCCTCCCCTCCTTCCGGATCGCTCTTAGGAAGTGGTATATTGATATTTTATTACCCTAATAAGGGATGTCAAACGCCATAGATAGGATGAATTTCTGCAAGCAGTTGTAGCCCCTTCTCGCTTTTTTCTGGGGCCTTGTTGCAATTGTGGTCTTCATGGGTGCCTAGCGATAGGTCTTTTCGGTGAGCACGAGAATTGCAGCGATCTCAACGCAGTTCATTGAAGGCTTGGATGTTGAGTAGTTTGACAAGTGGATAACTCTTGGCGTTGGTCAAGAATCCGTGGACTGTTTTTAAGAAGAGATTTTTACTTCGAGGACCGAATCTGCAAGATGCTCAACACAATGTCATTTGTGTTGAGCAAAGGCGGTTCAGGTCCCCTTAGAGGCACTGATTCACACTGTAACCAACCCGACAGCACCGCGTTTGACCCGCTGGTCACCTGAAAAGTACACTAGGTCAACTGGGTTCAAGGAGGTGCCAAGTTGAAGAAACCTGCCATTGTGCTATTGGTCATGTCGCTATTGCTTGTTGCGAACATCTGTATTGGGACAGCCGCAAACTGTCGTTTCCATTCAAATACTCCAAAATGGCAAGACAAGGTAAGAGTTTCAGGAGAATGTACAGTCAGGAAGGGCATGACCTTAACGGTCGAGACGGGAACCGACGTCTCATTTGACGCCGGTGCCCATCTCATTATAGAAGGCGGCGGTAAGGTCGTCGTCAATGCAGGAGCCCGATTCCTGCTTAACTCCAACGCCAGCATCATCATCAGAGGGGGAGAGCTACTAGTGACTGGCACAAGTGGGAACCCTGTAGAGTTCAAGCCCGCTGCTGCTGGCATTCGTTGGGGAGGTGGCCCTGGCGGGATCGAGTTCCAACCTGGCAGTAAGGGCTGGCTAACCTGGTGTAGAATTGAGGGTGCCGAACGCAAGAACATCAAGATACACGGGTGTTCACCAACGATTCAGTACTGCAATATCTTTGGGTCGAATGTCGGGATAGAAGTCAGTGGTTCAGGAAATATCCCCGCAGACCCAACGATTACAGAGAACTGGATTCACGACAATATCTGGGGCGTACACTTCGTTGACCACGCTAGCGGGGAGCTTACCCACAATTTGATATACAACAACCAACGGCCGCTGGGGATTGAGTTTGGCGTGGAAAACGGCATTCACGTGTGGGACCACTCCAACCCTGTCATCAGCCACAACCTCGTCTACGGCAGCGAGTGGGGCATTGAAATAGGCTTTCAGTCGAATGCCACTATCGAATGGAATCTCTTTGCCGAGGTGACTTGGGGAATCCTCTACTACGACCATGATGGTCAGCAGATTACCGCTGAGTCGACGCCTACAGTGGAGAGGAACTACTTCTCAACTAGGCGCGCCATGTGGGCTACCCAAGTCTATGATAGCGCTGGAAGAGATATCCCTGGGAGGTTCAGCACTGAGCTTTCGAAAACACAGCAGGAGAAGATCCAGCAGAATGTACCGGGGAGGGATCCGATGTTCGTCGATCCGCCCGTGGATTTCGAGCTATCAGCAACGTCGCCTGCAGTGGAGTACGGCCCTAAAGCTATACAACCACCTGCCTCTGCCCTCCTGGAAAAACCTGGTGCAGTACCCAGCAAGGTGGAAATCGTCGCTGAGTTGAGTGATGTTCAATGGGCCACCGGTGTCGCCGTTAACTCAGAGGGTACCAGCGCGTGGGTAACTGAGGAAATCGAATACACCGGGCGCTTCGTACGCGTAGATCTTGCTTCTGGTGCCGTTACTCCAATTGCCAGCAACTTACATCTGCCAGGACACTTGGTTGTTGTTGGTCAACGGGCATTTGTTGCTGGCAACATCGGCGCTCCTGTGACGTTGGTGCTGATCGATTTGAGCGATGGATCAGTTACCCCGATTAGCACGGACCTGGGCGGTGGGTTGTCCGGCGTGGCCGTAAACGGTAAGCTGACAACGGCTTACGTAGTCAATTATGGTGACGGCGTGTTGTCGAGAGTAGACATTAATCCCTCTTCACCCACGTTCAAACAGGTCATTCAGGTCGTGACCGGTCTGATTGAACCGCGTGACATAGTGATTGACAAGAGCGAGACCGTAGCCTATGTGACTGAGCAAGGAGCTGGGCGTCTGGTTCAGATAATCATTGATCCAACGGCACCAGGATATGGGAGCATCACCCCCATCGTCGATGGTTTGCGGGGGCCTCGTGGTCTTACCCTGAATCAGGATGGCGATCTGATTTATCTCGCCGAGGAGTTCGCTGGGAAGCTGAATGTCGTAAATATTGATCAGGACTCAGCTGAATACGGCAACGTGACCACCATTCTTCACTACCCTCACTTGCGTGATGTCGCTCTGAGCACTGACGAGCACACAGCTGTCCTCACAGCTGCAGATCAGGGTGTTCTGGTAGTGGACCTGGGCTTGGAAGTCGCGGCAGATGTTGAGGTACTTCCGCAGATAAGACAAGTCGAGCGTCCTGGGCATGTTTCTATGACGAATATGAACGCTAGAGCAAGCTACCTCTACCGCAGTTTCCTTCAAACCCCTTGGGGCGCCACATGGGGGCCTGACGGGCGCCTCTACATTGCTGATCTGCATGGTCACCATGTGGTGCGACTAGCACCTGATGGAACAATGGACGATCTTGGCATCTGGCAAAAACTGCACTTACACACGTTTGAGCCTTGGTCTTTGGCTTTCGACTCGAAGGGCACTCTCCATGTAAGCGATGGTCCCCGGATCTATGCCATTGGCACGGACGGCAACCCGCGGCTCTTGAGCGGTATTCAGGCCTACCCAGTGGGTGGAATTGACTTCGGGCCGAATGACGAGCTCTACTACACGGATTGGGGAGGAGGTCGAGTGCTCAAGCGGGACTCAGGTGGGAGATCCCATATCGTTGCCCGAGGCATTCAGAAGGCCGAAAACCTCGCTTTCGGCCTTGACGGCACCCTTTACGTAACTCAGGGGGGACCAGACCAACGAGTGATGAAAGTGGACGTGAACAGTGGAGAAGTAAAAGAGTTCTTCCGCGACGAAAAGTTTATCGGAGACCCAATCCATCTGGCAATAGATAAGGACGGTGATCTTTGGGTGAGAACCATCTTTGCACTCTTTCAGCTCTCCCCTGATGGCGGCAGAAAGCCATTTTCTTTGGATGGTAAGCAATACTCTGGCAACACGCTCTTGTTCGACATTGGTACATCTGCGGGCATCACTTTTGACGATGCAGGACGTCTGTGGATCGCTTCGTTTAATTCCCGCGTCATGCGCCTAGATCCTCAACCAAAGGGATCCAGAGGAATGACTCTCAACCTCGTTGTGCCTGGATTTGCCCCATCGGACATTGAAATTGGTCCCGAGGGAGAGGTGTATGCGTGGAACTCGAATACCAATCCTGGGGAGTTATGGCAAATTAACCCTGATGGTAAAGTAAAGGTGCTTCCACCCTTTCAACCCGCCATAGCGGACACATGGGTGCAGTTGGCGGTGGACAATGAAGGCGATCTCTACTTGGGACTGCTAAATGGAGAGATCAAGCGTCTTGACCCTGATGGCAACCTGGCAAGCTATGGTTGGCTACCAGCAGCTATCTGGCAGATGAACTTCGGTGCTGATGGATACCTATATGCTTCAATAGGAGACTGGCTGGGCCCAAAATCGATTTTCCGCGTGGAAGAGTGGTATGATTACACACCTCTCCTCGACCGAATTAATGGACAGCCGCTAGGCTCCAAAACTGTCCATGTGGAAGCTGCTCCCGACGGAGGGCTGTACATCTACGACGAGGCTCACAAGGCACTCTATTATCGAGCCCCAAACGGTCAAATAAGGCTTGTCGCAAACGTTCCAGGCATGGCTTTACAGGGTGGTCTAGCCGTATCTCCAGATAGGGACGTTTTCCTCTTTACCCATCCGGACTACGTCATCTATCGCCTTAGCCCGGAAGAGAAGTTTGAACCATTCGCCAGTGGCGTGGCGGGCGACCCGAACGGCGTGTGTGTAAGTCCCGATGGTCGATGGCTGTATGTGGGAGAAAACGGGGCAATCGATATGCTTCCCATCGAGAAAGGGCCGTAACGTGGCTCTTAATCTTCCAAAGTTCATCGCCTACTCTCTGGCGTTCGCGGCGCGTGGGGTTGAAATCGCTATGCCTTGTGCCGTTCTAAGACAACCCACCAGGAATATGAACACTTCACAACAAAAGATCGCCTCTTGTAGCGAAAGACGAGTTGGGCTAGCAGAGTGCGTTACGGATGTGGTTGATTAGGTTCCCTCGAAAAAATATCGTAGCTCATTCAAAAACAAAGACCGCGCTCGGCCGCTCTGACCTGTCAACAACAATGGTGTATACCCACATTCACGATCTGGAGGTAGAGGAAGCTCTCAAATCCTTTCGCCAAGCGACGGCGACAGTAGGGGTATAGCCAATTGCTACTCGGCCACCAACCACGAGAGGAGAACGTGGGCCCCTTGATGGGCGTATAGCTAACTAGAAAAATGACAGAAGCAAGGTTAGTGCAGCTTCCGGTATCAAGGACCTTTAGGAAGCCAGCCCTCTCTCGTTAAGATCTCACCTATCACCTGGTTGCTGGGGATATCCCCACGAGCGACATGCACTGCAACGCCTTCTCCCACGGCATTCTTGATCCTTGCGACTGCTTCGTGAGTGAAGCCGGGGCAGAGGCTCAAAGACTGGACGCCCTGGTTTTGAACCAGGTCCTTGCACACATCAACAGCTTGATCAAAGTTCATCAGCTCAACCACGACGGCAGTCAGCTCAAGCTTGTCCGTTTTGATCGTTGCCTTGTGTCGAGTGGGATCTCCGTCGGGAGCCATAATAAGGGATGCTGCTTTGAAAGCCATACTTTCACCTCCTTTCCACGTCTCTCGCTAAACGGAAGGGCTGACCACAGGGACTACCCTCCACCCTGTCCAGGGGGAGGCACAACACCGAGTTGTTGCATCATGCCCAGGTTGTCCATCTCGCCCCATTCTTCCACGGTCTTCCCGTCTACGACGCGGCTGATAGCGATCCCTGTTAGCGTTACCTGCTTACCCGTAGGGGCAATACCCATGTACTCCCCTTTGTGTGTGGCGTGCCAGGTCCAGCGGACCACCACCTTGTCTCCTTCCGCAATGACATCCTCCGTGGCGCAATGGACATCACCGAAGGCGGCGAAGCTCATGGTCGCGAATTGCTTGTAGCCCTCACGGTCGGGAGCCACTCCGGGAGGTGCCCAGTGCCAGACGAAATCGGTCGCGTAGAGTTCATCTACTGCGTCCAGGTTCCCCTTGCCCCAAATCTCCTCCACCGCACGGCGGGCTAACGCCTTGTTTTCCTCCAAGGACATTCCTTATCACCTCCCCTTGTGTGAAAATAAGTCTTATACCACCTTACTCCCAACTGCCGTCTTTGGCAAATGCGGCGGTTCTTAATCTCTGCCGTTGTCAAGGGTCGGGTAGGTTTCCCCGGTGTGTGGTCGGCTAGGTGTCCCCGCCCTTTTCCTCCGACGTGTTGTGTTGAGACACCTCCTTTTCTCCAGTGATTGAGCCTTGATTGGCGAGTCTTCTCTGTCGTTGACGATAGCTCTCTCCCTTCATCTCGATGAACTGGGAATGATGGGTGAGCCGGTCCAAAGCAGCTGAGGCCAGCAGTGAGTTGCCGAACACTTCTCCCCACTCCTCTGGTGCCCGGTTGCTGGTAAGGATGATCGACTTTCGCTCATACCGATCACGGATGATCTCGTACAGGTCTTGTGCTCCACGCGTGGACAGGGGAACAAGGCCAAAGTCGTCAAGGATGAGCACATCCACCCGCAGGATGTTGTTGTACACCTTGTGGAATGTCCCATCCCCACGACCGGCGTACAGCTTGCTCAGTAGGTGATGCAGCGGCCGGTAGAGGACACGATACCCTCTCTTGATCGCCTCATACGCCAGCCCCTGCGCCAGGTGGGACTTCCCCGTACCAGTGGGACCAACAAGGAGCACGTTCTCTCCCTTCTCCACAAACCGACACGAACCAAGCTCGTTGATCAGTGTCCTTTTAAGGCGCGGTGCGGCAGAGAAGTCAAACCGAGCGATGGTCTTACTCTCGTCAATCCCCGCATCAATGATTCGTCTCCTAAACTTGGTCTGTTCCCGCCGCTCGATCTCATCATCGACCAGCAAGGCGAAGAACTCCACCGGAGGCAGGGAACGGTCGATCGCCTCCTGTGAACGTTGAGCAAGCGTGTAGGCCATCCCCCCGAGGCGGAGTCGTTTCAGCTTGGGAAGCAACGGG
>JAGLXM010000252.1 GCA_023132915.1 Candidatus Bipolaricaulota bacterium
TAGTTATCAGTTGTCAGACCGTTCGATAGGGTAGGAAGAACCGGTTAAGTTCCCGGTCCCTCCCCCCTCCGAACCGGACGTGCGGTTCTCCCGCATCCGGCTCTCCAGTCAGTGGTTCACCTCAAAGAGGGTCGACCAGCCGCATCGTAGGCTGTAACCATGGAAAACAACCCACGGGTGGCAAAGAAGTCATTCGGCCAGTGCTGATGATCTCGGCCACGTCCTCTCCCCGTCTTACCTTGACGTTTGCGGAGGATGCTTCGTAGACGCATCCGCGCCCATCCGTCCAGGCGAGGGTAAGTAGTGGGATGACTGTACTGAAAATACATAAACCATCCCTGAAGTGACCGGTTAACTTGTGAGATGATCGTATCAAGGCTGTTCCCATTCGTGCGCCTCGTCTGACGTCGTATCGTCTCCTTGAGCTTCTGAGCGCTCTTCTTGCGTGGCCACTTGTAGCCCCGCTCAAAGTGGTACCCCAGAAAGTCGAATCCACCATGTCGGGTGGCGTCCACGATTCGCGTCTTCTCCGAGTGCAGGCTCAGACCAGCAGAATCCGTCCACTCCTCCACCCTCAACAGCGCCTGTTGGGCCTCCTCCTCGCTCCGGCACAGAATCACAAAATCATCCGCGTACCGTACCGTCTGAAAGCTTTCCTCGGCCATCGAATGGTCCAACGGATCAAGGTAGATGTTGGACAGTAACGGACTGATCACCGCTCCCTGCGGTGTGCCCTGATCAGGCGTCCAGCCCTCCATGCCCTCCATCACTTCTTGCTGTAAGAACGCTTCAACCAATGTCAACACCTTGCCGTCAGCAACCTTTAGGCGGACCAGTTCCATTAACGGTTCGTGGGGAATCGTACCGAAGAAGTCCTTAACATCCGCATCCACCACCCAGGTGTAGCCAACATCGAGCAGTTTTACTACCCGACGCAAGGCATCGCGGCATCCCCGTCCCGGACGGAACCCATAGCTTGCCTCAGCAAAGTCCCGCTCAAAGATCGGTTCGAGAACGTTCCTCAGCGCACTCTGTACCACCCGGTCGCGAACCGTTGGGATACCCAGAGGCCGTTTCTCACTACTTCCAAGCTTGGGAATCCATTGCCGCCGGATCGCCTGAGGATGGTATATCCCCCCAAGCAGTAACTCCGACAGCCGGTCAAGGTTCTCTTCCAGGCGAGCTTCAAACACCTCCACTGTGACATGGTCGACCCCCGCAGCACCCCGGTTCCGCTTCACTCGCATGAACGCAGCCCGCAGGGCTCTCCCAGAGGCCACCTTGTCGATCAGACTGAACCAACATCCTCCGTTCACCCCTTTCTCAAGGGCGGTCAACATGCGCTTTGTCCACACAGTCGGTTCCACCCAGGACCATCGTCCATGGATGTCTCCGGTTTGTTTAGCCCCACCGGGCACTAGTACCGGTCTAGGTTCCGCTTGTATTGGACTCACGCATCCACCTTCCTAGCTCCCTTCACTCCACGTCCATTACGACGCTTCACAGCTACTACGGAGCCTCTGACTCCTACCCGGGCGGCTCTTTGGCCGTTAAGCATGAACACCGCCATGGCTCTGGGGTAGGTCTCCCCGGTCCAGGTGCACGGCCTTTCTGACCATTCCATCGTCAACCACCCTGTCGCTCCCCGCCTAAGCTTTGACACGCTACCCCTCAGCTTGACAGGTCGCCGATGCTCACAGGTCGAGGCTTCACCAATCGCTAGCAGGCTCGCCGAACGACACGGCCGAATCACGTTCGTCTCCTACGAACTGGTCAGTCACCTCCTGTTGCTTCCCACCCCGCCTCGCGGCGACGCAGTTACAGTTGGTTACAGGCCGGAGAGCGTATGCCTGAAGAGGACTTTCACCTCTCTGACCATACACCCTGCCGGGCGCACTAGCGTCGGAACCTGTGTCCGACGT
>JAGLXM010000253.1 GCA_023132915.1 Candidatus Bipolaricaulota bacterium
GGATGGAACTCGGCGAGCCCGATGAGTCCGGACGGCGGCGGCCAGTCCCTATTCCTGGTTCGGAGTTCACCATCGAGGCAGATACAGTCGTGATCGCCATCGGAAACGGGCCGCACCCCCTGATACCCCAGACCACCGCGGGGCTCGACCTGACCCGCCGTGGGAACATCGTGGCCGATCCGGAAACCGGAAAGACGAGCAAAGAAGGCGTCTTCGCCGGTGGAGACATCGTCACCGGTGCAGCGACCGTGATCCAAGCGATGGGCGCGGGCAAACGCGCCGCCGCGGCGATCGATCATTATCTGAAACAGAGAACAATATAATCCTTGACTCTAAGGAGGAATATGCGCGGGCAGATTGTGGGGGTACTCGGTGGAATGGGACCGGAAACGACGGTGGAGTTCCTCCGACGTTTTCTGGCTGCCACCCCAGTCGAGTGTGATCAGGATCACATTCATGTTCTGATCGACAGCAACCCCAACATCCCCGACCGCACTGCCGCCATCCTCAAGGGTGGGGAGAACTCGCTTCCGATGATGATCGAAGGGTCGAGAAATTTGGAACATGCCAGGGCGCGCGTCCTCGTTATCCCGTGTAATACCACCCATCATTGGCTCGCAGATCTGCAAAAAGCTGTCTCTATCCCAATCATCGACATGGTCGGAGAGACCGCTTCTCTCATTGCAGCTCACCGACCGCCCCTGCGGAAGATCGGCCTTCTCGCCACAGCGGGGGTCCTCCACACCGGTCTCTACCAGCGTATCCTCGAGGGCGGGAACCTCTGTTCTCGTTCCTCCGTTGAAGGAGAAGACTCAGATCATGGACGTGATTAACCGCATTAAGTCAGGGGATCACACCGTCAAGGATGATGTTGTCGCGGTGGCGCACCATTTGATGGATGAGGAAGCAGAGGGGATCATTCTTGGCTGCACAGAACTCTCCCTCGTTGTTTCACAAGGCGACCTTTGCGTCCCAATATTCGATCCTCTCTCCATCCTCGCAGCACGTGTGGTGGAATGGGCTGAGGAGAAAGAGGAGGCGTAATGTCGTTTGTGCTGCGCGAGCATGGGATCCAGATTGGGCGGATGGAGCCGGGCGCAACTAACAGTATCACCGATGTCGATGGGGTGATGGTCGGACACAGCACAATAATCGAGGGGGAGAGCGTTAGAACCGGTGTCACCGCGATCGTTCCACATTCAGGAAACCTGTTTTACGAAAAGGTCAAGGCCTCTGTGGTGACGATCAACGGATTCGGAAAGGCGGTCGGTCTCCCACAGATCAACGAGCTCGGCACGATCGAGACCCCGATCTTGCTCACTAACACCCTCAGCGTGGGGAAGGTGAGCGACACCCTAATCTCGTGGGTTCTTGAGCACTATCAGCTTTCGGATTGCCCGATCGTTTCGATCAATCCAGTCGTTGCGGAATGTAACGATTCATATCTGAACGATATCCGGGAACGATATGTTGAAGAAGAGCACATCTTTCACGCTTTGGATAGTGCTTCGCAAGATCCGGTCGAGGAAGGAGCTGTTGGGGCAGGAGCGGGCGTTTCCGCATTTGAGTTCAAGAGCGGAATCGGAAGTGCCTCACGAATCGTTTGCCTGGGTAGGGAGGACTATACCATCGGTGTCTTCTCCCTTCCCAATTTCGGACGTCGGGAAGAATTGGTAATCAAGGGTGTTCCGATTGGCATCGCTCGCACCGGAGGTATGTGGCATAACGGAAGTGGTGAATTTGTCATTGCTTTTACCACAGCGAACAAGGTGCCTCATGATTCCAAACAGGTCTTCCTTGATGAACGAAGACTAAACGACGCCCACTCAGCGATCAACACAGTCTTCCAGGCCGTGATCGAAGCGGTCGAGGAATCGATCTTCGCCGCTCTCTTTGCCGCGAAGTCCCTTGCGGGAAGGGACGGGCATCGCCGAGTTAGTATTCCTACCCCTCAGGCCCTTTCTATCCTCAAAGCGCGCGGAGTGCTAAGCACGTAAGCGTTTTCTCCCGAACTATTGACATAGGAGAGAGATCGTGCTATATTGGTCGTACCGGTATGAAAACTAACGTATCACTACCAACAAACCTGCCCGTGCAGGAGAAGAAGAGTGCCTACGTAGCGAAATGGCTCATCTCCGCTGTCAAAGAAGGAAAGTGGAAGGTTGGAGATAGACTGCCACCGGAAAGGACGATTGCAGAGAGTTTGAATGTGAGCAGAACAGCGGTGCGCGAGGCATTAAGTTCGCTTCAGATGGTTGGATTGGTCGAGCCAAGGGTTGGGGATGGAAACTATGTATGCGGTTCGATCGAGGCCGAGATCGATATAGATGACGCGCTGGGAGCACTTTCAGAAAGCGAAAGCCTGGTCGAGGTATGGGAAGTAAGAAAGAGAGTGGAGCTCATACTGGCAAAGTTAGCGGCAGATAAAGCAAACGAAGAGGATCTCTTGGATATCGAAGGCTGCATGGAGAAAATAAAGGAAGCAGTAGAAAGGGGAGATCCGGATGAGTATCTGGTTGCAAATAATGACTTCCATCTTGCCATTGCTGAGGCGGGGAAGAACACTTTCCTAAAACGCACCCTGTTACCACTATTGGAGATTACGAAACATCAATTAGCAAAACAAATAAATGTAAAATATATTTCAATGCATGTCACTGATCTTGTGGAAAAGCACAAAGATATCTATACCGCAATTAAGAAACACGATTCTGAAACCGCTGTGAATTTGCTTGCACAACACTTTGCTGCTTCCGAGGATTTCTT
>JAGLXM010000254.1 GCA_023132915.1 Candidatus Bipolaricaulota bacterium
TTCCGATCAAAAGCCCCCCAACCGCCGCCCCGACTCTGCATCGCCAACAGCCACTCAAGGCCACGGTCGAAGGCCTGCTTTTTCCTTCTTGCAGGAAGTTTGGCTCCCATTAGGGCTATCATCACCACCGCTGAGTCATCGGTATCGGGATAGATGTCATTGGCAAACTCAAAAGCCCATCCGCCTGGTCGACCCTTACAGCGCACCTGCCAATCGCCGTTAGCAAAAATCTGCTCATCAAGCAGCCACTCGCCAGCCTTTACAAGAGCCGGGTGGTCCGCGGGAAGCCCGGCGTCCTCTAGCGCAAGCATTGCAAGCGCGGCGTCCCAAACCGGGGAGAGACACGACTGCAGCCGAAAGGTCCCCTCATCTTCGATAGCAAACCCCTTCTCCCCATAGAATCCGGCCAGTCCCTTCTTCAATACTGGGTGGTCCATCTTGTAGCCAAGGGCATGAAGTGCAATCATAGAATAGACCCACGGCGGCTGGATCCCGCCCCATGAACCATCCTCCTCCTGGCGCTCCACGATCCAACGCTCCGCTGCCTGGATCGCCCGCTTCCGGAACGGCTTTAATGGAAGCCGCTCGTAGACCTTAAGCACCCTATCAGCGAAGGCGAACGCTTTTGCCCAACGGGAAGCTTTCTTGGGATGCGACCGATCAGATCGCTCGACTCCGCGAGCGATTAATTCGTCAACATGAGCCCAACGGGGAAGGGGGAAAACCGGCCTAAGTGATTGAATGACGGTCATCGGAACAACGGTCCCCCGTGCCCAACAGCCAAACGAGTAGATATTCACTGGAAACCAGCGAGGAAGAAGGACCAACTCAGGTGGCATCATCGGGGTTTTGCGCCAATCCCATTCCCCAAGAAGAGCCAACCAGATCTTGGTGAAGACGCGCGCGTGCTCCACTCCCCCTTGAGAGAGGATAAACTCGCGTGCCTTAGTCATCTCCGGTTCTTGCAAGGAGACCCCAGCCATCTTCAGCGCGAGATAGGCCTCGATCGTTGTGGAGAGGTCCCCGTCCCCGTCGTACCAGATCGCCCACGTCCCATCCTCGCGCTGTTTCCTGCGCAAGTAAGCCACGATCTTTGCCCACTCTTGCTTGTCGGCTACGCCAAGGATGTGAGTCAAAAACAGGTGCTCAGAAGTGATCGTCACATTCGATTCGAGCTCCCCCCACCAGTACCCCTCGTCGTATTGGAGCGCCAGGAGGTGAGATACCGCCTGCTCGATCGCCCGATCAAGATCGCTTCTCACTACTGAAGGAGCAATTAGTGGATGACTGACCGCAGATTCACTCACTTCAACTCCCCTTCTCCTTCAGGTATCCCCGCACAACACGGACGACCTCTTTTGCAAGTCTCTCCTCAGGGACAGCGTGGTATGCCGCTTCTCCAGCAACGTAGATCGTCCCGTTTCCCCGGCCACCAACAAGGCCGATATCCGCATCCCTCGCTTCACCAAGGCCGTTCACCACACACCCCATAAGAGCGA
>JAGLXM010000255.1 GCA_023132915.1 Candidatus Bipolaricaulota bacterium
CCGCGATCTACAAGCAGATCGAGCAGATGTCCTACGATGACTGCTACGACCTCTGGTTGCCGCAGGTGAACGGCTACCGGACGATGCGCGACTGGGTCCAGGGGTACGCGTTTAACCCGATCTTCCCAGACCCGTATTACTACTCGATCTACAAGGCGTACGAATAAAAGCGGGTAGTTTAAAACCAATTTGGGGTAGGGGGATATCCCCCTACCCCTGTTCTTAATGAAGGACTTATAGGTGCTTTCATACATCATCAGGCGACTTTTGATCCTCCCGGTGGTGGTATTTGGTTGCATCATCCTGGTCTTTTTAGTGATGCAGCTTCTAAGCCCTTACCAGCGACTGTCGATCTACTGCAGCAATCCCGCTGAGCTTAAAAACGTTGATTTTGACGTTTTAATCGAGCGCTACGGATTGAACGATCCAATCTACAAGCAGTTTGCCGACTGGTTCTGGGAAGTGATCCATGGTGAGCTGGGGTGGTCAGAGTCGGCGGCGCGGCCGGTGGCCGGGGCGTTCATGCGGTTCATGCCTGTGTCGGCGGAGCTCGCCCTGTGGTCTGCCCTTCCGATCATACTGGGGGGGATCTGGTTGGGGTCCCTTTCCGCGGTGAAACACAACAAGGCTCTCGATCACATCACGCGCATATTTGCCATCACTGGCTGGTCGCTTCCCACCTTTGTGGCAGGGTTGTTAGGCCTGTTCCTCTTCTATGGGATCCTGGGGTGGTTTCCCCCGGGGCAGCTTGGGCTGGGAGCCGCTGCGATCGTGCGATCGAGTGAGTTTGTCAACTACACGGGCATCATCACGTTGGATGCGGTTCTAAATTGGAACTGGTATGTGTTTGGCGATGCGGTACGCCACCTACTTTTACCTGTGTTTACACTGGCCTATGTCTCGTGGGCGTTGCTTCTGCGGGTGATGCGTGCCAGCATGCTTGAGACCCTGCGGCAGGACTACGTGACCACGGCCAGGGCCAAGGGGCTAGAAGAGAAAGTAGTGATCAAGAAGCACGCCAGGCGAAACGCCCTCATCCCTGCGGTGACCATTGC
>JAGLXM010000256.1 GCA_023132915.1 Candidatus Bipolaricaulota bacterium
CGATCCGGTCGCGCCCTCTTCTGGGAACCCTTTCCCAAAGAGGCGATTGAGGAGACAATCGAGCGACTCTTTCAGGGATTCGACGTGGTTCTCGTCGAGGGGTTCAAGCATGGCCCCTTCCCCAAAGTCGAAGTCTTCCGCCGCTTAACCGAGCTACGCGCCGAACCGCTCGCCGGTGAGATCGACGTGGTCGCGGTTGTCACCGACGAACATGTCGCCCTCCCCGACGGGGTGAGAATCCTATCACCCCACCGGCCAGAGGAGGTCGCCGACTTCCTCGAAGGAAACCTCCTGTAACAGATACTTAAAAAGGCGAGGGGGCTTTGCGCGCCCTGTTTCACTGTGCTACCCTTCTTTACGTCATGCAAAAAGCGATTCTGGTCGACCAGGAAGTGCACGGCGCGGTTTCTTCCTTGTTCCTTGTTCCGCGAGGGATAGACCGAATCAGAGAGGGGCGGAGGCTGGCAGCATCCCTTATCACCGATAATCTGAAGGAACAGCAACTCGTCCTGCGGGGAGTTCACCCAGCGCTGATGGAACTTGTCCCTCCACCGGGCAAGGAGAAGATCGGGATCGATCGGGTTCGCGCGGTGATTCGAGGGGGGCAGTTTACCCCGGTGCAAGGAAAACGGAAGGCGTGTCTAATCACTCACGCCGAGACACTAACCTCAGAGGCGGCAAACGCGCTCCTCAAAGTCCTCGAGGAGCCTCCACGTGATCTGGTATTCCTCTTGTTAGCAAAATATACCGGTGATATTCTGCCGACAATCCTCTCGCGCAGCCGCGTCGTGCGGTTTAAGCCTCCCTCACAGGAGATCCTTCTCGCTAAGCTCACAGCGGTCGGCTATAGCGAGGAGGAGGGGCGTTACCTGATCGCTGTAACCCATAACGAAGAGGAGCTTGATCGTTTCATCGCAACACGCGAGGATATAGCAACACTGCGCACACAGGCGAAAACGAGCGCCCATACGGCAATTGCCGAGGTTCTGGCCACTGCCGTAATCAGCCGCGATCCGATTCTCCGCCACGAAGGGATCCTCTCTCTGCTCGACCGTTTGATAAAGGGAGAGATGGAACTTGCTGTGGTAGGAGCACGGATCCTCGCGAAGGTGGAGAGCAAGTCAATAACTACCTTATTGGAGGACCTCATGCATGTTTCCTTCGACTTGGTTCGCAAAAACCTCTCCGTTCCTGTTTCATATCAGGATGAGACTCTCATTTCGTTGAGTGCACGGGTGAAGATAAAGGAGATACTGCGGTTCTCCGAGTACATTGAGCGGGCGCGACAGGCGGTGGAGGGGCACTCCCCGCTGGAGGCGGTTCTCCTCTGGCTACTTCTTGCTGCGGGGAGGTTGTAAGATGGCTGACGGACAGATTGCCCTGGTACGAGTCCTCAATTTGGAGCGCGATACGGAGTACTTCCACGCTTCCTCTGTTTCCCTCACCCCGGGGATGCGCTGTATAGTTGACCACGGCGGACTGAGGCTGGGGGTGGTGAAGAGCCTCCTGGCCGCCGGTGAGGGGATCGGCGAGCAGCTCGAGCGAATCGTGCGGCTGGCTACAGCTGCCGACCTCGACGCCTACGAGCGCAATCGGACTGGCGCCGAGCGTGTTCTTTTCTCCACCCGGGAGGCGATCGCCCGCCACGAGCTTCCGATGTACCTTGTCGCCGCCGAGTACACGCTCGACCGCTCGCATTTGCGTATTTACTTCACCGCCCCGCATCGAGTCGACTTTCGTGTCCTGTTGCGGGAGTTAACTACTCTCTTCGGAGTGCGGATTGAACTGCGGCAGATGGGGGTGCGCGACGAGGCGCGGATCAAGGGTGGGGTTGGGCGCTGTGGGAGGACTGTCTGTTGCTACACGTTCCTACGCGAGCCGAAACCGGTCCCCATGGAGTTGGCGTACGACCAAGAGCTGTTCGTCTCACCGGAGCGTCTCACCGGAATCTGCGGCCGGCTGATGTGCTGTCTTTCCTATGAACACGAAGCCTACAAGCGTGAACTCAAAGGGATGCCAAAGCTGGGAACGTCGGTCTCCTACGACGACAAATGTGGGAAGGTCATCGCGCACAACATCTTCCGCCACACCGTAACTATCCTCACTAATGCCCAGGAGCGTATCGAGGCAAATGTCGCCTCGGTGAAGATCATTCCCTCTGGAAAGAAGAGCAAGCGATAATCCGTGCCCCTGCCTTCTTCAACCGACCAAGCTCGTGGGTAGAGAGCAAGGCCTCAATCTCGATCCCTTCTTCAGTGTATTCCTTGATGGTCCCCCTTCCTTGCTGGGTGAAGCGGTGCACAAGGTCGCTCGCCGCGTAGGGGACCAACAAGGACGCTTCGACCTCATCTTGGTTCAACACGGTGCGGATGCGGTGAAGCAGACCGTCGATGTGAGTGCCTTCTTTCGCCGAGATCCGAACCCCCGCAGACGAGAACTCCGCCCTTTCTCCATCATGATCGATCAGATCGACCTTGTTCAGAACGTTGAGGATTGGTGGGCGAAAGGCATCGGTGGTGAAAACCTCCCGATTGAGGGTCTCAAGAACAGCTTCATAGTCCTCCTCGAGTGAAGAGCTATCAAGGTCGACGATGTGGAGGATCAGGTCAGCGTCGCGTACTGCCTCCAGCGTAGCAGCGAAAGAGGGGATCAAATCATGCGGGAGGGCGCGAATGAACCCAACCGTATCGATGAACAGTGCCCATCTCCCTGAGTCGAGTTCTCCTCGGCGGACCGTGGTAGAAAGGGTAGCGAACAGCTTGTCCTCGACAAGGGCATTTGACCCACACAGGCGGTTCAACAGCGTCGACTTGCCGCTGTTGGTGTAACCGACGAGGACAACCTGCGGAAGAGAGCTTATTTTTCGCCTCTTCCGCCGCAGTGCACGCTCGGCCTTCGCCTTCACGAGGCGGCGCTCGATAGTGTGAATCCGCCGATTGATCTTCTTACGGTCGAGCTCGAGCTGCGTCTCTCCAGGGCCACGCGTCCCGATCCCTCCGCCGAGTCGGGTAAGGGCGCTTCCCCAGCCGCGTAAACGCGGGAGGAGGTATCGAAGTTGGGCAAGTTCCACCTGCAGTTTTGCTTCTTTCGTTGCCGCCCGCTGCGCGAAGATGTCCATGATCAGCTGTGTGCGGTCGATCACCTTTCTACCAATCGCCTCCTCCAGGTTGCGCGCCTGTGCTGGCGAGAGCTCGCCATCGAAGATGATTACCTCAGCATCAAGCTCGCTCGCTACCGCCTTCACTTCTGTAGCCTTCCCCTTCCCAATAAAGGTGGACGAGTCAGGGCGCGGTCGCTTCTGGATTACATGCGCTAGGACCGGGACTCCTGCTGTATCAGCGAGTAACTCCACCTCGCGCAGGGAATCTGTCGCTCCCTCACCGGGAGGTTGTAGGCCGACAAGTAAAGCGCGCTCGGAGCCATAGATGCGCGCCCGCTCACCGAGACGGTCCTCGATCAATGGCCGGCCTTTTCGATCACCGCTCTCGTTCAATCTGTGCCCCTAAGAGGCTTAGTTTTACCTCGATCTTTGCATAGCCACGGTCAATCTGCTCAAGCTGAGAAATTCTGGTGAACCCCTGGGCAGCGAGCCCGGCGAGGACAAGGGCGGCTCCAGCGCGAATGTCTGGCGCGTCCACTTCCGCTCCCCACAGGGTGCTCACACCGGTGATGGTGGCCGTCCGATCTGTGAGTACAATGTGGGCTCCCATACGCTTGAGTGACGGGGTATAGCCAAAGCGGCGCTCAAAGACCATTTCCTCAATTACACTTTTTCCCCTCGCCAAACTGAGCATGGCGACAAGCGGAGGCTGGAGGTCAGTTGGAAATCCCGGGTGGGGCGCGGTACTCACTTGCACTGGGTGCGGACGCTCGGTATTGGCAAGCACGATTGTATCGTTCCCCTCGAAACACATCATCCCGGCCTCCTTAAGGACGGCGAGCAACGGTCGCAGGTGCTTCGGGACCACACCTTTCACTTCCACTTCGCCGCCTGTGATTGCCGCCGCAAGGAGATAGGTTCCCGCCTCCAACCGGTCAGGGATAACCGTATGCTCGGCCCCGTGAATACTCTCTGTCCCCACGACTCTGATTGCAGTTGGAGTGACCTCGATTTGGGCGCCCATTTTACGTAGAAGGTCGATCAGATCAGCGACCTCAGGTTCCTTAGCCGGGTTCTCAATCCACGTCTCTCCCTTGGCCAGCGT
The DNA here is from genome assembly GCA_023132915.1 of Candidatus Bipolaricaulota bacterium. Lineage (GTDB taxonomy): Bacteria > Bipolaricaulota > Bipolaricaulia > UBA7950 > UBA9294 > UBA9294. The sequence continues at coordinate 4,206 of JAGLXM010000256.1, forward strand.
GGTAGCCATGACTAGCTGTTCGGTTGCTCCCACTGACGGGTACGGAAGGTCGATCCGAGCACCACGGAGTTGCTCCGCACTGACGGCGACAGAATCAACACGCTCCTCGATCGTTGCCCCAAGTCGTTTAAGCCCCTGCAAGTGAAGATCGATTGGGCGGGGTCCGATCGTGCATCCGCCGGGAAGCGGAACCACAGCGTGCCCGAGGCGGGCAAGAAGCGGACCGAGGACGAGGAACGAAGCGCGCATCTGTTTAACATAACGCGCCTCCGCCTCCGCTTTCAACGTTTCCCCGTGGGTAATCTCCACCCGGTCCCCTTCACGTGTTACCCTCTTTCCCAACGAGGTGATGGTGGCGAGAATTGTGCTCACATCGCGTAACTGCGGTATGCGATGAAGGATAACTGGCTCGTCGGTCAGGAGAGTAGCGACGCAAGCAGGTAGAGCGGCGTTCTTTGCCCCCTCTACGTTAATCGATCCGGTAAGCCGCCTTCCTCCCTTAATTGACAGGTGCTCCATCGGCTCTCGCTAAGGAAGATAACGGAGCGGATCAACCGGAAACTCGCGATTGCGCACCTCGAAGTGCAGGTGTGGACCACTGGAGATTCCACTGTTCCCTGATTCGGCGATCGGTTGCCCTGCTTCTACAAACTGCCTCGCGTACACAAGAACGCTCGAAAGGTGTCCGTAGGCAGTATAGTAGCCCTCCGCGTGCTCGAGGATGACCAGGGTCCCGTACCCTTCCTCCTCCCCGACATAGGTCACCTTTCCCATCGCGGCGGCATAGACGGTTGTCCCGATCGGCACATCTATGTCGATCCCATTGTGATGGTGATGATACCCGAGAACAGGATGGACCCGCCAGCCAAAAGTTGAGACAACTTCGCCCGTAAGCGGCCAGATAAAGCGCGTTTCCTCCCCCTTGGAGAGGTGGATGACGTTCTCCCATGGGGAGGCAATCACTTGGGGAATCAGGATCTCCTCCCTCGCGTAGATCATCCCAGGATCGCTGATTCCATTGGCAGCTGTAATCTCCTCGATCGGGACGGCATAGGTGAGAGATATATCGGTCAGGGTCTGTCCCTCCTTGATGAGGTGGAGGATCCCTTCTTTAGGGACACGCAGGGTCTCACCTGGTACGATCACCCCTGGGGAGCGAATGCGGTTGCTCGCCATGATCTGCTTGACGCTGACCCCCAGGAGGGAAGCGATCGAACTCAATGTTTCCCCTTCTTCTACGACGTGCTCAAGGAGGACGAACTCTTCCTCTTCCCGGGGTTCTACAAAGAGGGGCTCCTCTACAAAAGAAGGCTCTTCTATCGGCGGTTCTTCTAACGATGGTGCTTCCTGCGGTGGTGCTTCTACTATCGAAAGTGGGGATTCTGGAGGCTCTGGGCCTCCCGAACGCAGCAAGATCGGTATAAGGATCACTCCCAGCAGGATGACAATCACTAAAAGGACGCGGTCTTTACGTATCGGTTTCTTATCAATCACTGCTCATCAACTCGAGGAACTGCTCGTTGTCCTTAGTCGCCTCCATCTTGTTCTTGATCAACTCAAGAGCGGCCTGTGAATCGTTCCGTTCGGCCAACATCTTACGCAGGATCCACACACGGTTCAACACCTTTTCTTCTAGAAGGAGTTCCTCTTTACGAGTCCCACTCTGTTCGATGTCGATCGCTGGAAAGATTCGCTTGTTAGAGAGGCTTCGATCAAGGATCAACTCCATATTACCAGT
>JAGLXM010000257.1 GCA_023132915.1 Candidatus Bipolaricaulota bacterium
GGACTTGAAAGTGAGTGTTATCTACATCACATTCCGGCAAGCCTGAGAAGACCCCTTAGAGCTTGCGAGCGAGCAGCATGAGAGCGTCAAGCCTTTTGCAGTCCTCGCAGCCGGACCTGCCATCAGGTGCTTCAGGCAGGTCATAGATCTCCCGTGCTTTTTGAAACAGAGGTTGGAGCTTCGCTGGTTCCATTGGGACGGGATGAACGGAAATCGAGAAGGGCATCACGAAGCCTTCGTCTGAATGGATCTCAGGCTGCGCGGCTGTCTCCTCATCGGTTACGGGCTCGGCATAGACCAGCGCAAGTTTTGTCACATTGCCAATCCCCAAATGCTCGGCGATGAGTAAGTAACCGTTCAGCTGGATTTCGTACATCGGCATGAGCCTATCTTGCGTTCCCGTGTATTTCGCCGTCTTGTAGTCAATGATCGCGATCGATCCGTCGGTCAGCGTGAGAATTCCATCTGGCGCACCCGTGAGGAGCACCCCACCATATTCGGTAAGCTCTATGTAGAAACGCGAGTGATGCGGTGGGTCGATGTAACCGGTGACCTCGCCGAGCCCCTTCAACCAGACCGGTGCCCCGCCGTTGCGATCGATCCACGTGTGCACCACGCGCTTGGTGTAAGCATCGATCGAGCTGAAGATCCCCGGGAAGATCTGAAACGGAAGACGATTCCGCGCTTTCAGCTTGAGCCAAAAGCATCGTGGACAGAAGTCGGGAAGGGCGAGTGCTCCGATGTTCTTGGCTAAGATGCGGAGAGGTTCTCTCATTGTGTGTCCCCCCTGCCTACTCTTTCCTTCAGAAGCGTTGCACGTTTAACGACGGTTTCGGTTGCCTTCTTCTGCTTGTCTGGTAGCCGCTTTCCCTTGCCGCAGAGTCTCCCGGGAATGCGGAAAGTTCAGATCTGACTACGCTTCCCTTCCCTCCAGACTTCACCTTGGTTCTCCCTCTGCTCTTGGTTATGCTCGTCCTGGTTATGCTGCTCCTGATTGTCAGGCTACTCATGATGGTCCTCAGGTCGGATCCCAAGCTGAGCGAGCACGTAGTTCACACGCTCAAAGGTGTCTCGCTGAATTGCATCACGGGTTTCAGGATCATCCACTTCCTCGAAGTCAGCCACATGTCGAGGGCCACGGTGCTCGGGTGAGGCGAAGTGCTTGGCGATCTTGTCCAATGCCTCCCGGACTAGACCATGCTTGATTCTCGGTCTGAGGCGTTCGACTAATGTGTCCATCCCTCCCGGGAACTCTCGGATGCAGTAGTCAATGTCCCATGCATCCTTCTCTTTGAAGCGACTGTCAAGAGCCATCCCTTTCATACACAGGAACGTCTCGATAGATGCGATCTTGATGCTCACCGCATCGCGTCCTCCGTCAGGAAGCTCGCCCTCAAGCCGAATGGTCTCAGGGTTGTCGAATGCGATATCGCACCCACGCGCCTTCCGGAGATGGGTGTCGAGAATCTTCTGGTGCCTTCGACTCTTCCCAGTGCCCCCATACTCTCCTGACAGGAGATCGACCTCCACAGTGATCGAGTTGACCTCTCTTCGGAAGATGAATGGCTGTTGATCATCCTGTACGTACCCTCTATCAAGAAGAAGCTGTCGGATCGTTCGATAGCCGGCCTCCGTCAGCGCGTTGTGATCTACGGCTAGATCAACGTCGATACTGCCAATGTGGCGCTTGCCAGGCTGGGTGATCAGGAATTCGGGAACCCAGCCGCCTACAAGAACCAGGTGATCGCGATACTCACCTAGCAAGAGCATCAGCTCGAGCAGTACTGATCTGGCTGCAGCCACCTGCTCAGTGTTGTAATCGCCCTTGGTTACCACGATGGCTGAATCACCTCCCGCATCAGCGCCTCAGCCGCTTCTTCTCCACGAGCCGCCTGCTTCATGAGATCCAAGTACGTCTGAACTGGAGAAACAACAGGCAGCCCACCGCGACGCCCGGTCCCGTAGAAGATACCTTCATCGTATGGCTGAATCAGTGTGAGGTTCGCACCACTCGGAACCTGCTTCAGCTTGACCTCCTGCGCGATAGCCGTAGGATCCCCGTCGCAATAGAGCATCGAGCGCCGGTAGCGCACCGCCGGTGCATATCGCACAGCAGCCGAGAAGCCAGTGAGCGCAATCCGAACGCCGCACGTTTCCGCTGCAGACGCAATCTGTTGTTCGAGTTCACTTCCGGAACTGAAAGAGTAGTAGCCAAAGGTCCGATGCTTACTGTAACGGTACTCGCTCGCCCACTCGTCCAAGGCAGCCTCGGGATCGAGAAGCTTAAAGCCGCTCGGCAGTTGATCGAGCCACTCGCGAAGCTCCAGGATCCGCTTTACCTTGGAAACCAGCCCGAGACTCACAGCAGCCTCACCGGCAAGCTCCTGCACTTTCCATGTTCTTTGTGGCGACGTCAGAAGCACGCGCAGGATTCTCTCCGCCTTGGGCGAGTAGAGCGACCGAAGCTCGCGCTTCTCCGAGAACGGATTCTTCTTGCCGCGCTGTTCGATGTAGACCTGACCGAAGCTCAGTCTGCAGTTGCCTGCTAGATCGATGTACCCCACACCCTCACGCTCACAGAGTTGCGCAGTAGCCTCACTGATGTAAGGAGCGAGGATGACGGCGTAGGAACTGGGCATAAGTCCGGAGTAGGCCCGCAGTTGATCGATGGCCCGTCGCGCCACTCTGGGTTGGCCACTCGACTCTGCTTCGACAATGAGGCTGTACTGGCCACCAACCGTCTCGACGCGCGCAACGAAATCCAGTCGCCTGCCGGAGAAGTCCGGCTCGATTTGGAAATCACGGATCTTCAGGAAGGGCACACGATCGAGGCAATCGCGGATGGCCTGTTCACCTTGTTGGAGGACCTCGTTCTCGTACATTTCACTCCTTTCGTTATTTTCACCAAATGGTGAAAAGCAAGTATAGAGTGAAAACTCACGCTTGTCAAGAAATCCTTCACCGTGGTATGCTATTTCACCAATCGGTGAAACGGCTTCATCTAATGAAAGACCCACGCATGCACCACGCGCTTGGTGTAAGCATCGATCGAGCTGAAGATCCCCGGGAAGATCTGAAACGGAAGACGATTCCGCGCTTTGAGCTTGAGCCAGAAGCATCGTGGACAGAAGTCGGGAAGGGTGAGTGCTCCGAGGTTCTTGGCTGAGATGCGGAGAGGTTCGGCCATTCCTGCCTCCTTAGGACCGCTGCTTGTAGGGCAAATGAAGACTAAGTACCAAAACAGGGGGGGCAAACGCCTCAGGGCTCTTTGTTCTTAGCGTTTTCTAGATAGTCCTTCCCCACTGCAATGAACTCCTGCGCCTGTGAGATGACTTCTTTCGCTTGTTCGGCGGAGACATCCCTGCCGACCCCGTAGTCGCCAACATTACGAATGTCCTGTGCGTCAATCAGCCAGCGATGCAGTTTGGCGTTGAGCCGTCCTGATTTGGCAAACTCGCGGCCAAAGGCCCCGATCACACCCCCGTGGCTGGAATATGCCTTTCCCAACGAGGCAAGTAGCGCTTCGGCAACATAGAACATGGAGTAGTAAGCGCGAGAAGCCGCAAAACCATGGTGCCCTTCTGTAGCGAGTATCTGCGCTGCGGAAAGGCTTTTCTCAGCCTTAGCGAGAAGAGCCGAGATACCCTCATTCATGTCGGCACTCCCTCATGGCGAACGTTGATGAAGAATGGAAGATCGCGATTCTGAAGCTCGTGTTCGGAGACGAAGACCCGAGAAAGGACCACGTCTTCCTCCAGGCTGATTCTCGCAGTTAGGGCAGATGATCTGCGGAAGGCATCCCAGTAATCAAACGGTGTTCTCAGAACACACAGAAGGTCGATGTCCGAGTCCTCGCCTGCCTCCCCTCGCGCACATGAACCGTACAGAATTACAGCTACTAATTGATCGCCAAAGATCCTCTCCAATCCTTCACGGTATCTCCGAACAGCCGTATTGATCGTCAGCTGATCCATACTCATCACCCCTATTGCCAGATTCCCTTCTGCCCTCCGGCATGTTGGCCCGCCTTACACACTCTTCCCACAAAGCGATTAGTTCTCCTGCTCACCGATGGTAGCACAAACTCCCCCCAAGAGGTAGATCGTCCAGCAAGAGATAGCCCACCGGGTAGCCGCGATACATCGAGTCGAACAGATCACGAACCTTGGTATTCTTCCATATGAACTCCCGCTGGATGTGGGGAAGGCCGATCAGCCGCACACCGCGGGCAGAAGTCAGGAAGTGCCAGTTCTCCGAGGGTCTTGGCGGAGATACGGAGCTGGCTAGGCATCGGTGTTACTGCTCATCATTCGACCTTGAAGTGTTGTTTCGAAGATCGAGGTACATAGACCTATCTCAGGCTGCTCCTTGAGGGATCATGGCATGCGTCCACAGGATTGCCACTCATTTGTATGCAAAAGACAAGGTTTGACCACCGTTTTACGTTGATGGGCTGCCAGTTCGAGAATCTGTTTTGAGTCCGTCTGCCTCTCCATGTGGGAAAGTGTATACATTTATCGATAAGTGTCAACATTTTCCCACTTCGCGAACTGAGAAGGAGAGCTTCTTCGAGGAAAGAATCTTCAACGACCACCACTACAAGACCACGATCACAGACGGCAAAGATAAAGCCGAAAGTCGAGGACGCACCCCGGAAGAGGCTGAGAAGTTAGCGAGCGATAGATGGAACAAGAAGAAGGGGGCGTAGATGCCTACCACCGGTGAGAATTCGAGTGACACAAGACCTATCCCAGGCTGCTCCTTGAGGAATCATGGTATGCGTCCCCGGAATTCGCCCCACTTCCTCCACCTACCCTTCCTTTGCGGCCATATATCCGCAGATCCATGCTGCTAAAGCCCATAGCCAAAGGGCCGCCGCCATGATGAACCAATTCGTCGGCTCAAGTCCAAGTACCTTATCAGAGGCATCGCCAACGATTCCGACGATCAAGCAGCCTAGCCCTACAAAGTCCAGGACGATGGCCATCAACGCATGCCACCTTGCCCCCATTCCGAAGAGCAGTCGCTTCAGATTGCTCGGGATTTCGTGCACCGTTATCACCTCCTTCTTACCTTCCCATTACAGATAACATAGCAAGTGGGCCAATCTCTGTCAATTGCTTTACGCTCCTCGGCGTGTTCCCGTATTTTGCAGTTAGATACTTGTCTTTGTCCGCTGCTAGAGGTATGCTGGGAAAAGGTGGAGGTTTGGCAGATTTATCGCGGTGACTTTTCTCATCACAATGGGCTTTCGTTCTCCTCCATGCACTGCGCTTTTTCTCTTTCAATGAAGCAGTGTTCGCAGCTTACAAAGGCACCTCCTCGTCTTTTTGAAGAAGGATTGCCATAGTCTGAGGTTGCGTTTTGCAGCGGACTCAGGCTAGAAGGAAGAGCCCGGCTTAAGTGGGCAGCCCTCAAAAGGAGGCAAGATGAAGAAAAGGAAGAGTGTAGCCCCGAATCTTTATGCGAAAGGAAAATCCCTCGTTCTGGTCGTTCTTCTAGGCGGTCTGGTCATCGCCACAACCTGGACCGTCCTTTCGTTGGATCGGCGACCTCTGCCCGCACCTACCCTCCTACTCGCGCCATCAGTGACTGTCACATCACCGAACGGTGGGGAGGTATGGGCTGCCGGCAGCAGACAGACAATAAGCTGGTGCGTCAACAGGCCTGAGCAGTTTACAGAAGACCTGCGAATCGAACTCCTTGCGGATGGCGGTGTCCACTCCACGATCGCCGGGGGTGTGCCGCTCGGAAGCCATGGAAGGGGTAGTTGTGACTGGAAGATCCCGCTTTTCCATCCGTCTGGGAGCAACTTTAGGATCAGGATTACCGCCTTTCGAAGGCTGAGCGACTACCCGTGGTATGCCGAGGTTATCGATGAGAGCAACGCACCCTTCACAATCACTGATTCGGGAAAGATCGCTTTTGTGCGCTCGATATACGAACCTGCTTCAAACACGGATATCTACGTGATCGACACCAGCGGGCAGAGACGGCTCACCACAAATCCGCGGCAGGATGTCGACCCGGCATGGTCCGCGGACTGGTCGATGATCGCCTTCACGTCCTATCGGGACGGCAATCCCGAGATCTACGTGATGAGAGCCGACGGGACAAATAAGCGAAGGCTGACGAACGACCCGGCCGCCGACGCCCATCCAACCTGGTCACCTGACGGCACAAGGCTCGCCTTCTGCTCGGGACGCGACGGCAACCGCGAGATCTACACGATGAACATCCATGGCGCAGCTCTGGAAAACCTCACCCACGACTCCCGCTCCGATTGGGATCCGGTGTGGTCGCCCGATGGGGCGATGATCGCTTTTGTCTCCGGAAGGGATGCTAACTACGAGATTTACGTGATGAAC
>JAGLXM010000258.1 GCA_023132915.1 Candidatus Bipolaricaulota bacterium
GAATAACTTTTTACTCTACTTGTTATTAGGCAGGCAAACACGCGGTTTCGGGAACAAAGTGAACCATGAAGAGCATCGCCAAGGGAACATGTTGAACCTGAATTATTGACATAGAGTCTTATTTCTTGCTAAGAGGGGACAGGGCAGGGTGAGGGAGCCAAACCTGAACTTAGCTTCGCTCCGCAATAGAAGTAAGCAGTAGGCAGTAGGCAAAACTGCCTACTCTTTTCTCTGCCTACTGCTTACTGCCTACTGTCTACTATGTGAATGGCGCAAATGGATCGCCAACAGGAGACGTATGATTTCAATAGGTTGTAGAAATTCCGAAACGTCAGTGGTTACAGGTCTGACGATTCACAGGCCATAGCAGGGGAACTGTATGAATCGATCTAAGCGATCGCTCATTAGGCATCACCAGATCATACTGGACAGTATTGGAGATGGCGTTTTTACCGTGGATTTGGGATGGCGCATTATGTCATTTAACAAGGCTGCTGAACGGATCACCGGTATCCCTCGGGAAGAGGCCATTGGTCAGCTATGCTATGAGGTCTTCAGGGCCAATGTATGTGAGGCAGATTGTGTGCTCCGTCACACCATAACGACTGAAGAACCTATTGAAAGTATGCCTGTCTACATCGTCCGTGCGGACAAGAAGCGCATCCCTATCAGCGTAAGCACCGCGGTCTTGAGAAGTGAGGCCGGCGAAGTAATTGGCGGCGTGGAAACCTTCCGCGATTTAACGGTGGTACATGAGCTTCGGAAGGAACTTCAAAAACAACACTCTTATGGCAACATTATCAGCAAGAGTGAAGAAATGCGCAAACTCTTTTCGATCCTTCCTCAAATCGCTGAAAGTGACAGCACGGTATTGATTGAAGGGGCAAGCGGTACAGGGAAAGAACTGGTTGCCAGAGCCATTCATCACAATAGTCCAAGAAAGAAGGGGCCTTTTGTAGCCGTGAACTTGGGTGCCCTACCCGAAACTTTGTGTGGATCCGAGCTTTTTGGGTACAAAGCAGGTGCGTTCACAGACGCCAAGAAAGATAAACCAGGTCGATTTGCGCTGGCCCAAGACGGCACTATTTTCTTGGATGAAATTGGGGATGTTTCGCTGGCTGTGCAGGTGAGTCTCCTGCGCGTTTTGGAAGGAAAGGTATATGAGCCTTTAGGATCCACAAACGCGGTCACGACGAATGCCAGAGTAATCACCGCGACCCATCGAAACCTAGAAAAGCTGGTTCAAGAAGGGAGGTTTCGAGATGATCTGTATTACCGTATTGATGTTATTAAGATATCCCTTCCACCGCTTTCCGAACGGAAAGAGGATATTCCTCTTCTGGTTAACCATTTTGTCAACCGCTTCAACCGTCTCACGGGGAGACAGGTTATAGGTCTGTCCCAAGAGGCGATGGCGGCATTCATGCTTTACGACTGGCCCGGAAATGTACGAGAACTTGAAAATGCTATAGAACATGCCTTTGTCCTGTGCCAGGGGGAACTTATTCGGTTGAATCACCTTTCTATGCAGATCGTCCCCAAAGACCAATCTATGATTATGCCTACCGGCTTGACCCTGAGGGAAATAGAAAAAAGCGCTATCGAAGAAGCCCTTCAAAGAAACCACTGGAAGAAGGTCGTAACGGCCCGCGAACTTGGGATCGACAAAAACAGCTTGCGCCGCAAAATAAAGCGTCTTGGCATTGTTCAACCCGATTAGGAAGGTTGCGTATGTTTGGTCAGTTAGCAGC
>JAGLXM010000259.1 GCA_023132915.1 Candidatus Bipolaricaulota bacterium
CTCCGGCAATCCCGGGGCGGTTCACGCTTCATCTTGTACGACCACTTGGAATCACACAGGAGGTTTTCGAATCCATCCCTGACTAGTTCCAAGGGCATTCTTCGGAGCGCCTTCAGTACAGCGTTGAGATAGCCTCTCGTCGAGTTTGAGCTCTCCGTTTTCTTGAGCTCCTCAAACAGCAAGCCAGCGGATTGACGCGTCCGCACGGCTCCGAGAGCTTCGACCACCGATTCCTTCTTGGCCCTGTTGTCGCCGCAGAATCGCAGCAGGCCATACAGGAAGACCCCGGCTTCCGTTCTTCCCGCAGACACCATTGAAGCGAGCATACGACAAGCCGAGTGGAATTGTTCTTCGTTGTCGCCGACTGCCTGCGTGAGCATGGAGTCAATCGGCAACTTACTTAAATCAAGGTATCCGTCTTTCGTAAGCCAGGGAACGTTTGGCATCTTCGGTACGTTTCCATCTTTGCGGGGCAAGTTTCCGCCTTCCGTGGTTAGGGGCCAGGATCAGCCGGGGCAAGATGCCATCAGCTGAATCCAGTTGCTGAGCTTGAGCGAAAGCTACCACTTCCCAACTACTATACTCTCTCGAAAACATACTTACGGACCGAATTCAGAGATTCAATCCTTTTCTAATCCCAATGGTCTCCTATGCGATCTTCAAATGCAATCGCAGTTCCTGGCACCTCAATATGAAAGCCCATAACCCTGATTAGATAGCCCCAGAACACGGGCGACGGGGTTACGGAAATCCGGGGACGCATATCATGACCCGAAGCGCATACGGTTTCTGTCAAGGCAGATGGCTGAGCGACTGACCGGTTGGGTCATGAAGAAATCCAGGCGCAGTCTTAGGTTGAGAAAATAAGATTTTCGTCCCCGGAACTGCTCCTAAGGTAGAAGAGAACGAGACTTCCCAAACGGTTCATTTACGCCGTTAGGCCGCTTAAGAAAGTGAGTTGGCCTCCGGTAGTTGACAACTTCACGGGACTGTCAACAATGGATGACGGCTCTAATGTAATGGAGGGATTCGAATGCCCTGCCGATTCCCTGGGTTTAGGAGTAGCGCCTGCTCTGCATGGATCGCTTTTCTGCTGTTACTGACATCTGTGCTCGGTCTGACACTTGCTCCCTCTTGTGCAACGCACGCATACGATCGTTCAGCAGCTTGCCAGTATGCGATGAAGTATTGGCACAGCGTGTGCAGCGATGGGCATTTCTTTGAGAGGCGAGATGCTCCGACCTATCTAGGGCGAGGTAAGAAAGTCCCGCAAGGCAACAAGGGCTATGACTGCGCTCACTTCGTGTCCTGTTGCATTGGCAACGAACCTCATGAGCTAGGCGGAGGTCTGAATATAGAATCCAGAACGCAGGCCTACGGAGAACCAGGAGCAGCAAGACTGGTCGCATGGCTCATCGAGCATGGAGCAACCCTCAAAGAATCGGTCTCCGAGCTATTGCCGGGTGACGTTATTGCCTATGACCCCAACGCTGATGGATGGATTGATCACGTAGCTTTATATCTTGGGAACAACCAAGTCGCTGCGCATTCGCGCTCCTGGTACGGCGACTGCCGTATCACTCATAGCAGTGGTTTCACATTTGTTCACATGCCAAACGGTCAAATCTCCCTGTTGAATCCGACTGCAGCCGCGTTGTGGACCTTACTTGCTGTAGTCTTCGTCTCGATTGCTGTGCTACTCCTGACCACTGCAGCATTAAGACTTTGAGAACTCAACAGCTCTCTCCAATTAGCCTGGACCAATAGCATTTGTAGCCAAAGATGATCCTATACCCAAGTAGCGGAAAATCGGGGTCAGATCTTTCATCGCCACATTTTCGAGTGACATAATCATTACGGTCTATTTAAGGAACATCTTTAGAAAGCGCGCGCCGTGTCAAGTCGATGTTCCTCAGTTCACCTCCATGGCGCCTTCCCGTCCTCTTCCTTTAAATCCGGTCTGTCGGGATCATCTCTTCACTGTCCAGGCAGCATAAGAAATCAGGGAAATCAGGGGACACGTACCATAACTTGAAGCGCATACGGTTTCCGTCCCCGGAATTACTCCGCTATCTACAAGAGCGGAGAGTCCTACCGAGGCCCGAAAGGAGTCGCCACTTGACAGGTAATGGAGCATCGACCCCATAACAATAATGCGGCGCACAGGGATTGTGCGCCGCACGTTTAAATGTCGTTCAGTTCTAAAGGACGGTAGCGACGTCTAGTGCCTGCGGGCCTTTCTGTCCTTGGCCAAGCGTGAATTCCACTTTTTGGCCGTCTTCTAGCGACTTATACCCTTCGCTACGAATGGAACTGAAATGCACAAACACGTCTTCACCTTGCTCTCGCTCGATGAAGCCGAAGCCCTTGCTGTCGTTGAACCATTTTACGGTACCGGTCTCGCGATCTGACATATTCGATGAACCTCCTTTATGCTGGGAGTTTTAGCTGAGCAGAACGTTCTTAGTGGACTTCAGAAAGAAACTAGACTCCAAAAACAAACGGCTGCAATACTACCAACAACGCGCTCATTATATCACCCCCAGCGCAAGGATCAAGGGAGCGAATTTCTTCATTGCGGGAGTTCCGGGGGCACATACCATAATTCATGCGGAAAGGATCTATAATCTAGGCAGACGCCTGTGGTCTTCCTTTATATCGGCGAACGTTGATGGCCTTCCATTCGAGCCCTGGGTGCTGACGGATTCGTTCCGCTACCTGCGGGTCCTTCGTGAGAAGGGATGGCTCGATCTCTCCGTGGTCAAGAAGGCGATCTAAGAACTCCCGTTCCGAGTCAGAAAATGGGAGTACAACCCCCAGCGCTTGGCGGCATTCGCCTGCGAGATGAGTGGCCCAGGTGTCAACTTCTCCGATTTTTACTATGGAACTCCTGCGCAGCGTTGGGAATAAGAGATTCTCAAGTTCGTTGGCCTCGAAATCTACGTCTGATTGAGAGACGGTTCGCCAGTCTCTGCGATTCATAGCACCGTAGACAACGAAAGCTAGCCGAAGGCGTCTACGATCTAGATCACCCTGGGTGAGCAGTTGGTGTGCGTCGAAGAGGTCCCGGCTTGCATGCCGTCCTAGCAGAGCCGCTAATTTGCCCGCTGCCAACTCGTGAATGTCCAGTATAGGAATCTGTCTAGCCTGGTAAGAGCCTACCTCACGGGAATCTTTAGTGTTTATCGGCCATAGAGAAACCCGAAACATGAAGTTCAAATCAACCTCGAGGTTTGCTCCCTGACCGAGGATGCTTTCGTGGTGGAGCAACCACTTTCCTCCCGCATGCTCGGTTGGCATCCGCCGAATGGTGAAACCCTCTCGCTCGCATACCGCTCTGATCGCTTCTTCTAGCTTCGGCCGTTCGGCGAGCATGACCTCGCGTTCCACCGCTCCGACGTAATTCAGGTCAATATCTACAGACAAGCGTGGCAGATCAAACAGGAATAGGTTCAGAGCCGTGCCGCCTTTGAGCGCCAGACGATTCTTGAGAAAGGGATGCTTGCGGAAGCCTTCCAGGAGGTTAAGTAGGTGGATGGCCTTCTCTAAGACTTCCGCTCGGAATCCGGTAACTTCCGCGACAGAAAAGAGCCTCTCTTTGGAGATCCTCATGATAACTCGTCCCAGGACCTCTCAAGGATCTCCGTAGGGACCACCAAGTTCCATTCTGACACGAGCCGTCCTGGGCTCCTGCTGTTTCGTTGCAGGTAGTGTGGCTGTTGCGGTCGGTGTTTCCGTAATGTGTGAAGGTGGGCAGCGCTCACCATCAAGCTTTCTTGGTGTTGCTCTAGATAAAACCCGACTTTTGCCACCGTCGTGGCATTATCGAGGAGCAGTACGTACTCGATAACCTGATCCAGGTCGAAAAATTCGACCGATTCCAACGATCGCCAGATCTCTTCCCAGCTCCCTCCCAACTTCGGACGGTCTAGTAGGTCCACTAGGGTGCGTTCAAGGCTGGTTACTCGAACATCCACATTCGCCCGTTCAGACACAATGACGCCGAATGATTCTTGTCGTTCGTCTCGAAGCGGTTTAGGGAATAGCACCCTGCGGAAGCGGTACGAACGAAACGTCATCGGGCGTGATGATCGGCTGGTCAGATATAGAAACTGTTGATGAATTGAGTAGGCTTTACCGTAAAATTCCAAGGCCGTATGGTAGGCGAGAACAGCATCGTCGGTCATCTTGCCCGCAAGCAGGTAGGGATCCACCGGACATTTCTCGGGGTCCAGACCGGGAGGAACCGTTGCGTACAGTCCTCGACGCACGTGCAGAATGCGTCCGGCTTTAGTGTAGTGGCATAGAATCGCCTCCCGGGTTTTCACGCTGCGTGGCTCTTGGGCGTCGAGAAATGCTGTGAACTCTTCATGCGTGAAGACCGGCCGTCTGGCAAAGAAACCTTGAATGTTCATAAGCTCACCGCCGACTTGACAAAAGTTAGCTTTACACCTAAGAATCTTAGGGGTATTGATAGTTCTTGTCAAGTTGATGCGCCTCTAGCGTTTCTACTTGACGATACCAAGCAATACCCCGAAAGAATTATGGAGTATTGCTCTACCTAATCAAGTGATCCCTCTTGCTCAGTATGAGTATCTACCATCGGATTTTGCAGTAACGAGATTACCTCCGGCAGATAGGCGGTTTTCTTAACGGGGGTGTGGCTCGTGAGCTCTAGAGGCCCAAAGGTTACTGCTTTACCTGAACCACTGCCCCGAAATTCGTAGCATTCGAAAGGTTCCGGGCTGGTGCCTACTTGCCGGGGATCATACTTAAGAGTAAAACTTTTTGACATGTATACCAGGCGTGTTTGGCTGCGGGTGTTCTTGCAAGGCCGCCCGGTCTCGATTGAGATAAGGGCCCTTCTAGTTCTGGGGCTTACGTTGATGATCCCGGCCGTGGCGCTGCGGGTCCCGGCGTTCGCCGATGATGCCACCCCGGCGGAGCTCCTCGCCAAGGCGAACGAGGCGTTTACCGAGAGGTTCTTAAAGGAGAGGATGGAGGAGGTCATCTCCTGTTATGAGGCGGTCTTGCCTCACCTTGACTTGCTCCCGGTCCAATCTCAGGGCTTCGTTCTCAACCGGCTTTCGCAAAGCTATTACGAGCTGACTACCTTTAGCGAGGGTAATACCCCGGAGAATAGGGATCTCTTTGAGAAGGGCAAGGCCTATGGCTTTCAAAGTCTTAAGCTAAATCCCGGCTTTGCTGAGTGGGAGGAGAAGGATTTAAAGGAGGCTATCGGCTTTGTGATTGATCCCGCGGCCCTGCTGTGGGCGGCCAACAACTGGGGGGCGCTGTTCCGCTATAACCCTTTGGAGGGGATGATGAATGTCGGCAAGGTGAAGGCGATGTATGAGAGGTGCATCGAGGTCGAAGAGGGCTACTGGGGCGGGAGCTCCCACAACGCGCTTGGAGCATTGCTGGTGACAACCCCTGACTTCCTCGGGGGTGACCTCGAACAGGGCAGAAAGCACCTGGAACACGCCATTGAGCTTGACGAAACATACCTTGAGAATCACGTAGTATATGCCCAGTACTGGGGCTTTACATATGATCTCTTCGGAAACATAGATGGGATCAGGGATAGGGGGCTGATCGAGCGTGAGCTTGACTTCGTGCTTGCGGCCCCAATAGAAGATTGGCCCTTCTGGAACAGGGAGGCGAAGAAGGAGGCAGAGATCCTGCTTGCGACTATTAAGGAGTTTCTCCCTTGACCGCCGTTTGAAAGGAGGCAAGCGATGAGCCGTAAATGGAGGATCGCGTTCGTGGCGTTGAGCGCGCTTATCACGGTCCTTTCTTCCTGGAGCTTAGCTGCCGCGGTTGAGAGCGACAACATCTTCCTCCATGGGGCGAAGCTTTCGCGGCCGGTGCTCAACATCGCTCATGCTGGCGCCTCATCCCTGGCGCCGCAGAACACCCTGGCTGCGGGGCGGAAGGCCCTCCAGGTGGGTGCGGATCTGTGGGAGATAGATGTCCGGCTCACCAAGGACGGGATCTTTATCCTGATGCACGATAAGAGCCTCAAGCGGACGACCAACGTCGAGGAGGTCTTCCCCGAGCGCTCCCCCTGGCTGGTCAACGACTTTACTCTCGCTGAACTCAAGAAGCTTGACGCCGGCTCCTGGTTCATCGAGACCGACTCCTTCAAGCAAATAAAAGAAGGCAATGTCTCGATCGAGGACCAGCAGTCCTACAGCGGTGAGAGGGTCCCCACCCTGAGGGAGGCGCTGGAGTTTACCCAAAAGAACGACTGGCGGATCGATATCGAGGTCAAACCCATGGATTACCTCCCCCGAGAGGAGATCGCAGGAAAGCTCGTCTCGCTGATCAAGAAGACAAAGATGGAGAACTGGGTGATGGTCTCCTCATTCGACCATGACCTTCTTAAGGCGGTTAAGAGGCTCGATCCTGATATTCCGATCGCCGCCTTAGTCATCTTCGCCCCGTGGAACCCCGCGCGATACCTGGAGGATTTAGAGGCGGACGCCTACGGGCCCAGCCCGGTCGGCTTTACCGCGAGCCTTGCTGCCAAGCTTGCGGGATTGGGATACGGTGTCTACATCTGGACATACAATCAAGCGGACCAGTTGCGGCACTTTGCCACCATGGAAGGGGTGAGGGGGATTTACACCGATTTTCCCCAGCTCCTGGAGCCGATCCTGGATGAGCTATTCGGCCCCGATGAGGATTGAGGTGAGTTGCCAAATGAGAACAAGGAATCTCACTAGAAGGTGTTTTTCGCGGACTCATGGGGCTGTGATGCTCACTTTCATCCTCCTCTTCGCCCTTGTTGTTGGGAATTTCCCCGCTGCAGCCAAGAGAGAGTCAGGCTCACAAAAAGCGATCCCGGTCGAGGGCTTCGACTCGGGGACGAGGGTCGTTCGGGAGATAGCCGAGGCGCTGACCGGTCAAGGAAAGAGCATCCTGGAGTGCTATCCTCCTGGAAGCAGGCTCTTCCTGTGGCTGCTTAGCCTCCTTTCGGAAAACTTGAGGATCGCGGGAATCGAATGGGGAATGTCCGTCTCGGTGGGCCAAAAACCAGAGGAACTGGAAGGCTTTGATGTCAGCTCGCTGCCGGAATGGTGCGCCTCTCAATACCCAAAGGTCGATCACGGATACCAGGCGATCATGGTCGGCTCCCCCAACGGGGGGATCGCTCATTTGGCCGCCTTGCTCCGCGCCCCGTTTCTCACCACCTCGTTTGGTCTCACCTTCAGGCATCCTCCGATAAAGCCGGATGAGCTTGAACCGTACTATGAGTCCGGCAAAAGGTTAGCTGAGGTGCTCCTCAGCAACAACGCAGGTGAGAGAATCGAGATCATCAACCATTACGACCCTTTACACGATCGATCCCTGGTCCGCTACGTTAATTTTTTAAGGATCAAGCTTCTGGAGCTGCCCGGGGCCTATCAGGAGTTCATCCTGGGAAACCTCGCTCCTCAGGGGAAGATTATCCTTATCAACTGTTGCTATCGATGGCCACAGTATGTGGTAGCTGAACGGTCCTTTCTCCAGGTGGGAGGGTTGGGCGGGATAAGCCCGCAGGAGTACCTTGCGCGCTGGCCGCTTAATCTTCCCTTAGAGGAGAGGAGGGAGTCTGAATGGGGCTGCCCGGGGGAGTTCGCTACAGCGGTCAAGGATTTCGCCGAGGACCACGGGATCGAGGTTATAGAGATCGATTTTGACCATCCGCAGGAATACGGACTCCTTGCCTACCGCGCTTACCTTGCGTGTGAGGGCGTTAGGGGGGAGGAGATCCTCTTTGACTGCTTTAACCATCAGAACCCGCGCACAAATATTCAGACCGGCATTCCTGGTCTCTGGCTCCCTTTCAATACTGAAGATTGCCTGGCCTTCGCACGAGGATTCCTTGAGGGGAAGAAGTTTGAAAGGATCTATTTAACGTTGCTCCCCTCTTTTGCTCGCAGCCCGGATACCGCAACCCTGGAATCCTGGAGAGAGCTCCTCTCCCACCATGGGAAGCTCGAGCTTTTGGGCATCAATCCTCGAACCTTCCCCGCCGATACCTTAGCTCCTTTCCGCTTTGCGGGGCAGATGAGAAGTCTTCGTCAGAAGAATCAGCTTTCCAGGCCTCT
>JAGLXM010000026.1 GCA_023132915.1 Candidatus Bipolaricaulota bacterium
AAGGTCATAGAAGACGAGTAGTTACCAGGGAGGAATAGGAACATGAAGATAGGGATCATCATCTGCGACCGGTATTACACATGTGGGGGCGGCAAGTGCCTAAAGGCGATGAAGGAGCGTGCTGGTGGCTTTGCGCGCTATTCCAAGGATGAACCTCTTGAGCTGGTTGGCTACTCGACCTGCGGGGGTTGTCCCGGTGGAAACGTCGAGTATGTCCCTGCGGAGATGATAGGAAACGGAGCACAAGCCATCCACCTTGCAACCGGGTTGGTGGTGGGGTATCCACCCTGCCCGAGCCAAGGGTACTTTAAGAGTTACATTGAGGAACGTTACGGCATCCCTGTGGTGATCGGAACGCATCCAATTCCGCAGAAGTACTATCTTGTCCACCAAAAGCTTCCCTCTTGGGAGGGAATGAAGGACCTTAGAGCGCTTCTGGCCACAGAAGAGATCAGGAAAGACTACGACTAGAATCTGAGGAGGGTGTTATGAAAGACCGTACACTGCTGATGATCCCTGGCCCGATCGAGTTTGAGCCGGATGTGCTTCAGGCGTTAGGTGCACCC
The DNA here is from genome assembly GCA_023132915.1 of Candidatus Bipolaricaulota bacterium. Classification (GTDB taxonomy): domain Bacteria; phylum Bipolaricaulota; class Bipolaricaulia; order UBA7950; family UBA9294; genus UBA9294. The sequence continues at coordinate 567 of JAGLXM010000026.1, forward strand.
ACGACAAGCCACGTGGCGCCCGAGTTCATCGAGGTATTTGGTCAGGCGCTGGAAAGGATGCGAAAGGTATGGCTCTGTCCTTCAGGTCAGCCGTTCGTGGTGGCAGGGTCCGGGATGCTAGCCCTGGAGATGGCGGTTGTTAACCTTATTGAGCCTGGTGACAAGGCGTTGGTGCTTGAAACCGGCGTCTTCGGCGATCGCTATGCCGAACTGCTGGCTCGTTACGGTGCGGAGGTTACCGTGCTTCGCGCGCCACTGGGCAACACAGTTGACTTGGAGCAAACTGAGGCAACACTACAGGATGCCAGTTACAAACTCATGACTCTCACCCACGTGGACACTTCGACAGGGGTTCGCGTAGATGCAAAAGCCCTTGGTGTGCTGGGTCGTAAGTATGGCGTGTTGACGGTGCTTGACGGTGTCTGTTCGGTGGCGGGTGAAGAGTTGTGCCAACAGGAGTGGGGGATTGACGTAGCGCTGAGTGCCTCTCAGAAGGCGATCGGTGTGCCACCGGGCTTGGCGCTGCTGATGGTGGGGCCGCAGGCGATGGCTGCTTGGCGCGCACGGAAGAGTGCTGTGAGCAGTTATTACGCTGACTGGAGCAATTGGCTGCCGATCATGGAGGCCTACGAGGCGCGGCGGCCAAGCTACTTTGGCACTCCTCCTGTCAACCTCATCTGCGCCCTCAACGTCAGCCTGGAGCAGATCCTGGGTGAGGGAATGGAAGCTCGCTTCGTTCGTCACCGCAAGCTGGGTGAAGCGTGCAAGGCAGCCATTAGCGCCTTGGGGATGAGCCAGGTGCCCACAGATCCTGCTCACGCCGCGGCGACGTTGACCGCTCCCTACTATCCTGAGGGTGTGACGGGAACAGAGCTTCTACCGAAAGTAAAGGCGGCGGGTGCGATCCTGGCGGGCGGACTGCATCCTAAGATCAAGGACCGCTATTTCCGCATTGGACACATGGGGGCAACGAAGCCGGGTGACCTGTTGGCAACCATTGGCGCACTGGAGGCGGGGCTGCACGCCTGCAGTTACACGTTTGACAGAGGGACGGGGGTAGCCGCTGCCCAGCGCGTGCTTTTAAGCTGAGAATGGGGGCAGCAGCATGTTTTGCAGTCTTAGACAACTGACCGTTCTTAAAAACCTGGCTAGATTTGCACCGAGCATTAACTTAAAGTTTTAGAAACCTTGTAATTAGGGGGTATTATTAACTGTGTCAGATAAAATCCGAGTGATCCAGTACGGACTTGGTCCTATCGGCAGCGCCGTGGCGCGCCATGTCATTGAGCGTGCGGGGCTGGAGTTAGTCGGCGGTGTGGACATTGACCCGGTCAAGGTTGGTAAGGACGTGGGTGAGGCGATCGGTCTGGGGCGTCACCTGGGCTTTGTCGTTGCCGAGAAACTGGCACAGTTCCTGGAGCGAACCGAGGCCGACGTGGTGCTTCACACTACCAACTCTTACTTTGACCTGTTTAAGGGTCAGATCATCGAAATATTGGAAGCAGGACTGGATATCGTCTCTACAGCAGAAGAACTCTCCTTCCCGTGGCTAGCGCATCCTGAACAGGCCGCCGAGATTGACGCTGCTGCTAAGGGGGCTGGGGTAACCGTGCTGGGCACCGGCGTCAACCCTGGCTTTATCATGGACTGCCTGCCTCTCAGCCTGACGGCCATCTGTCAGCAGGTGGATCGTATCGACGTGACGCGGGTCATCAACGCCTCCACCCGGCGCGGACCGTTCCAAAAAAAGATCGGCTCCGGCATGACGGTGGACGATTTCAAGGCCAAGATGGCAGCCGGCCGCATGGGGCACGTGGGCCTGCCCGAATCCGTGGGCATGGTCTTTAGCACACTGAAAAAAAAGTTAGCTCGCTACGAGTCGAGTGTCGAACCGGTGGTGGCCGATCACCCGATCAGGACCAACGCCATCGAGGTTAAACCCGGTCTGGTGAGAGGGCTCAAACAGGTCGCCCGCGGGTATACCGATGAGGGCGAGTTTCTGACCCTCACCTTCATCGCCGCGCTGGGTGAGGAGAATGATGGCGATACTATCAAGATCACTGGCAAGCCGGACCTTAAGGTCAAACTTAAGGGGACCAACGGGGACATCGCCACAGTAGCTATCGCGGTCAACGCCATCCGTCGCGTGTGTGAAGCTGCACCAGGCCTGGTTACGATGCGAGATTTGCCCATTGTCACTATATGATAAAGGCTCCACCTGTCCCTGTTACACTTGTTAGTGGGCCTTCACTAGCTTGTTAAAGTTTAGCTTCGAGGGTTACTGCGCACTCTTTGAGGTCTTTTGCTCGTTTCTCTGCTTGCGAAAAAGGTTTCGTCTGGCACTATCACTCTTCCAGGTCTCGGCCGATTCGCCAGCACGGGGCAAGCTTCTCTCCTAGGCTCCAGTAGGAACGACTGTTCATGTCAAACAGGATTGGTCTTACCTTGGCCAGATCAACCCCTCCGTGCTCCAGGGCGTTCTCATCACAGTAAGTTTGCACAATCTCACCGACGAAGACGTCGCTTTTGGGAAACTCTACGGTCTTTACCAGCCGGCATTCCATGTTGATCGGGCACTCAACGATCATGGGAGCCGTGTCAAGGGTACCGTAGAAGATCTTGAACAGGGCGGCCTTGTCTACGGATTTCCCTGAAACGATGCCGCAGTAGTCCGTTTCCTTGACCTGCGCTTCTGTTGGGATGTTCACGCTGAAGGTAGCATTCTCCCGAACACCGAGGTTAGTATGGCATATCTTGCTCAGGCTGATCGAAATCAGGTTTTCGATGCTCATGATGCCGATGTGGGCAACGGTGACGAAGTTGGGCTTACCGTTCACTATGGCGCCAACCAGAATAGTCAAAGTCGGGTAAAGGGCGTTTGTGGCGCCGAGCTCTCTTTTTGGTTTCATGATAAGCCTCCTTCACTTTTATCCCGTTTAGAACGATATCACAAGTCGGTTGAAAAGGAGAAGTCAACTGTCGTCGTACAAATAATATCGGAGCGCAAACTCATGAGTCGTCGTCTTATCTGTTGCAGACTGTCACCGCAGGTTTGCCGCCACTGGCGAACGTCGCCAACGGCCACCCCGACGCGGAGGAGGGCGTTGCCTATACTGAGGCGTACCCGCCGAAGACGATCTTGAGCATGCTTCACCGTCGCAACCCTGCAATCATCGAGCAGCTGCAGCATGTGCGCCGGGGCGTGTATGCCGGAAATTACAAGCTGACGACCGTTGGGGAAAGGGTCGAAGCTCTGTACGCCGTCGACAGTGACCCAGCCGAGAGATGCGATGTGGCATGCGATTATCCGGAATTGGTGGCGGAATTGCGGCACAAGATCGATAAATTTCTCGCCGAGGCTGAACACCAGCGTGCGGACGGCGACACATCTGGAGAGATTAACGCTGAGTTAAAGGAGCACCTACGAGCGCTTGGTTATATGGACTAACGGTGGACGCGCCATCGAGCGGGTTTGACAATGTCGTCTTGCATGTGCAGGATGTCTTTTATCGAGGTTGCCATTGCAGGTATATAGACACTGAGTTTCTATCCTATCGGGAGGCTTTTGCGGTCCGGAGAGAATATGGCAGAAAGGAGTCAACTCCCAGATGGCCAGATATAAGATTATCGTCAACCCGATCGCCGGCAGAGGGGCAGGGAAGAGAGCTGTTCCTCTGGTTGAGCAAACACTGCGTGACTACGGCCTGGATTTTGATATTGTGCACACCGAGTATCCGTGGCACGCCGCTGAACTGGCGCAACAGGCTGTCACGAAAGGGTACGATATCGTGGTTGCAGTGGGGGGCGATGGCACTGCCAATGAAGTACTGAACGGTCTGATGCTGGCAAGGCAAGCAGGAGAGGGAAGTGCTGCCATGGGTGTGTTATGTGTTGGTCGTGGCAATGACTTCGCCTTTGGCGCAGGTGTACCACATGACCTGGTGGCAGGCTGCCGTGTGTTGGCTCAGGGTTACCGGCGTGTGATTGACATCGGGCGGGTTGAGGGAGGGCTATTCCCCCAGGGTCGCTACTTCGGAAACGGCGTCGGTATCGGCTTCGACGCTGCCGCTGGCTTTGAAGCGCAAAAAATGAAACGGCTGCATGGCTTTTTGGGCTACTTGATCGCCGCCCTCAAAACGATCTTTCTGTACTACCGCGCCCCGCTGGTGCGCATTGAATACAACGAGCAAACGATCGAGCAGCCTTCATTAATGATCTCGATTATGAACGGGCGCCGCATGGGTGGTGGTTTCATGATGGCCCCACAGGCCAGCATGGATGACAGCCTATTCGACCTATGCATCGCCAGCCAGGTGAGCCGCGTTCGTATCTTCGCCCTTATCCCTCGCTTCATGAAAGGAACGCAGGCCACCCATCCATCCATCAAAACCGGGCAGACGCAACGCATCGTCGTGACCGCTGTCGAAGGGGTTTTACCTGCCCACGCCGATGGTGAGACCCTGTGTACGCAAGGACAAAAACTTAAGATGGAGTTGCTGCCGCGCCAGATCGAAATCCTCTGTCAACCACAGTAGGCTGCCCAATGACACTGACCAAACGAGTGGTGGACTCAACCATCAGTGCTCTGGTGCGCCTTCTCTGCCGCGTGTATAAAGACCAATTGGAGAAGGTGCCGGCACGGGGACCGCTCATCTTGGTCACCAATCATATTAACTTCCTGGAAATCCCCGTTCTCCACACGCATTTACGCCCGCGCCCGGTGACCAGCTTTGCAAAAGCCGAGTCCTGGGACAACTTTATTATAGGCTTCCTGTTTAACCTGTGGGGGGCCATACCCATACGACGAGGGGAAGCTGACATGCGCGCCCTTCGCCAGGGTCTAACTGCGCTGAAAGAGGGCTATATTCTGGCGATAGCTCCGGAAGGAACACGCAGCGGCCACGGGCGCTTGCAACGCGGCCACCCCGGCGTTGCGATGATGGCGTTACAAAG